>JASGCE010000212.1 GCA_030054295.1 Minisyncoccota bacterium
TGTCGTTTTTTGGCGACCTGCACCCATCCTTTGCCGGCAATGTGGTCAAGGCGATGGCCAGTGCCAAACGCGGCTATCCGGCGGTGACGGCGGTGTTAAAAAACCATCCGCCGCAGGGGTTGGACTTTGCGCGGGTTAGGCAGAAATTTGCCGAGGGATTGCTGGCACGGGTCGAGCGGGTCGAGCGGCTGACCCCCACCATTGTCGAGGTGGTGATTCACGCCCCGATGGCCGCCGAGAATTTCCAGCCCGGACAGTTTTACCGCTTGCAGAATTTCGAAACCAACGCGGTGCAAACTCAGGATACGATTCTGGCGATGGAGGGATTGGCGGTGACCGGGGCCTCGGTGGATCGGGAACGCGGTTTGGTTTCGGTGATTGTGCTGGAGATGGGTGGGTCTTCATCTCTCTGCGCTCGGTTGCAACCGGGCGAGCCGGTGATTCTGATGGGGCCGACCGGCATGGCGACCGAGACTCACGAGAAAACGGTTCTGTTGGCCGGCGGGGGCTTAGGCAATGCGGTACTCTTTTCGATTGGTCAGGCCTTTCGCGCGGCGGGTTCAAGGGTGATCTATTTTGCCGCCTATAAACAGGTCGGTGATCGCTACAAGATTGAGGAGATCGAGAAGGCCGCCGACCAGATCATCTGGTGCTGCGATGTCGCGCCGGGATTTGTCGCCAATCCGTTGCGCCCTCAAGACCGGGTTTTTGTCGGCAATATTGTCGCGGCGATCGAGGCCTATGGTCGTGGCGATTTGGGAAGTCATGTTGGGGATGTGTCTCTGGCCCTGGTTGAGCGAATCATCGCCATCGGTTCCGACCGGATGATGGCGGCGGTAGCGCGGGCGCGGCACGGGGTTCTGAAACCCTATCTGTCGGCGCACCATCAGGCGATTGGCAGTATCAACTCCCCCATGCAGTGTATGATGAAGGAGATCTGCGCCCAGTGTCTGCAACGCCATATCGACCCGATTACCGGAGTCGAGACGGTGGTATTTTCCTGCTTTAACCAAGACCAGCCGCTCGATCTGGTCGATTGGCAAAACCTGTCGGATCGCCTGTCGCAGAACTCGGCAGCCGAGCGGGTTTCGCGCCTGTGGCTGGAGCGGGAGATGGAGAATAGTCGGTAGGTCAAAAAGAAAACCGATTCAACCCTTTCCCTCCAGCAGCTTGACCTCGCGGGTGGTGCGACCAAGGGTCGTGAGGGGTTCAATCTTGCCATCGATGGGGGTCGATTCCAATTCCGAGAATTTGCGCGCCGTGACAAAAACCCGTGATTCCAATGTCCCCACCGCCTTGTCGTAGTTCTCGACCGCGCGATTGAGACTCTCCCCCACCCGGCCAAAATGGTCGCCAAAATTACTCAGCCGATCAAACAGTTCCTTACCGAGATCAGCAATCTTGGCGGCATTCTGGGTCAAGGCATCCTGCCGCCAGCCATAGGCCACCGTCCGCAACAGAGCAATCAGGGTGGTCGGGGTCGCAATAATCACCTTAAGGTCGGCCCCAACCTCGATCAAACTGCCGTCCATCTCGAGGGCAGCGGCAAAAAAATGCTCGCCCGGCAAAAATAAAACGACAAATTCCGGGGCATTGTTAAACTGATCATAATAGGATTTTGCCCCGAGTTTCTTAACATGGTCAGCCACCACCCGCGCATGGTTCTTTAAATGAAGACCCCGCTGGGCCTCGTCCGCCGCCTCAATCGATGACAGGTAATGTTCCAACGGAGCCTTGGCATCGATCACCAGAGTCTTTTGCCCCGGCAAATGCACAACCATATCGGGGCGCAGAACCCCACCCTCGCCCTTGGTCGAGACCTGGGTATCAAAATCGCAATGTTCCAACATCCCAGCCAGTTCGACGACCCGCTTCAGTTGAATCTCTCCCCACCGGCCGCGGATGGTCGGGCTGCGCAGGGCCTTGGTCAGGTTGCCGGTCTCGAGCCGCAAACCTTCGGCCATTTCCTTCATGGTGGTGGCCTGAGAAAGGACAGATTGATAGGCCCCTTCACGCACCCGCTCCATCTCCCGTTGGGTTGATTCGACCTTGGCGAGGGTCTCGTTGATCGGCTTGACCAGTTCCGATATGGCCAGGCCGCGTTTGTCGAGATCGCCCTGCGCGGCCTGTTGGAATTTCTCGAGATTCGATTGGGCCAGTTTTAAAAAACTATCATTGTTTTGACTGAGGGCCCTTTGCGACAGCAGAGCAAACTGCGCGGTTAAGGATTCCTGGGCCTCGAGCAGGAGTTTTTGTTTCTCCTCATTGGCCTTGGTTTCGGCCTGAGACTTGGCGATCAATCCGGCATTTTTGACCCGCTCATCCGACAGAAGATTCTGGACGATTTGGCTATTCTCGTCCTTAGTCCGCAAGTCGTTTTTAAGGTTTAAAATCTCTCGTTCTCGTTCGACCAAAATCACAGCCTTGTCATTCTGTCCGAGCAGTTTGCTGGCGATGTAATAGGCCAGCCCCCCGCCAATCGCCAGGCCAGTTACAAAGACAATGACTTCAACCATGGGCCGATGACCTTTGCATCTTTAGTTCCCTAACCTCGTTATAGAGATTCAGGGTCGCGTCACACATTAATTTTTTGGTAAAATGCGCGACAATATGGGCGCGGGCGACGGCACCGCGGTTGCGCCTCTCCTCAATCGACAGGCCGAGGGCGTGATCCAAGACCTTGGCCAGTTCGGTCGGATTCTGCGGTGGCACCAACCAGCCGCCGCGCTCGGGGATGATGATTTCGGGGGAGGCTCCGTGGTTGGTCGCCACCACCAACCTACCCATTGCGCTGGCCTCGGCGGCGACGCGACCAAAGGCCTCGGGCTGGGTCGAGGCCGAGACGACAACATCGCTTAGGGCATAGACCGCGGCCATGTCGCGCGACTCGATTCCGATTCGCACCCTACCGCCGAGGCCGCGGTCATGGATGAGTTTTTCCAGTTCCTGACGATAGTGTGGAGAGCTGCCTTCGCTGCCGGCAAATACCGCCAAGACATCGTGTCTTTGCATCTGGCACAGGGCCTCGATCAAGACCTCGTGACCTTTCCAGCGCGATAGTCTTGCGGGCAGTAAAATCACCGGCAATCCATCCAGCAATCGCCAGGCGGTGGCCAGGGCAATCATCCGCTCTTGACTGACCTTGGTGGGGTCAAAAATCGTCTCGTCGATTCCGCGCGGTATGACTCTGATCCGCGATGAATCGAGATTATAAAACCTTTGAATATGGTCAGAGATAAACTGCGATATGGCAATGACGCGGTCGCCCCTGACCATCACCGAATTATACTTGGATTTGAACAGGGAATTGCGGCGATAGGTGCCATGAAAAGTCGTGACAAAGGGCAGGTTGCGTCGCCGCGCCGCCAACATGGCCGACCAGGCCGGGGCGCGCGAACGGGCGTGAACCACACCTATGTTATGATCGTCCATGGCCTTGCCGAGCCTAAAACTATTGCCATAGATCGACCAGGGAAGTTTGGTTTTAAGCGGCAGAGCAAGATGGTGAGAACCATATCTTTCAAGTTCAGGCACCATTGCTCCACCCTGGGAGGCGACGAAGGAATCCCCCCCCTCTCGCACCACCGCCTGAGCAATATCGAGGGTTCCCCTCTCGACACCGCCCATGACCAGGGCTGGCACCACCTGCAACAGCTTCAAACCCTTGGCCTTTTCGCCGGTAATCTGCACCCTGGGCATGGCAGATATAAGGGTGCGTCTTTGCGGCTCGCTGGGCAAATTGGCGGAAACGGTCGGAGTCTTATGATAGGTCTGTTTTTGCATAATAGGACTCTTATAGTTCAACTCGTCGATAGTAACAAGCTATCCGCAGCGAGGAAATTTTGACAGGCCGTGCGGCACTTCTTGACTCTGATGCGCTGAGAGTTTATACAACAAAGCTTACTCAATTCAGCACCAGAGGATGATACAGTAATGGCGCACAACAAATCGGCTAAAAAACGCATTCGGCAAACCGAGAC
>JASGCE010000213.1 GCA_030054295.1 Minisyncoccota bacterium
GTTAACCGAGCTAAAGCTCGGACTGTTCTAAGCTCAGAATGACAATTTTTGGTCTGTGTTAACCCCTTACAAACATTTTGAGACAGTCTGGGGCATAAGCCCCTCATTTATAATGATTTTTTGGGATGGGCTTACGCCCGTTCTGGTTTGCCACTCTGCGCTGCTAACGCAGCTTGAGGGCAATGACGATAAGATTTCATTTGAACATATCATTATCATGTTCTAAAAACACTATAACCCCCCCCGCATAATTCCCTTGCATCCCACACAAAAGTCACTATAGTGCCAAGACCCTTTGCCGTCCAACCAGACGGCTCTGAGTCGTTTTGTTCGGCGCAGCTCGCGCCAACCACGGCTCGCAACAGCCATGAAGGGTCTCGCGCCCCCAAAGCCCGAGGGATATAGGTACGATAAATATGTCATTCTACGAAACAATCGTGATTGCCCGACAAGAAATCTCCCACAGTCAGGTCGAAAGCCTGACCGCAGATTTCTCGGCAATCATCGCCGCCAACGGCGGCAAGGTCGTCAATACCGAATATTGGGGACTCCGAACCATTGCATTCAGAATCAAAAAGAATCGCAAAGGTCATTACACGCTGATGAATATCGATGCCCCCGCCGCCGCCGTCACCGAACTCGAACGGATCATGCGGATCAACGAAGACATTTTGCGTTTCATGTCGATCCGAGTCGATGCCCTGTCCGACGAACCCTCCGCCATGATGAACAGCAAAAGCAAGGGTCGCGACGAAGGTTTTGGTGATGATGAAGGCCTCGGCCGCCGCGGCGGTTTCGATGGCCGATTTGAAGGAGGACTCGAATAATGGCTGGTGATACAATGATCGATGATATGGGAGACTCCGGCCGCGATGGTGGCCGCCGCCCCTTTATGCGCCGTCGCAAATCCTGCCCCTTCTCGGGAGCCAATGCACCCAAGATCGACTACAAGGATGTCAAGCTGCTCGGACGGTTCCTGTCCGAACGGGGCAAGATCGTCCCCAGCCGCATCACCGCAGTCAGCGCCAAAAAGCAACGCGAGCTGGCCCAGGCCATCAAACGGGCGCGGTTCCTCGGGCTGCTCCCCTATATCGTCCGTTAAACAGGGTTGGGTGATTGTTCTGGCTTAGTCGCTTCAGTCAGAACAATCATCCCCCCCTTAACAACGGCGCGGGAAAACCGATGTCAATTAAAACCATCATCCTATCGGTTCTGTTTGGACTGACCTCGGCGCTCTTTATTGCTCTGCCCATGGCGGCGAGCGGGGGAGGGGGGACAGTCATCGCCCGAGAGATTCTGATCATGCTCTCGACCCTGCCGATCTTTATGGCGGTGCTGGGCTATGGCCAACTGTCAGGCCTGCTGGCAATGGCGGTGGCGATGATGACCAGCTATAGTCTGACTGAATCCTGGGTCTTGGCAGTCTTTACCCTTGTCATCACTATGCCCGCCCTGTTGCTCGCCTCGGTGGCACTGGTGCGCAAGGTCACGACCGAGCGGACGACAAGGCAGGTGCCCGCCGATCTATCAGGCGGAATCAAAAGCGCAACCGAACTCTCCATCAGCGTATCCTGGGTACAGGGAGCCTTGATCATCATCGCCCTGGTGATCATGGGCGTGATGGTCATGACCGGGGTCTTTGTCGCTATTGGTTTGACCGGGACGCTCGAACCCATCGCCTTTCTTAAGGAGGCTATGCAAAGAGGCATTGTCCAGATGATTGCCCCGATGACCATGGATGAACTTGCCAAAATGGTTGGAGATGCCAAACTGGTCGAACAGTCGCTGGCTATGCTGGCCAAGTTCCCATCTATCTTTATCATGGGTTGGTTGCTGATGCTGGCCCTGAATGGTATCTTGGCTCAGGGTCTGCTGATGAAGTTCAATGCCGAACTGCGCCCGGCGCCGCAGATGGGGCAGATCTCGATTCCATTCTGGTATTCGGGTCTGGCGATTGTGCTGATGATCCTATCCTTTGCCGGGAGTAATTGGCTGGGGTTTGTTGCCTCTAACCTGTTGTTGATTGTCAGTTTTGGGCTGATTTTTGGCGGACTGGGGCTTTTGCATCTGTTAAGCCAAAAATGGCCCTATCGGCTGAGTTGGCTGCTGCTGTGCTATATTATGATTATTGTTTCTCAAGGTTTGCTGCTGATTCCGCTGATGGTTTTGGGAATCCTCGAGCCTTGGGTTCAACTGCGACAAAGGCTGATTAACTGATTCGGTCTGGTTAATCGGTTTCAGGCTGGTTTAAACCGAGAAATCTGATACAATATCAACAAGGAGAGTATGATGGTCGAGGTAGTTTTATTGGAACGAATTGAGAAGCTGGGTTTTATGGGCGATGTGGTCTCGGTCAAGCCGGGCTATGCGCGCAATTTCCTACTGCCCCAGCACAAGGCCCTGCGGGCTACCAAGGAGAATCTGGCGGTGTTCGAAACCCGCAAGGCCAAGCTGGTCGCCGATAATCTGGTACGCAAGGCCGATGCCGAAAAGCTGGCCGCCAAGATGAATGACCTGAAGGTCATTATGGTGCGGCAGGCCGGTGAATCGGGTCATCTCTATGGCTCGGTCACGGCGCGGGACATTGCCGAGACTCTGGGCGATAACAACCACGATATTCACCGTTCGCAGGTAGTGATTGATCGCCCGATCAAGGCGACCGGGCTGCATATGGTGCGGGTAACTTTGCACCCCGAGGTGATTATCACGGTAACCCTCAGCGTCGCCTCCACCATTGGCGAGGCCGAGAGTCAAATTCGCAGGGCGACTCCGCCCGAAGCCCCGACCGCGGTCGAGGCTTCCCCCGTCAGCGATGACTCTGCCACAACCGAGACCCTGCAATAGACCCTTGCCACTTTGGTCGAGGGCAAAGGAGATTTGGCTTGGTACAGCATCACAGGGTCATCATCATTGGTTCGGGGCCAGCGGGCTATAGTGCTGCCATCTATGCTGCGCGGGCTAACCTTGCGCCGGTGATGATTGCTGGGATGGAGCCGGGCGGTCAACTGATGGTCACGACCGATGTCGAGAACTACCCCGGCTTTGTCGATGCCATCACCGGCCCCGAATTGATGGAGGCCATGCGCGGCCAGGCCGAGCGATTCGGCACCCTCATGATCGATGATATGGTGACGCGGGTTGACTTTAGCCGTTTAGAGTCCAATGGCGGTAAGTTGCTGCTGTGGGCTGATTCGGGGGATGAATATTCTGCCGATGCGGTGATTATTGCCACCGGGGCTCAGGCCCGCTGGCTTGGTATTGAGTCCGAGGTAAGGCTTCGTGGCTTTGGCGTCTCGGCCTGTGCAACCTGCGATGGATTCTTCTTCAAAAACAAGCGGGTTGCAGTGATTGGCGGCGGCAATAGCGCGGTCGAGGAGGCCATCTTCCTGACCCAATTTGCCCGCAAGGTCACGGTGGTTCACCGCCGCGATTCCTTCCGCGCCGAAAAGATTTTGCAAGATCGGCTCTTTGCCAATCCCAAGGTCGAGGTGATCTGGAACCATCGTGTGCTCGAGATTCTCGGCACCGACGATCCTAAGAGCGTGACCGGCCTGCGGTTGGCTGAGGTTGCTAGCGGGGCCGAGCAGCAGATCGAACTCGATGGGGTTTTTGTCGCCATCGGTCATACGCCGGCGACGGCGGTGTTCAAAGACCATTTGCCGATGGATGCCGATGGCTATCTGATCACCCGCGCGGATTCGACGGCGACCGAGATTGCCGGGGTCTTTGCCGCCGGCGATGTCAAGGATCGAGTCTATCGCCAGGCCGTAACCGCCGCCGGCATGGGCTGTATGGCAGCCCTGGAAGTCGGCCATTATTTGAACGGATGAAAGGCCTTCCCACTATGAGGGGTTAGGAGTGGTTGAACCCTCCCGACTCCTCATTGCGTTACCCTTTTGGGCATTTGCTAATTTAATAGAGGCAATATATAAAACCTCCCCTTCTTTAGAAGGGGAGGATAGTCGCAGCTTGG
>JASGCE010000214.1 GCA_030054295.1 Minisyncoccota bacterium
TCCAACGATCATATGTCTCGGAAAACACGGAACACCAGCCCGCGAGTCTCGCGCACTGGTGCCATAGCCATTTGACTTAAGGTTTGGAACGATATTGCGTAAAAACTTGACCAGATTGAGCAAAAATGTTTGAGACCCTCGGCCAGAGACTCGGTTCGATTTTTGACCGTCTCAAGGGTCGCGGAGTCCTGAGCGAAGCTGATGTCACCGATGCCCTGCGGGAGATTCGCATCGCCCTGCTCGAGGCCGATGTCGCCCTGCCCGTCGTGCGCGACTTTATCGCCAAGGTCAAGGAGCGGGCAACCGGACAGGAGGTGATCCGATCCATCACCCCCGGGCAAATGGTCGTCAAGATCGTTCATGATCAGCTGGTCGAGGTGCTTGGCTCGACCGCCGAGAAACCCGAGGAGGAGGTTTTTGGCCTCAACCTTCGCGCCACTCCCCCCGTGGTGATTCTGATGGTGGGGTTGCAGGGTTCGGGCAAGACCACCAGCACCGCCAAGATCGCCAATCGTCTCGCCACCAAACATAAAAAAAAGGTTCTGATGGCCTCGCTGGATATTTACCGTCCGGCGGCGCAGGAACAGCTGGCGATTCTGGGGCGGCAACTGGATATTCCGACCCTGGCGATCACCGCTGAAAAATCGGTCATAACCATCGCCAAAAATGCCCTGGCCGAGGCCAAGAAATCAGGCCATGATATTTTGCTGCTCGACAGTGCCGGAAGGCTGGCGATTGACGAGGCGATGATGGCCGAGATCAGCTTGGTCAAAAAAGCCACCAACCCCACCGAGATTCTCTTTGTCGCCGATGCCATGACTGGTCAAGATGCGGTCAATACGGCAACCGCATTTCATCAGGCCCTCGGGATAACTGGGATTGTCTTGACGCGAATCGATGGCGATGCCCGTGGTGGTGCCGCCCTGTCGATGCTGGCGGTGACTGGTCAGCCGATAAAGTTATTGGGTACGGGGGAAAAACCCGCCGACATAGAAGAGTTCGACAGCCAGCGCATGGCCGGGCGGATTCTCGGCATGGGCGATATTGTCAGTCTGGTGGAGAAGGCCAGCGAGATGGTCTCCCAAGAGGATGCCCTTAAACTGGCCGAGAAGTTTCAGAAGGGCAATTTCGACCTCGACGACTATCTCGGGCAGCTGCGGCAGATGCGCAAAATGGGCGGGATGAATGGCCTGATGGGGATGTTGCCCGGCGTCGCCAAGGTCAAGAAGCAGATGGCGGAGGCTCAGGTCGATGACCGCCAGCTGCTGCATCAGGAGGCGATCATCCAATCCATGACCCCCAAGGAAAGGCGCGACTGGAAGATCCTCAATGCCAAAAGAAGGCTGAGGATCGCCGCCGGTTCGGGTACGACGGTCGCCGAGATCAACCGTCTGCTCAAACAGTTCCAAGAGATCTCGACCATGATGAAGAAGATGCGGGGAATGCAACAGTCCGGTGCGCTGCAACGGATGATGCCAGGCATGAATCGCGCGCTTGGCGTGAACCCGATGATGGGGGGCAATCCGCTGGCCGGAATGCCGCCCCTGCCCCAGTTACCACCGCAAAAAAAGCGGTGAGTTGTTACCCCTTAACCTCTAACCCTGTAATTTAACCTCGAAAGGCACTATATCAAATGGCACTTAAGATTCGTCTCGCCCGTGGTGGCACCAAGAAACGCCCCTTCTATCGGATTGTGGTTGCGCAGATAACGGCTCCGCGCGATGGGCATTTTATCGAGCGGCTGGGAACCTATAACCCGATGGTTCCGCACGACCATCCGCAGCGGGTGACTCTGGTCGCGGAGCGGATTCAGCATTGGCTAGGGGTGGGTGCCCTGCCGACCGACCGCGTTGCCTTGATTCTCAGCAAGGCTGGTCTGGTGGCTGCGCCAGTCCGCCGCGAAACTCCAACCCAATCAGCCCCCAAGAAGAAGGCCCAGGAACGGATCGCCGCCGCCGCGAAGGCGGTCAATGATGCCGCCGAAGCTGCAGCCAAGGCCGCAGCCGCACCCCCGCCCGCACCCGCGGCTGAGGCTCCCGCTGCTGATGCGCCTGCCGAATAATGTCGCTGTTGGTGGGGGAGATCACGGCCCCGCACGGCATTCGCGGGGCCTTCAAGGTGCAGAGTTACACCGCCGATCCGCTCGCCCTGTTGGACTACCCCGAGCTCAAAGATGCTCGGGGTAGAGTCTTTAAATTTAAACTGGTGCAGTCGTTAAACGGCGGAGTCCTGCTGGTGACTCTGGCCGGAGTCACCGACCGCAATGGCGCCGAGGCCCTGCGCGGCACCAAACTTCTGATCGCGCGGGAGGCCCTGCCCCCCACCGAGGACGAGGATGAATTCTACTACACCGACCTGATCGGCTGCAATGCCGTGGCGGTTGACGGTGCGAGTCTCGGCAAGGTTCTGGCGGTGCATGATTTTGGTGCTGGGGTGTTCCTCGAGGTTGGGGAGACTCGTCCCACCAGCACCATGATTCCTTTTAGCCATGAATCCGTGCCAGAGATCGACCTTGAGCAAAAAACCGTGACCATTATCCCGCCAATTCTGAAGGCCAGCGATGATCAAGAATAGCCCCCAAAGCCCTTGGCGAGCGCGAATCTTGACATTGTTCCCCGAGATTTTCCCCGGGGTTCTCGGCCATTCGATCTGTGGTCGGGCGCGCGATTCAGGGCTGTGGGATTTAGAAACCATCCAGATTCGCGACTTTGCCACCGACAAACACCGCACCGTCGATGACAGCCCGAGCGGCGGCGGCACGGGCATGGTGATGACGGCCGTCGTGGTTGGTGCAGCATTGGATTCGGTGCCGCGCGATTCGCCGTTAATCTATCTGTCACCGCGGGGAGCACCGCTGCGACAGTCGCGGCTGGCGGAGCTTGCAGCGGGGGGCGGAGTCACCCTGCTCTGCGGTCGCTTTGAAGGGATCGACCAACGGGTCATCGATGAATTTGCCCTCGAGGAGATCAGCCTCGGCGATTTTGTTTTGTCAGGCGGCGAGATCGCCGCCATGGCCCTGATCGACGGCTGCGTGCGCCTGCTGCCCGGGGTATTGGACAAGCCGTCAGCCACAAGCGAAGAGAGTTTTGCCGGCGGCGACTGGGGCGGTTTGCTGGAATATCCGCACTATACAAGACCAACCGAATGGCGCGGGCGAACCATCCCCCCCGTGCTGCTGTCGGGTAATCACGCCGAGATCGCCAAATGGCGACGCGACCAGTCACTCGAATTAACACGGCAAAGACGACCAGATCTGCTGATGGGAAAGCCGAAGAACTAGGCCCTTTTCGCTGACGGGGCCCCCTCGCAATGATGAATGTGCCGGTGCTACAAAGCCTTAAAATGTTCTAACATTTATCTTTCTGGTAATATTTTACAAATGCGTTTTTGAAATTGAAATGTCGGCTACAGAGAATTTGCGCATTTTCTACGGTTGCCTTTCCGCCAAAAGCCTTGGGTTTAACATTGTCAATATAAAGATTATAACCTTCAGCAAAACCAGAGCCACAAACAACACATTTATTCATATCACGCTTCATGATGGTTTCCTTATCGGCGGTTGAGAAATTATCAATTCTGTTGTCCATTTTTTGAACCCTGTGTTTAGCAATTTAAATTCTGACCCGATGAGATATTACCGAAGCACCACAGCCTATAAGGATAGCATGTACTTACATTTATATACAACGATTTTCAGAATACCGTAACTGTTATATTAAAACAAACAAAGATTCAGTCTGCGTTTAAAATTTGTTCAACACCATTCGTGCGTTTGACTTTATGTGGCAATTCACCATCAGTTCCATGAACAAAATAGCTTGTATTTTTCTTTGCATACTCCGTTCATTTGAGAATAAAAAATTTTGCTTAGGTTTCAATAACTCCCCTCGTTCGTCATTGCCGCCGCTCCCTTTGAGCGGCTGGCAATCCAGCGGGGAGT
>JASGCE010000030.1 GCA_030054295.1 Minisyncoccota bacterium
CGCTATGAGGGGTTAGGGAATGTTAAAACCTCACACAACCCCTCATCGCGTTGCGCCCGCTGACGAATGTCAGCATTCGTCAAGGCGCAAGGCGATCCAGCCATCGGGGGAGTTGCGAAGCAACTCGGGGGGCATCCGCCCCCGCTAAAAACAAAAAGTCTTGGATTTTCAAAGAATCAGACTATAAAATTCCAAGAATTTTTACTGTGACAGAGTATAAACCAATCCACCAGCGAATAGACGGTTTGTCACCATGGTTTTTGCCGCCCTGGAAACACCCCGTCAAGATAAAGACTCAAGGCTATGATCAATCCGTAATGATTTAATTTACATTTATCCTTTAGGACAAATAATCTTCTCCACTCTCGGTGGGTTGAGTCGCTACAATTCAACCTCACTTTAGTTGTGCTAAAATAAGTTATTTCTATGATAAACAATAGAAGTCTTGTGGCGATGATGGCATTAAGACGAGCCAGAAAATCTGTGTCTGAGAGTTTGGACAGAGATGGTTTCTTGGCAACAAAAGGCCTTCTCTCGTTTATAAAATAGGCAAGGGTTGCAGCAATTTTTAAATTACTGTGAGACATGCTTGGATAGGCATTATTTAAAAATTCTTTGGAATCCGAAGCAATTTTATCAAGCAGAATTAAATCAAACTGTCGAATTTCAAAGTTCGAATTCTTACAGGTTTCCATGACGGGATTGAGATATTCAATCCAGGCCCTATTATCAAGAATTGTCATGGCTATTTTCCGCCCCTTCGCTTTTTTTCAGTTCTTCCGCCCACGCTAATCCCCAGACTTTAGAGACTCGGGATTGTAACTCTGGACAAAATCTTTAATTTCAGCTGCGGTATGAACCTTACTTTCGTCATTACCTTCAGGCAAAAGAATATCTTCCCCATCGATACCCATCAGCAGATCGATTTCATACTTACTCAAGCCATTGACGCTTGAGTTATTTGGCGTTACTGACATGGCAAGCCCCTTTCAATTTTCCAAATAGCTGAGTCAAATCAACACCATACCACCAATAGCGTTAGACTATGATTCAATCTACAAGCCATTGGAATCATAAGTTATTCTGCCTACTTATAACATAAATATATTATGATGCAAAGCAGTTCTTATGTTAATTACCCTTGAAGTTTCTTTTACACCCCTCTTACACCCTCACTTAACCTTGCGGTTTGCGACCAGGTCGGTGACCACCGAAGGGTCGGCGAGGGTCGAGACATCCCCCAGCTGGTCGGCTTCATTGGCGGCGATTTTGCGCAGGATTCGCCGCATGATCTTGCCTGAACGAGTCTTGGGCAGGCCCGGCGCCCATTGAATCACATCGGGGGTAGCAATGGGCCCAATCTCCTTGCGCACCCAGGCGACCAACTCGCTCCGCAGTTCATCGCTGGGGGTTTCGCCGCTGTTCAGGGTCACGAAGGCATAGATTCCCTGTCCCTTAATATCGTGGGGGAATCCGACCACTGCCGCCTCCGCCACCTTGGTGTGGGCGACCAGGGCCGATTCGATCTCGGCGGTACCGAGCCTGTGACCGGCGACATTGATCACATCATCGACTCGGCCGGTAATCCAGTAATAGCCATCATCGTCGCGGCGGCAGCCATCGCCGGTAAAATATTTACCCGCGAAGGTGCTAAAATAGGTTTTGATAAACCGGTCATGGTCGCCATAGATCGACCGCGCTTGACCTGGCCAGGAATCATCGAGACAGAGGTTACCTTCGCAGGCACCGTTCAAAACCTTGCCCTCGCCATCCACGATGGAGGGTTTAACACCAAAAAAAGGCAGGGATGCCGAACCGGGCTTCAGCCGCGTGGCAAAGGGCAGGGGCGAGATCAGGGCCGCGCCTGTCTCGGTCTGCCACCAGGTATCGACAATCGGCGATTTGCTGTCGCCGACGGTGCGGAAATACCAGAGCCAGGCCTCGGGGTTGATTGGCTCCCCCACCGTGCCGATGATCCGCAGGGTTTTACGATGGTTTTTTTTGACCGGAGCCTCCCCCTCCCGCATCAGGGCGCGAATAGCAGTGGGGGCGGTGTAAAAGATCGTAATCCCATGGCGATCGACCATTTCCCAACAACGCGAACTGTCGGGGTGAGTCGGCACCCCTTCAAACATCACGGTGGTTACGCCATTGGCCAGAGGGCCATAGACAACATAGCTGTGACCAGTGACCCACCCCACATCGGCGGTACACCAAAAAATATCCGTTTCGCGGAAGTCAAAAATGCACCGCGCGGTCAAGGCCGCATAGACCAGATAGCCACCCGTCGTATGGAGCAGACCCTTGGGCTTACCCGTCGAGCCCGAAGTGTAGAGTATAAACAAAGGGTCCTCGGCATTAATCTCGGTGGGGGGGCATTCATCCGAAACCCGTGCCATCTCGTCATGGTACCAAAGGTCGCGACCCAATTGCCAATCGATCTTGCCGCCGGTGCGATTAAGCACCAGTACCTTCTTGACCGAAGGGCAATGTTCCAAGGCCTCGTCCACATTGGCCTTGAGCGGAGTCTTTTTGCCCGCCCGCAGCCCTTCGTCGGCGGTGATTAAAAAACTCGATTGGCAATCCTGAATTCGTCCAATCAGGCTCTCGGGGGAGAATCCACCAAAGACCACCGAATGAACCGCGCCAATCCGCGAACAGGCCAGCAGGGCCACTGCCGCCTCTGGTACCATAGGCATATAGATGGTGACTCGGTCGCCTTTTTTGACGCCATGGGCCTTCATGACATTGGCAAGCCGACAGACCTGATGATATAGGTCACGATAGCTTAACCGCCTGACTTCATCGGGATGATCGCCTTCCCACAGAATCGCCGTCTTGTCGCCCCTTTTTGCCAGGTGACGGTCGAGACAGTTGTAGGAGACATTCAAACTTCCGTCGCTGAACCATTTAATATCAACCGCGCCGGTAAAATCGGTCTGTTTGACGGTCTTATAGGGTTTGATCCAATCGATGATCTTGCCCTGTTCGCGCCAAAAATCTTCGGGATTATCGAGGGAGGCGCGATAGAGACCGAGATAGTCATTTGCCGAAATTGGGGTTCTATTCTCGGCAATATCACAGATTTTAGTGGGCACGGCACCAGCGGTCGATAAGGAATCCTGCTGGGCTAGAAATTGCGTTATGATTTCTGACATTTTAATCCCTCCCGAAGTTGATATGATTTGAACTATTGGTTGCAGTAATTATAGACCCCTATGGCTATTATTGGGAAATTTTTTGCGGTCGCTTGGCCGATTTGTGAGGCGTTTTTGGATTGGCTTCACTATCGTGCCATAAATCTTGAGTACATTTATGAGAATTCTAATGGTAGTAATAACTTACCCTTTTAACCATGGCAGCCAGACCAGACTATGAAATATTTTTTTGCCCTCGCCGTTACAGTGTTTTTTTTGGTGCAGCCCGCCGAACCGGTCTCGGCCATCACCGCTGAATCAACCCTGAACGCCGTAACCGAGGCCTTAAAACCCCAGGTCTTAAAACCAGAGTTCTTAACAACCCAGCCCAGCGATGCAGAAGCCAGCCCCAATACCAACCCAAATTCCGAAGAGTCCAGAGCAAAGGATCAAGAGATCCCTCCGGGGCAAAAAACACCTAGCAATCCCCCTGCAACAACCGAGAGTCTGAATCCAACAAAAGATCCAAACATAGCACAACCAGCCCCCGCCACCGCCCCAACCCCGACAAAAACGACCGCCAGTTCTTCACCCAATCCCCCCGAGGGCAATGGGCCAAAATCTTCGCTGCTGGTCAGTTTCCAAGGTTTTTTTGTCACCAGCTACCAGTTTATTTTGAACCGAGCCGTTAACCTGTCCTTGCTGTCAGGATCAATGGCAGCGGAGCTTAAAAAATGGCCGAGCAGCCTATTTGCCATTCTTAACTATCATCCCGATTCTGTTTTGCTGGCAAGGAGCCTATCCGTCCTGTGGAAATCGATTTTGATTCTGTTCCTATCGGGACTTTTGCTGCCGCTGACCCGTTGGGTCTGGATAGTTTTGGTGCGGTTCCTATCGCCGCAATTTGATGCGCAGCTGCCCAATGACCAGCGGTTTGGCTATAGCCATTCATCGCATCTTGGTATGGATATGGTCGCGCTGATGCTCTTTATCCTGGTCAGTTACTCACTGACCTTTGCCTTAAGTTCCGACCCCTTGGAATTTACCATTTTACTGACCCTGCTGACCTCGGCGGGTTTGGTACAGCTTTTGATGATTCTGGCGCGGATGATCCTTTCGCCGCGGTTTGTTTTGTCGCAAAGACTCCATCTCAGTTCGGCGAGCGTTTTTAATGGGATTAATTGGCTCAGGCGATTTGCATTGGTCGCCTTGATTGGTTTTGCCACGATTGTTGGAATGCAGCTTTTGGGCTGGCCAGAATATATCAATGCTTTTTTATTGAAGCTCTTGACCCTTGTTCTTTTGGTTATGGCCATTACCGTCATCATTTTAAAACGCCATCTCAATCTCGATTTTGCTTCCCTTTTTAGCATCCATTTTAGGGGCGAGCGCAACCTTAAAAATGATGGAATATTGGTAAGAATCTATCGCTCATTGGGGCATTTTTGGTGGATCCTCAGTATCTTTTACTTGACGATGCTCTATTCCAGTTGGGCCTTTAGGTTTCAGGGTGGGGCTGAATCCTTGCTCAAGCGCAGTGGTCTGACCCTTGTCATTATTCTGGCGATGCAGCTGATTATCAACAGTCTGCTGCGCCTCCGCCTCAGTACCCTTTGGATTACCAAGCGGCTGTCGCTTCACCTGCCGCTTTTGGAGCGAAGGATGGGTAAATATGAATCATCGATTCGTAATCTCATCTGTCTTTTTATCGGCAGTATCGCCGCCATCATCATCGCCGAGCTTTGGGGAATCAATAGTTTAAAATGGCTGGAATCTTCCCAGGTGCAAAGGTTTATCCGTTCAAGTTTCGAGATTCTGTTGGTGGTCATATCCTCGGTCTTGATCTGGGAGGTTCTAGGCTCGATGATCGAGCAAACCTTGATGAGTAAAATCGCCAAGGAAACCCAACTGGATCCGTCACTCCCCCCCACCGAACGGATGAATCAACCGGCCAGTGATGAGGTCAAGGATCAGGGCAATATGGGTGAGGTCGCCCCAGTCCTTAGCAATAATAAACAGTTTGGTCGCTTGCGAACATTGCTGCCGTTGCTGCGCAATCTGCTCTTTATTATCTTGGCGAGTCTTTTGGCACTGACCGTCTTGGCGCAGCTTGGGGTCAATATTGGCCCCTTGATTGCTGGTGCCGGATTCTTGGGCATTGGACTTGGTTTTGGTGCCCAGACTCTGGTCAAGGATCTTATCTCTGGCCTCTTTATCATCATCGAGGATACGGTCAATATTGGCGACATTATCGAGATTGCCGGCAAAACCGGAGAGGTCGAATCCATGACCGTCCGCACCGTGCGAATCCGCGATGGAGATGGCACCCTCCATACCATTCCCTTTGGCACTGTGACCGCAGTCTCTAACCTATCACGGCTCTATTCGACCCATAAGGCGGAGGTTCATATTTCTCGCGCAGCCAATGTCGATCAGGTCTGTCAAATCATGCTGGAAATTGACGAGGAACTGCGCCAAGACCCGATCTATGCCCCCTTGATTCTGGAACCCTTAACGATCCGGGGAATTGAATTGATGAACAGTACCCAGGTCGCCATATTAGCCAGCCAAAATACCAAAAAAGGCGAGCAGTTTACGGTCAAACGCCATTTTAACTTTCTCCTGCTCAAAAGGTTTCAGGCCGAGAATATCCCGCTGCCGGGACAGATTCCGGTGCTGGTGTCGGAGTCTCCGAACCAGACTCCTAACCCGTCATCTAAGCCATGAACAGTCATGGTGCGAACCCGCTGCTAACCCTGTTTGACCGCCATCAACTGGCCCAGAACCGCCGCCGTTCGACGGTTCGCTTAGGCGACTATGATTTTTTACCACGCGAGATCTATGCCCGCCTGGTCGAGCGAATTGGCGAGATTCGTCGGCCCTTTAAGCGGGTGCTTAACCTTGGTGGCGGGGCCGGTTTTGCCGACCTATTGCCCGCTGGGGCTCTGTCGCCCTTTGCGATTGAAGAGCGAATCGACTGTGATCTGGTGCGGGAGCGATTGCCGCCACAGGGCGATTATCGCTTGGTGGCGAGCGAGGAGTTTTTGCCCTTTGCCGCTGGCCAGTTTGATTTAATTGTCGCCCCCCTTTGCCTGCACTGGGTCAATGATCTGCCGGGCTGTTTGAGCCAAATCAACCATTGCCTTAGGCCGGATGGAGTCTTTTTGGCCGCACTGTGGGGCGGGGAGACATTGGAACAGCTGCGCCAATCCTGGCTCCGCGCCGAGACCGAAATGACTGGTGGTGCCGCGCCGCGAATTGCCCCCATGGCCGATGGGGAGGCCATGGCCGGTCTGCTGCAAAGGGCGGGATTTGCTCTGCCTATGGTTGACCGCGATGACTTGACTCTATCCTATGACCATCCCCTCCGCCTGATGGCCGAGCTGCGCGGCATGGGGGAGGGCAACTGTTTGACGAGTCGAAGCCGCAAACCCATTACCCGCAGTCTGCTCAAACGGGTCTGTGAATACTATCCCGTGCAGGCCAATGGAAAAATCGAGGCCAAATTTGCCTGTTTCTATCTTACCGGCTGGGCGGTGGCGGCGGGTCAACCTCAAGCCTTAAAACCGGGCTCTGGTCAATCAGATCTTCGTTCTGTGCTAAAATCATCTTGAGCCATTCCCGCGCCTCCGGGCGATTGAGATAGTGGCTGGCAAAACCATTTTGCAGCAGCGACCGAGGTAAGGCCCAATCCCATTTTTCGCGGATGAGGGCCTTGTTTTGCTCGAGCAATTGCGGAACCGACAGGGTTTCAGAATTGGCAATTATGCCCATGATCCTTATGACATCCGACAGAGTCTGACCATTGGCGAGTTTAACAAAAACGCCAATCTGATTCTTCTCGGCAAAAAAACCCCGAGCCGATAGTTCACAGGCCAGGGCCAAATTGGTCGAGTCGCCTAACCAAGTAAAGATGAGGGCCGAAGAGCCTTCGTTGGTAAAGACCCGATAGTCGAGGTTCAACCTGCGATAACTGTCCCGAGCCTCGGCAAGAAATCCTTGT
This sequence comes from Minisyncoccota bacterium, assembly GCA_030054295.1. Classification (GTDB taxonomy): domain Bacteria; phylum Pseudomonadota; class Alphaproteobacteria; order Elsterales; family Elsteraceae; genus JASGCE01. The sequence goes on from JASGCE010000030.1 coordinate 7,141, forward strand.
GCCGTCTGGTTTAAATATAATATTTCTTGATTGGAGGAGAGAATCTGTTTCATCCTTTGACGCACGCGACTGTGGGTCTGGCCGCCATCACCGGTAAAGACGGGATTGCCGCTGCGATCTTGAACGACAAAAAGAATCTTTTTATCGTCATTGATCTCGAGGATGCGCCAAGGCTTGCCGGCAAATAAAAAACGATCATTGATTCGCATCGTATCCGCGACCGGCATGGTTCCCAAAAATCGGGATCCATCCATCACCCGATAGTCATCGCTGGTGGCAAAGGCAGCATAAAAACTATAGTGATTGACGATCTTCTCTCCCTTTAAACCCAGCAAAAGCAGACCCGAGGAATCCTGAGTAATCAGTTCCTTAATTCCCATCTCGCGGAGAAGCAGAATCAAATCCTCTTGGCTGACGGCGGCAAAGGGGCAAGCCGGGTGACAAAGGCCCTTATAAATTTGATGGGCCATAATTCCGCCCCTCTCGGCAATCAAGGACAGAATCTGTTGCACCAATGTCGAGAGATGGAGTCGATTATTGGGTGGCGGTTCGTTCCAATTTTCGAGCAGCAATTCAACCATCGCAATCATTTTGATGGTGCTGAGGCGAAGATCGCGCTCGAAATCGGGATGAGAATCCAGGGCAAATTCAATGGTATAGCCGCGCCAAATCGCCGCGTCTCCGCGCCTGCCCGACCGCCCCAGCCTTTGACGGAGACTCGAGACCTTGGGCGGCGCACCAATCTGGGCCACCGACTTTACCGCGCCAATATCAATCCCAAGTTCAAGGGTGGAGGTGCTGATGGCGGTAGCGGGCTGGTCATTTTGTTTAAGAGCCCGCTCGGTCTCGCTGCGAATTTCCTTGGACAGATTACCGTGATGGGGCCAGAAATGATTGGGCAGTCTCGCGTCGCTACATAGGCGATTTAATCTTTCTGCAATGATTTCGACCTGATTGCGGGAATTGGCAAAGACAAGATTGTTGCTCTCATAGAGTTTAGAAAAAAGGTCTTCACAAATGCTTCGCATGACCTGCAAATTCCGCTCCTCCTCATCATCTTCAGGAGGATTTTGGGTTTTTTTAGGCCTCGATAATGACTCTTCATAGCCCTTAATCAAGAGCTGGAGTTTCGGCCCTGGCATTTTCGATTCAATGATTTTAACGGCCTTTGGATTGCCTGGACGAATATAGTCTGCCGCCAGGGTCAAGTCGCCAATGGTTGCCGAAAGACCTATTCTTGTCACCCGCCGTTCCAGCGATAGCTCCATTCTGTGAAGTTGCGACTGAAGTTGCTTGCCCCGTTCGGAATCCAAAAACACATGGATCTCATCGATAATGACAAATTTTATTGCATTAAATATATCCGCAATCTGATGGCCGCGGAGACAAAACATAGCCTCCAACGATTCCGGGGTAATCAGCAGCACCCCTTCGGGACGATTAAAAAAGCGCTTTTTGCTCGATGAGGGAATGTCCCCGTGCCAGGGCCAGACCGGAATCTGGAGGGATTCACAAAGCCGCTCCAACCGTTCAAACTGATCATTGATAAGGGCCTTAAGCGGACTGACATAGAGTATCAAACCCAAAGCAGAATCTTGCCGCAGAACCGTTATGGCTGGATAGAATGCCGCCTCGGTTTTGCCTGACGATGTTGCCGCAGCAATGATCAGATCATCCTCCCCCGTCAGAATCGCGGGAATGGCAGCCTCTTGAATATCCCGCAGTTCTTCCCATTGATTGCGGTAAATAAATTCGCGGATCAGGGGGTCGAGATTGTTAAAGGCCTGGCTGTAACTCTCCATATCAACACCTAAAGTTTAAAGGATACCAGCCCCTCGTCTTCGCCCTCGGCTGGTTTAATCTGATCCTGTTGACCGGCCAGGTCCTTTTCGATGGTCAGGGCGCCAATCTGTTCCTGCCAACTGGTCTTAGGATTCTGTTCCAAAATGGCCAGCAGATTGATAAAGCTGGTGATGGCTGTGCGCGGAGTCCTAAAATAATTCTCTCCCACCCGCTTGGCGCAATGGGCCATGAAGGCGGTAATGGCATCATCGCAGAGGGATATTTTTGCATGAACCGATTGCGGGTCACTATGGCAATAGACTGAGTTGATTTTACCAAGAAGGACAAAGAACTCCTCCTGCGACAGACTCTGGAGCCTGATCACCGGGCCGGTTACATCCAGGAATTCCTTGGTGGCAAAACTATTTTTACTCAAGCGGCTTTGCAAGGCCTGATAGCTATAGAGTCCCCTTTGCGGGTTGAGCAAAAACTCCGGCGTGCCGCCCAAGATAAAGCCAAGATTCTCACTCCCGCCCTGTAAACTATCGTTCAGGATCCGCAGCAGCTGTTCATAGTTTGAATCGCGCGAAGCCTTATGCCCCAATTTATAAAGATTAACCATCTCGTCGGGCGTGACCAGTAGACCGCCATAGCCAGCCAAACGAATAAACCGCGCCAGCAATTTAAGCTGGTCGTAAAAATTAGCATCATCGATAATATTCCGTACCGGCAGTTTTTGCCGCGCCTCGGTCTTGGTCGAGAATTCCCCCCTCAGCCACCGAATGGCTTCGGCCATCTGTGCATCATTACCCTCGTCATGGGCGCGGCAGTAACAGGCAATCACCTCGGCAAAGTCATAGCCATTGACCAGTTCGGTAAGATGGCTGAGTTTCTTCTTGATGATTTTATCGGCTGTCTGGTTGCTGGTCTCAGCCTCGGTATTACAGGTTTCAATGAATTTTTCGACTATGGCGGTAATGGCCCCACCATCGCGGTTGCGGGTAGACAGATTGCGCATCAATTCGGTATAGAGCGACCGCGCCTGCCCGCGAGTCCGCTGGATTCTAAGCTTCGCCGATGAACGGTGCGGCCGGCTGGGAGTCGTCTATCAGGCGGCGAATTTTCTTTATCTGGGTTCGCATCGCACGAGTTTTTATGAACTCGATGGTGATACCTATCACGAGATGATGCTGACGGCGAATATCCACCAGCCGCGCTCGATGCATCTAAGGGCCAACCTGCACCGAGCGGTTAAGCGGAGCCTGCGCCAGTTTCGCTATATCTTCTTTGTCCAGCCGAAATATCGCCGTGATCTGGTGATGCGGCCACAACCTTACCCGAAGCCCGAGAGGCTCTTACCCGAAGGAGTCTCTTGATGAATATTATGCCTGAAACCATCCATCAGCCGGTTAAGCCGTTAAGCGCGCTGGTTGCCTATGTCGGCGGCAAGCGTTTGCTGGCACCGCAGATTGTGGCGGCGATCGAGGCAAGACCACACCATAGCTATATCGAGCCATTTAGCGGCATGGGGTCGATATTTCTGGCACGGCGGACTCAACCCAAGGTCGAGGTGATCAACGACCGCAGCGACGATGTCGTAAATCTTTATAGGATTGTGAAGCACCATCCGACCGAGTTTAAGCGGCACCTCCGATACAGTCTAACCGCGAGAGCGGATTTTGTGGCCGCTTTGGATATAAACCCAATTGGTTTAACCGACATTCAGCGGGCGGTGCGGTTTTACTATCTGCAAAGGTTGGTCTTTGGTGGCCAGCCACGGGGCCGGACTTTTAGTTTGAACCGCCAGAAACCCGATATTGTGGCCAGTGATCGATTCTTGGCCTTGGTCGATCAGGTTCACGAGCGGCTGCGGAGGGTCTATATCGAGAACATGGACTGGCGAGACTGTTTGGGATATTACGACAAGGCTGGTTCACTTTTTTATCTCGATCCGCCATACTTTGGCTGCGAGCATTACTATAACACCCGTCGCGGCGAGCAGTTCTTTATGGTTAACGACCACACCGCCCTAGCCGCGGCATTAATGGCTTTAAAGGGAGACTGGATATTGTCGATCAACGATGCGCCCGAGATACGAGCTTTGTATTCTGGCCGCGCGGTAATTACCGAAGTCACTACCCGCTATTCTGTCAACACAGGTAAGACCAAACCAACGACAGTCGAGCTATTAATCAGCAAGCACCGTTAATTTTACTATCTTCAGAAAGCCCGTGCGATGGATTTCCAAAAAACTCCTCATAGATTTCCAAAAAATACCGCGCGGTACACTGACATTCGTCAGCGGGTGCAGCAAGCCCGCGAAGCGGACAGATTTGTTTTTACTTTAACCAACTGATTTTAATATATTATTTTGACCGCTACGCGGGCTCATTGCCACGGCCAAATCGCAAATGCGCGTTGCACGCGCGGCGATTTGCCTCGCAATGACGAATATGGAGAGTTATTGAAATCAAAACAAAATTTTGAATTCTCAACTGAATGGAATATAAATAGTCACCGATTCTACTCCCACCCGGCCATTGGCGGCAGGGACATCAGGATTGCCTCGACATTGCCACCGGTCTTGAGGCCAAAGGCCGTACCGCGATCATAGAGCAGATTAAATTCAACATAACGCGACCGTTTGAGAGTCTGTTTTTTGACATCCTCCGCTGTCCAATCCTGATCCCGATGGCGGGCGATAATCTCGGGATAGATCTGCAAAAAAGCCTCCCCCACCGATTTGACAAATTCCAAGTCGCGCGATTCATCGCCATTGTTCAGATAGTCAAAAAATATCCCACCAACCCCGCGAGCCTCCTGCCTATGTTTAATATAGAAATAGTCATCGCACCATTTTTTGAACTTCGGATAGTAATCGGGATTATGGCTATCACAGGCAGATTTAAAGGCGTTATGAAAATCCGCCGTATCATCAGCCAGGGCAAAAATCGGCGTCAAGTCGCCGCCGCCGCCAAACCAGCTGCGGCTGGTACGGACCAATCGGGTGTTAAAATGGGCAATCGGCACCTTGGGCGAGAGCGGATGGGCGACCAGCGAAATTCCCGCGGCAAAAAACCGTGGGTCGGATTCGGCCCCCGGAATCTGGGCAGCAAATTCAGGACTGAACCGACCATAGACCGTCGAGATATTGACCCCAACCTTAGCAAAAACTCGCCCGCGCATAATGGCAATCACCCCGCCACCCCCGGCACTGCCGTCCTCTTCGGTTCGCAGCCAGGGTTTGAATTCAAACCTTCCGGCCGGTTGTGGCGAATCATATAGATCCTCCTGCCCTTCAAAGGCGGCACAGAGTCGGTTGCGAAGGGCCGCAAACCAGTCAATCGCCGCCAATGTCACGGGGTCGTGATAATCAATCGCGGGTGCGGGCGGCACGGGGGGATGCAAACTATCAATCATGGTTTAAACTCGACCTGAGTTCGACGGGCCTGAATTTTCTCGTACACTGCGAGTCGCGCGCCCGTGTCGCTGGGCCGCCAGTTCTTAATCTCCGCCGCCGTGCGATAGCAACCGGTACAGAGCCCCGAGGCCTCATCCATCTGACAGATTCCTACACAGGGGGAGGGAATCTCGGAATCGAGTCTTTGGCGATGGTTTTTTATATCGTCTGCTGTCGGTGACATTTGCCCTAACCCTTACCATTATTCGGTGGTTTTGTAGAGTTTATCAATCTCGTCCCGCACCGGGGCATCCTTGGGCAGCTGTTGCAACAGCCGATCAAGATAGCGCTGCGCCCGTTGCTTATCGCCACGATGGGCATCCAGCCTTGCGAGTAACCACAGGGATTCGGGCTGGTTCGGTTCGATGGTCAGAATATGGCGCAGAATTGCCTCCACCCTTGGCGAGGGCAAGCCGCCATTCTCCTGCGGTTGATAGAGCGACAGCGCATAGGTCAGTTGCAACCGCACCGCATCAGGATTGGCCGTCGCACCATCAGCCAGGGCCTGCAATGCCGCCGCCCGATTCCCCAGTACCAACCGCGACTGCGCCAGCCGCAACCAGCCCTCACTATCCTGGGGGTCAAGCGAGAGTCTTGCCTCCAACCGCGCGACCATGCCGGTAATCATAGTGGTGCGATCAGCCTCGGTCATGGTTGCCAAATTGGCCGGGGTTTCAATCCTTTGCCGATTGGCAAGGGGCTGTTCGGGCAGGTCAGGGCGACCGAGCAGCAGGTAAAAACCAAAGGCCGCCACCAGACAAAAAAACGATAGACTCGCCAGCGGAATCCAGGAAAAGCGACTGCCGGAATTGGTACTTTCGGGCTTTGCTATTGCCGGCATTATTGCCGAGTCCGAAGGGGATTCCCGCAACCTTTGCCGCCGCCGCCAGACCAGTATCCCGGCCATGACGACCAGTATCAGCAGGGGAAAGCCCCACAGAATCACCGTCCTAAATTTAATCGGCGGCAGCAACCGCACAAAGTCGCCATAGCGCGAAACAATATAGTCAATAATCTGCTGATTGGTTTGCCCGGCGACAATCTGTTCCCGCACCAGTTTGCGCAGGTCTTTAGCCAGATCGGCATTGGATTCGTCGATCGATTCATTGCGACAAACCAGACAGCGAAGCTCGGCGGTGATGGCTCGCGCTCGCGATTCCAGTGCCGGGTCGCTCAACCGTTCCGACGGGTCAATGGCCTCGGCCATTCCAATAGACAGACCGCCGACCAGCAGGATGAGAGCCAATAAATTCCGAGGTTTCATGGTTGCTTCTTTGCCAACTGAGTCAGGATCGGTTGCAGCCTGTTTTTAAACAATTCTTCCGTCAAGACCCCAGCATGGCGATAGCGAATGACCCCAGCGCCATCAATGATAAAGGTTTCGGGAATGCCATAGACGCCAAAATCAATCGCCATCCGACCATCGAGATCAAGCCCGATTTTGGCGAAGGGATTGCCCAGTTCGCTGAGGAATTTATGCACCGCTTCAGGCCGATCCTTATAGCCTATGCCAATAATGATAACCCCCTGTTTTTGCAGCTGTTTTAAAAGCGGAGCCTCCTCTCGGCAGGGCAGGCACCAGGAGGCGAAAAAATTGACCAAAATCGGTTTGCCAGATTGTAAATCGGCCTCGGTCAGTCGCGCCTCAACCGCCTCTTCATTTAAGCCCCTTAGACTAAATTCAGACACAGTATGGTTGATCAATTCCGACGGCAGAGTCTGGGGATCGCGCCTTAAACCCGCCGCCAGCCATAGAATCAGCAGGGCAAAAACCATCAAGGGAATCATCAAAAGCCAGCGATTCATATCCTCATCTCCCGTCGGTTAGAGGCAATGGCCAGCCCGCCGCCAATCGCCATCAACAATGCCCCCAACCATATCAAGGCAATCAACGGAGTCCAATAGAGTCGCACAACCCAACTGGAGGTCTCGCCCGTCTTATCCCCCAATGCCAAATAGAGATCGCCCCAGCCGAGGGAATGTAACCCCACCACCGTCGTGACCATCGCCGGGGTTGCAAATTTTCGCTGCGATGATGTCACGGTCGAGGTGCCAATTCCCATAAAACTCAGGTCAAAAATCACCGACCTTTGGGAATAGTTTGCCTGTTGCTGATCGACCTCCCGCGCCATGGTGATTCTATAGGGGCCAAGCTGGGTCGAATCGCCAATCTGCATCAGCAAACTCTGCTCGACACGATAGCTGGTGCCGACCATCCCCAATATGGTCACCGCCAAGCCAAAATGGGCCAAGATTCGTCCCCATTCGGCGAGGGTTGGTTTCTGCCTGCGCCAGTCCAACAGCGACAGAAGCGTAATCAACCCCAACCACAGGGCGAGGGCCGCGCCAACCCCGGCCAGAATCGGCGTACCCCGAGTCGTCAAACCCGCCAAAAATCCTGCCGCGACCGCCGCGACAAATATCCATTTGAGCCGCTGGATTAAACCCAGAATCTCGCTCTGCCGCCAGGCCAGCATCGGCCCGATCCCCACCGCCACCACCAACGGCACCATCAAGGGGACAAAGGTGCGGACAAAATAGGGGCCGCCAATCGACACTGGCTTACTCCCCAAGGCATCGAGGATCAGCGGATAGAGGGTCGCCACCAGAATCGTCGCCGCGGCACTGGCCAGCAGCAGATTGTTCAGAACCATCGCCCCTTCACGGCTGATCGGGGCAAAAATCGGCCCGAGTTTTAACTTCGGCGCGCGAATCGCATAGAGCAACAGGGCCCCGCCAATTAAACCCCCGAGCAAAATCAAAATATAGAATCCCCGTTCAGGGTCTACGGCAAAGGCATGAACCGAGGTCAAGACTCCCGACCGCACCAAAAATGTCCCGAGCAGACTGAGGCCAAAGGTGACAATCGCCAGCAAAATCGTCCAGCGTTTTAAGGCATCGCGGATCATCACCACTCGCAGCGAATGGATGAGGGCCGTGCCAACCAACCAGGGCATGAAGGCGGCATTCTCGACCGGGTCCCAAAACCACCAGCCACCCCAACCGAGGGTATAGTAGGCCCAGTAACTACCCAGCGCGATGCCAAGGGTCAGGAACAGCCAGCTGGCCAGGGCCCAGGGTCGCAACCACCGCGCCCAGATCGGCGCGACTTGATTTTCTATGAGGGCCGCGACAGCAAAGGCAAAACTCACCGAAAATCCCACATAGCCGAGATAGAGCAAAGGCGGATGAAAAGCCAAACCCGGGTCTTGCAAAATCGGGTTCAACCCCATCCCGGCCAGAGGGGGGTTATCAAGGCGAATAAAGGGGTTAGAGGTGAGTAGAATAAAGCCATAAAAACCGGCCGAAACCAGACCGTGAACCCCAAGGACTCGCGCCCAGAATCGTGGCGGTAAATTGCGACCAAAAAGGGCTATCGCCGCGCCATAGAGCACCAGAATGAGCAGCCACAACAACATCGAACCTTCGTGATTGCCCCACACCGCAGTGACTTTATAAAGCAAGGGAGCCGCCGCCGCCGAATGGTCAGCAACCAACAGCACCGAAAAATCCGACAGGACAAAGGCACGAGTCAATGCCACAAAGGATAGTGCCACCAGGGCAAGCTGCACCACCGCCGCAAAACGGGAGATCGCCAATTCCCCCCGCCCCAAACCATAGACCAACTGCGCGAGCGATAATACCGCCGCCAGAATTAAGGCATAGTGACCAATTTCAATGAACATCTTCTTACTTTAGTGACGGAACAGATTGTAATTACATGCCACTATCTATCAGAAAACTGCTCATTATTGGGTTTAATTTAATAGCCCTAGAATTTTCCGATGAGGGCAATGTGGAATAAATTTGCATAATTATCAGAGACACCAGCAATTTTTTCGTAGCGGGTAAATTCGCCTCTCAAGGCAAAATGTTCGCCAAAATATTCATCATAACCAAGCCCATATAGGAATCCTGAACCTTTAACAGTCACCGTTTCTGATGCAACATCAATGTTATAGACCTTAGTTATAACCTTTCCTTCTTCTTGACTTGAATGACCACCAGCACGAATAAAGAGACAATTTATTCCAGTTGATAGGCTTGGACGAAGTAAGAGTGAATAGTCGAATCCTGAACTTACACTTGTCGCTTTTATAGTATAGTTTCCACCATTCCAAGCCGTTCCTTCGGCATTCATATGCTGTTCAGACGATTTGAAATAACCAATTTCTAGATCAAGATTCTCGATTATTTTAAATCCAGCTAGGATACGGGCAAGCCCGAGACCAGCGTCCTGAGTTACTGTTGCCCTCCCACCTAATGTCTTGACCATTAAATCTGCTGTTTCTTGTGTCTGGTCTTTAACGGTGGCATAGCCTAAGTCTATGCCAAGATATAAGCCCGGATTAAATTCTGTTTCTTCAGCATTTACATAGCTGATGGTTCCGAGCAGCAGGGCAAGGGTCAAGCATAGTTTTTTCATTGTAAACTCCATGGTTGTAAATTAAACATTCAACCAGAAGTTAACACAAAAAAAATATGTCAAATAGAAATATTTATACTCCGTTCACATTTGAATTCAAATTTATGTTTTGATTTGAATGACTATACATATTTGTCGCCCCAAACCAAAGACCAACTGCGCGAGCGATAATACCGCCGCCAGAATTAAGGCATAGTGACCAATTTCAATGAACATAGGTTTATTGACCCTCCGCCCCACGCCATTTGCCGGATTTCTTCAGGCTCTCGGCGACTTCTTTGGGCATGTAGTTTTCGTCGTGTTTGGCCA
>JASGCE010000215.1 GCA_030054295.1 Minisyncoccota bacterium
ACGCTCAGAGTGACAAAAAAGTGAGTTTTTCAGACCTTCCTTTAGGGAGCGGGGGAAAGAGGTTCTTTGTTTTTTGCAAGCGCAGCGCAGCTAAAAACTTAGAACCTCTTGGGGGGTAGGCAGGCACGGCCTGAGCGATTCTTTATTCTTTGGTTTTTAACTCTGTACTTAAAAACCAAAGAATACAAAATGGCACCGCGACCATCGCGGCCTACCCCCCTGTCTCTCGCCGCATTCTGCGGCAAGAGCCTTCCCCCCGCTCCCTAAAGGGAGGGGGGGCAATTATAATGAATGTCCCCCCTCCCTTTAGGGAGCGGGGGATAGAGGTTCTTAGATTTGAGCAAGCAAAGCGCAGCGAAAATCATAGAACCTCTTGGGGGGGTAGGCAGGCACGGCCTGAGCGATTCTTTATTCTTTAGTTTTTAACTCTGTACTTAAAAACCAAAGAATACAATATGGCACCGCGACCATCGCGACCTACCCCCCCTGTCTCTCGCCGCATTCTGCGGCAAGAGCCTTCCCCCCGCTCCCTAAAGGGAGGGGGGGCAGTTCATTTTTTTGTCTCCCGCTCCCTAAAGGGCGAACGGGGGCAGTTTAAAGTTACCCCCCCCTACCCATGGGCGTGTAACCGATCAAAACCCATATCGAGATCATGGGTCAAGTCCGACAGGTCTTCCAATCCGGCATGGATCCGCAGCACCTTACCCTCTTCGCGCCAGGGCACGGCACTGCGGATCTTCTCCGGCCGCACCGGCAGCAACAGTGATTCATAACCGCCCCAACTATAGCCCATTCCAAACAGTTCCAAACCATCGGTAAAGGCGGCGAAGGCATTGTGGCTGACTCCGGGTTTTAAGACCACGGCAAATAGTCCGCTCGCGCCCTTAAAGTCGCGCTGCCACAGGGCATGGTCGGGATGGTCGGGGCGGGCGGGGTGAATGACTCGCGCGACCTCTGGCCTTTTGGCAAAATATTCGGCGAGGGCCAGGCCATTGGCCTGGTGCCGCTCCAGCCGTACCGACAGGGTGCGAATCCCGCGCAGGGCGAGATAACAGTCATCAGGAGCCAAATGATAGCCGAGGGCATCGGCCATATGGCGCAGCGATTTAAAATCATCCATCTGGGCACTTAAGACTCCGACCATGGCATCGGAATGGCCGACCAGATATTTGGTACCAGCCTGCATGGCAATGTCCGCCCCATGGTCGAGCGGTTTGTAGTAATAGGGAGAGGCCCAGGAATTATCAACCCCCACCTTGATGCCGCGCTGCCGCGCCTCCGCCGCGATGGCCGGAATGTCGCTCATCTCGAAGGTCAGCGACCCCGGCGATTCGCACCAGACCAGACGGGTATTTGGACGCATTAATTTGCTGATCCCGCTGCCAATATGGGGGTCAAAATAGGTGGTCTCGACTCCGAATTTTTCCATGAGATCGTTACAGATCATCCGCACCGGGCCATAGGCATTGTCTGATACCAGAACATGATCTCCCGCCCGCGTAAAGGTCGCAAAGGTCAGGGCCATGGCGGCCTTGCCCGAGGGCAGGGCTATGGCCTTGTCGGCTCCATCGAGGGCAGCGACGGTCTGCTCCAAGGCCTGAGCGGTGGTGGTGCCACGACGACCATAGGTTGGCCCGGGATGGGTGCCATTCTCCGCCGACTCCAAGGCCGCGAGGGTCGGAAACAGAATCGTCGAGGCATGATAGACCGGAGGATTAACCACCCCGTGATTGGCGTGCGGGTCCCGACCCAGTTCAACCAGTGCCGTATCGACATGTCTTTTACTGTTGCGTCTTTTTGCACCCGTCATGGTCATTGCCTTTGGTAAAATAAATATTAGGATTGCTAGCATAGATTCTGGCTTTAAACCATCGGATAATTTTGGCCAGCGGGAGGCTATGGTTTAGCTATGGCTAATGGAGCCGCAACAGTTCACTCATCCGCGTTGTATAGTTTGGCGAGATTCGGTCGCGGCGCATTTCCCATTTTTCGCCCCTGCTGCCGCCCGCGACCTCGGCGGCAAATTTTAAACTGCTGCGGCCATAGCGGCTGGTGATCTCATCCATGGCTGCCATTAGACGGCGTTGTTGCGCGGTCTCGACTGGGGCGAAAATATCGGCTGTGACTCGCGATTCGGACTCCAGCACTGGGCAAAATACCATGGCCTTTTTATAGGCCTTGCCCGAGACAAAAATCGCCTCGGTCAGGCGGGTGGCGGCGGCGACGAAAATCTGCCCGTCGTTGCTCCACCGCCCGAGGTCGGCGGCGAGGCTCGATTCATAGGATTCAGCGCCATGGTGGCTGCCATCGGCGGCAAAACGGTTGGTCATCAGAGTCACCCTGATCTGCCGCGCCAGCAGACCGTCATGGCGCAGCTTTTGGGCTGCCCGCGCCGCGTGAGTCGCAACCGCCGCGCGAATCGGCGCAAGCTCGCGCAGGCTGCGGCCAAAGGAGCGCGAGACCACGCAGGATTTTTTATCAACCCCCTCGCTCTCTAAACTATGGCAGCGGATGCCGCGCAGTTCGGCGGCAATCCGCAGGCCATTGACCCCCATCCTGGCCCGCAGCCACGAATCCGGCAGGTTGCGGAGATCGAGTGCGCTGCTCACCCCCATGGCTTGTAACCGCACCGACCATTGCCGACCGATGCCCCAAATATCCTCGAGGGGAAAATCCGCCAGGGCCGCCTTCACCGCCGCCGAATCGGGATCAAGGCCAAGGTCACAGACTCCGCTGGTTTGTTTTTTGGCGATACGGTTGGCGAGCTTGGCCAGGGTCTTGGTCGGGGCCATGCCGATACTGACCGGAATTCCCGTCCATTGCCGCACCCGCTGGCGCAGTTCGCTCGCCCAGGGCAGTCTGGCGTGGCTCTCGTTCGGCTGCCACAGGCCATCGAGTTGCAAAAAACACTCGTCGATTGAATAGACCTCCGACCGCGGCACGGCATCGGTCAAGATCGACATGACCCGCGCCGACATATCGCCATAGAGGGTGTAGTTGGAGGAAAATACCTCGACTCTCTGCTGCTCCAGTTGCTCCTTGATCTTAAAAAAGGGCGCGCCCATTTTTATGCCGAGGGCCTTGGCCTCGGCCGAGCGGGCGACGATACAGCCGTCATTATTCGACAGGACCACGACCGGCCGTCCCTCCAGCCGCGGGTTAAAGACTCGCTCGCAGCTACAGTAAAAATTATTGCAATCGACCAGGGCAAAACCGCCCTTGACGGGAGTCATGGCGGTCATCCCTTTTGTGATGGCGGGTTGCGGTGGTTTTGGCCATTCAAAAAATGAATCGCATGGATGGCAACGCCCCAGATGGTGGTTTCGCAAAGTTCATTGATGATAAAGTCGGGATAGTTCCGATTGGCCGAGGCCAGCCACCAGTCCTTACCGCGCCGCTCCAGCCGCTTGAGCACCAGCCCGCCGTCCAGCACCGCCACCACCACCTGCCCGTGTGTGGGAGTCACCGAACGATCCACCACCAACAGATCACCATCGAGAATCCCAGCATCCTTCATCGAATCACCACTGACCCAGAGCAAAAATGAAGCCGCCGGATGGGGCATCAAATAGTGATTCAAATCGATTCGCTCGACCCGATAATCCGCCGCCGGACTGGGGAATCCAGCTGCGGCCCGCTCGGTGATGAGCGGGGTTTGGGGGTGGAGATGCGGGTTAGCCGTAAAATTGTTCATAATTTGTTCTTTTTATCCCTGTGACCATTGAGAGTCAAGCGGATTTAGATTCTTGTCCGAAGCGGTTGAAACTATGGTATGGTTGCAATTGCGTCGATGAATTTACAAAACTACCGCCTTCCTCGTTCGTCATTGCCGCCGCTCGCTTTGAGCGGCTGGCAATCCAGCGGGGAGTTTGAGGGGCCAGACTGTCTCAAAATGCTTGTAAGGGGTTAGCTCAGACCAAAAATTGTCATTC
>JASGCE010000216.1 GCA_030054295.1 Minisyncoccota bacterium
GCGCGACGACGCTCAGAGTGACAAAAAAGTGAGTTTTTCAGGGTTTCCTTTAGGGAGCGGGGGGAAGTCTCACTCTGCAGTGCAGAGTGAGACAGGGGGGGTAGGTCTTAAACTATGATAATGTTCCAAAGCCCTACCCCCCAACTGGTTCTATGATTTTCGCTACGCTATGCTTGCTCAAATCTAAGAACCAGTATCCCCCCCTCCCTTTAGGGAGCGGGGGGAAGGCTCACTCTGCTGTGCAGAGTGAGACAGGGGGGGTAGGTCTAAGTTATTGCAATATTAACAAAGGCCTACCCCCCAACTGGTTCTATGATTTTCGCTACGCTATGCTTGCTCAAATCTAAGAACCAGTATCCCCCGCTCCCTAAAGGGAGGGGGGACAATAGATTCTAATTGCCCCTTCCTTTGATCAATGGGGCATTCTTTTCCTAAACCAACCTTAGTTTTTCCCGAATTAACTGAAACTACTCATGGTCATAAAAACGACCATTGAAACTATAGAAGGATTCCAATTCTATACTGAATAGATTTGTCTCTGTTGACATGATTTTATTCTCAAGTTAGACTTTCTTGTTCATGGCGCGTGTTCGGCCGTACAGTCTCTCGGCATTAAATCGCAAGGTTTGATCAGCATTGAGGCACCATGAACTCAACTCTATAGTGAATGTATAAACTGTCTAAATAAAGCCAATTTTTTGACCGCAAAAATTATTAGAGCATTTTTTAAAAACCTGTGATATGAAGACCATCAGTGCGGGCGTGGCGGAACTGGCAGACGCGCCAGACTCAAAATCTGGTTCTGGTAACAGAGTGTCGGTTCGACCCCGACCGCCCGCACCAACAGCAATGATCCCTTAAATTTGCGACAGGATAGCTTGGCGGTGGCTATGCAAAGGCGAAGGATTCGACTATTCTGTCCATTCGGTTTCACAGTAGTCGAGATGAATTCATGTCATTAATAGCCTCCCGTCTTGGACGGATTAAACCCTCTCCCACCATTGCGATTTCGGCCAAGGCGCGGCAGCTCAAGGCTGCGGGCCGAGACATTATCGCCCTGTCGGCGGGGGAGCCAGATTTTGATACCCCCGAACATATTCGCAACGCCGCCAAGGCAGCGATTGATCGCGGCGAGACTCGCTATACCGATGTCGATGGCACCCCAGCTCTCAAGCTGGCAATTGTCGAGAAATTCAAGCGAGAGAATGGTCTGGTTTACCGACCCGAGAATGTCACCGTCGGTACGGGTGGCAAGCAGGTACTCTATAACGCCCTGATGGCGACCTTAAACCCGGGCGACGAGGTGATTATTCCCGCCCCCTATTGGGTATCCTATCCCGATATGGTGGAGCTGGCCGAAGGCACGCCGGTGATTGTCTCCTGTGGCGAGAATTCCGGCTTTAAATTGACCGCCGAGGCTCTAGCCTCGGCCCTTACGCCCAAGACCAAGTGGCTGATTTTGAATTCCCCGAGCAACCCGACGGGGGCTGGCTATGACCGCGCCGAGTTAAAGGCTCTGGCGGAGGTGCTGCTGCTCCATCCCCAGGTTCAGATCATGACCGACGATATGTATGAACATCTGGCCTATGATGGCTGGAAATTCAGCACGATTGCCGAGGTCGAGCCGCGATTACTGGATCGCACCTTGACCTGCAACGGAGTCTCCAAGGCCTATGCCATGACCGGTTGGCGGATTGGCTATGCTGCCGGGCCGGTTCCACTGATTAAGGCGATGAGTATTTTGCAATCGCAATCGACATCGAACCCATCTTCGGTCAGTCAGGCGGCGGCCCTGGCCGCCTTGACCGGGAGTCTCGATTTTATCGCCGAACGCAACGCGGTTTTTAAACAAAGACGCGATCTCTGCGTCACCATGCTGAACCGCGCCAAGGGGATCAGTTGCCTTGTCCCCAATGGAGCCTTTTATGTATTTCCCTCCTGCGCTGGGGTGATTGGGCTCAAGACTCCCGCGGGTAAGGTCATTGCCAGCGATCTCGATTTTGCCGACTATTTGTTGGATTCTGAAGGGGTTGCGGTTGTGCCGGGGACGGCCTTTGGCCTTGCGCCCTATTTTAGAATCTCCTATGCCGCCGCGACCAGTCTGCTCGAGGATGCCTGCAACCGCATCGCCCGCGCTTGCGATAGATTAGAGCATCTTCATAAATAAGAGTAGCGAAACATTAATCTCGATGTAAATTTAGCTGTTGCCTCCCCCTAGCAGGGGGAGGATAGAAAACCTTAGCGAAGCCGAAGGCAAGCATTAGGTTTTCTTGGTGGGGGTAGACCGCGAAGGTCGCGGTGCCATTTTGTATTCTTTGGGTTTTAACCATAGTGTTAAAACCAAAGAATAAAGAATCGAACAGGCCGTGCCTGCTACCCCCACAAGGCTTGCTAAAGATTTTCGCAAAGAGGCGAAAATCAAGCAAGCCTATCTCCCCCTGCTAGGGGGAGACAACAGCAAGTAAATCTTTAAGGTTTACATTTTGAGCCAATTATTTGTAAAAATGCTCTAGAATAGACCGAGGACGAGGGTAAGTAAGGCTGATGTTACCAAAACTGCCTGAATTTAAATCGGGAACCGTCTGGTTAGTTGGGGCCGGCCCAGGGGATGCTGGGCTGCTGACTCGCCTGGCTGAACGAGCATTATTGTCGGCAGAGGTCGTGGTTTATGACGCTCTGGTGAACGAGGAGATTTTGCAGGGCTGCCAGGATTCGGCCGAACTCATCTATGCCGGCAAGCGCGGTGGCAAGCCATCGGCGCGGCAATCAGACATATCCATTACCCTCATCGAACTGGCGCGGCGCGGCAAAAGGGTTTTGCGCCTGAAGGGTGGCGACCCCTTTGTCTTTGGTCGCGGGGGAGAGGAGGCCCTGGCCCTCGCCAAGGCGGGCATAGAATTCCGCATCGTCCCGGGAGTCACTGCGGGAATTGGCGGCCTCGCCTATGCTGGGATTCCGGTCACCCATCGGGATACCAATAATCTCGTCACTTTTGTCACCGGACATGGCAGTTCGGGGGAGGTTCCCGATGGCGTCAATTGGTCGGGCTTGGCGCAGTTTTCGCCGGTGATTGTGCTTTATATGGCCTTAAAACACCTGCCGCAGATTGCCGATAAATTGATCGCGGGCGGGCGCAGCCTTGCCGAACCGGTTGCTCTGGTTGCCAATGCCTCGACGGCTGGGCAGCAGGTGGTGGTGACCAGCCTGGGGCAATGTCGGGATCAGATCATGAGCGACCTCATCAGTCCGCCGGTGATTATTGTGATTGGCGAGGTGGTTAATTTCCGACCTGATCTAGACTGGTTTAAAACTGAAGTCGCTTCCTTAACCAATTTTAAAGCTAAATTATCTATGGTTTAAGCACTGGGTTAGTTCTTCACTGGTTTTAAGGGCCCTTTTTCGGTCGTGCTTGTCGGGTGGAGGAGGGTTAAGACAAAAAAGACTCGATCACCAAAGGAATCTACTAGCTATATGCAATCATTATAAGATATTATAAAGGAGTTTTTAATATCGGATATAATTGCGAATCTTCTATAGATAGAGTCTTTTAAAAATATTGGTATGGTCATTAAAATCCAGAAACTGAAATCACGCCCCTGTGTTACACTATCTGGCAATTTAGGAATTTTAGATGATTGACGGCATTATCATCGCTGCACCAAGTTCAGGAAGTGGCAAGACCCTGATTACCCTAGGTATACTCCGCGCCCTTAAAAGAAGGGAGATCGCGGCCTGTGGTGGCAAGGTTGGACCCGACTATATTGACCCGAGTTTTCATCGCTTCGCTGCCGACCGCGATGCCCATAATCTTGATGTTTGGGCGATGCGCCGCGGCATGTTGACCATGAGGCTGGAGTCGGTGGCGGGCGAAAACTCCTTGATGATTACCGAAGGGGTCATGGGACTCTATGATGGAATTGGCCATCAGGG
>JASGCE010000217.1 GCA_030054295.1 Minisyncoccota bacterium
TCACTTAGCAGCTTGCTGCTTAGTGAGACTAAGGGGGGTTGCCTGACTGTCTTTTAAAAATGAGTTTTTCAGACTTTCCCATATAAACCATAATCAATATACCTTTGAACCGCAAAAAGCGAATTTTCTCTCTTGAATCCATTTTAACCGAGAGTCGGATTCCTTATAAAACCGCGATTCCATATCTAGCTGCTGACTTATTGCGCGGTTTGGTTTATCTTCGCCCCCATGGATTATGAAATGTTTTTTGCGACTCGGCTTGGCGAATTGCAGCGGGAGGGTCGCTACCGTTATTTTGCCGAATTGGAGAGACTACCGGGTCGTTTTCCGGTCGCTCTGTTCCATGGTCGCAATCCCGCGACAGATGGAGCTAGCCTTCGCCAAACCACCCCTCGGGAAGTAACCATTTGGTGCTCCAACGACTATTTGGCAATGGGCGAGAATCAGCATCTGCGTCAAGTGATTAAGGATGCCGTAGATCGTCTAGGCTCCGGGGCCGGTGGGACTCGCAATATTGCTGGCACGGCCCATGAACATATTAAGCTCGAAAAGACCCTTGCTCGATTGCACCAAAAGGAATCAGCCCTGGTCTTTACCTCGGGCTATGTTGCGAACGAGACGAGTTTGAGTACCCTCGGTCGCACCATTCCCAATCTGCTCATCTTCAGCGATGCCTGGAATCACAATTCGATGATTGCCGGAATTCGCAACAGCGGCGCCGATAAGGTTATTTTTAACCACAATGATCCGGCTGATTTGGCGGCTAAACTGGCGGCGGCCGATCCGTCCCGACCCAAGTTAATTGCCTTCGAGAGTCTCTATTCGATGGATGGCGACATTGCCCCGATTGCCGAATTCTGTGACCTTGCTGATCGCTATGGTGCCATGACCTATCTCGACGAGGTTCATGCGGTTGGACTCTATGGGCCCCATGGTGCTGGTATTGCCGAGCGCGATGGTGTCGCCCATCGGCCGACCATTATCCAGGGTACTCTGGGCAAGGCCTTTGGTCTGGTGGGGGGCTATATTGCTGGATCAAGGTTGGTGGTGGACTATATTCGCTCCCATGCTCCCGGCTTTATCTTTACCACTTCGCTGCCGCCGATCATCGCCGCGGGAGCCAATTGGAGCATCAACCACCTGATGAATAGCCAGGCTGAAAGACTGGCGCAACAGGCCAGTGTCGCGCGAGTCAAACAGCGACTCCGTCTTCAGCGGATTCCCTTTTTGGAAACCTCCAGTCATGTCGTGCCGGTGATGGTGCGCAACGCGACCCATGCCCTGGAAGCCAGTAACTATCTGCTGGACTATCATAATATCTACATTCAGCCGATCAACTATCCCACCGTCCCGCGCGGCAGCGAGCGACTGCGCATCACCCCTGGCCCCTTCCATACCGAAACCATGGTTGATAAACTCATCATCGGCCTTAGCGAAGTATGGGAAAAACTATCCCTCGATCGCGCGGCATAGCCACCTTGTCTTTATCGAAAATGCAACCGAGCTAAAATCAAGTTCCCAAAATAGGGCAGAGTAAAATGCAGGCAAAAGACCTTTATCACCGCAGCGGATTGGTCGCCCTCGACCAGTCCTTTATCGCCCTTGTCGAGCGGCGCGAGCCAGAGCTTTACCAGCGACTGATGGTCGCACGGGCAGCCCCCGACGATCTGTCCGCCAAGGCCGAGGCTGAATTGCTGCTGGCCCTGGCCCCGCTGCTCGAGGTTTTTTTAACCCAGCTTTTTGATATTGAGGAGGAGGAGGCCAAACTCATCGGTCGCCAAAGGGGCTATGATTCGCTCCATTCGGTCAAGCGCGATTTTGTCCAGCGGCGGGTGGCAAAGAACTTCACCGCCGAGCAGGCCGCGGCAATCGACATTGCCCAGCTTGAAGATCGGGTCGAGCCGCTCTGTGGTTGGCCGGTGCGAGAGATTCACTTTGCCAACCGGGTCGCGGCATTGATGGCCGCGGAGGATCAAACTGCCGCTGCGGAATCTTTGCACCATCTCGAGGCCTATGCCGCCTGGGCCCTGTTGACCGAAGCGGGTCGGGCGGCGCACCCCGAGTCGATTATCTTCCACCTGCCCCACAAGACCGACCCCCAGCACCTGGTCGATTTTACCACCGATGAATTGGATGGCGTGCGGAGAATGAAACTTGGCGACTCGAGTCGCTTGCGGCAGAGACAGGGTTTCGCCCTGACCGACCCGGGGATGGGAATTGCCGCGGTTCTCAGCGAGGCAAATTACTGTATCTGGTGTCACAATCAGGGGCGCGATTCCTGCTCGACCGGTCTGCGCGAAAAGCCGGTCGATGGAAAGGCTGGTAAGGCGGCTTTTAAAAAATCGCCCTTTGGTCATGATCTGACCGGCTGTCCGCTCGACGAGAAGATCTCCGAGATGAATTTCTTGAAGGCCAACCATTTGCCGTTGGCGGCACTGGCGGTGGCGACGGTCGATAATCCGATGCTGGCCGCCACCGGCCATCGCATCTGTAACGACTGTATGAAGGCCTGCGTCTATCAAAAACAGCAGCCGGTCGATATTCCTCAGATCGAGACTCGGGTCTTGAAGGATGTCTTGGAACTGCCCTTGGGGTTCGAGATCTACAGTCTGCTGACGCGGTGGAATCCGCTCAATCTGCGGCGGCCAGTGCCGCTGCCCGAAAGTGGCTATACGGTCATGGTGGTGGGGCTGGGGCCAGCGGGCTATACCCTGGCGCACCATCTGCTGAACGATGGCCATCGGGTCATTGCGATTGACGGTTTGAAGATCGAACCTCTGGAGCCAGAACTGAACGGAGTCAATGACCGCGGCCTGGCCGTTCCCTTTAATTTGATTCGCAAGTCTGACGAATTGAAGGAGCGACTCGACCACCGAATCTCGGGCGGTTTTGGCGGGGTTGCTGAATATGGAATTACGGTGCGGTGGGATAAGAATTACCTGAAACTGATTCGCCTTTTGCTGCAAAGGCGCGATGGTTTTGCCCTGTTTGGCGGGGTGCGGTTTGGCGGCACCATCACTGCTGAACAGGCCCTTGCCATGGGGGTCGATCACATTGCCCTCTGTACCGGTGCCGGGCGACCGACAGTCCTGCCTATGCCCAATGGCCTGGCGCGGGGCGTTCGTCAAGCGTCAGATTTTTTGATGGCCCTGCAACTGACCGGGGCGGGCAAGAGCGAATCCCTTGCCAATCTGCAAATTCGTTTGCCGGTGGCGGTGATCGGCGGCGGCTTGACCGCGATTGATACGGCGACGGAATCGCTGGCCTATTACCCGCTTCAGGTCGAGAAATTCTTGACTCGGATCGAGGCCCTCGGCGGTGAGTCGATTGTGGCAACATGGTCGGTTGAAGACCAATCCATCGCCCGTGAATTTATTGCCCACGCCCGTGCTTTAAGGTCAGAGCGGGTCGCCGCGGCGTCCGAGAATCGGCCAGCGAATTTGGTCGGGCTGTTGCAATCCTGGGGCGGCTCGACATTGGTCTATCGCCGCAAATTGACCGAATCGCCGAGTTACACCCTGAACCACGAGGAGGTCGCCAAGGCCCTCGAGGAAGGAATTTTTATTGTCGAGGAGGCGGCACCAGTCGCGGTGGAGGTCGATTCATATGGGGCGACTGCGGGGCTAAGGGTCACAATCAATGGGGTCGAAAAGACCCTTGCCGCGCGGTCGGTGCTGGTGGCGGCGGGGACTCAGCCCAATACGGTGTGGCAGCGCGAAGCCAGCGATTCGGTGACTCTGGATGGGAAGTATTTTCAGGCCGCTATGGCCAATGGCGCGATGGTGACTCCCGTTAAGTCGGCCAAGCCCGATGAGGCCGAGGTGCTGCTCTATAGCCCGACCCATGGTTTGCGGATGTCGTTTTTTGGCGACCTGCACCCATCCTTTGCCGGCAATGTGGTCAAGGCGAT
>JASGCE010000218.1 GCA_030054295.1 Minisyncoccota bacterium
TTCACACGCTGGAACTTCGCGGCAACCCCGCGATTCCGGTGCTGGCATCCAATGACGGAGCCAGTATCCCCAGCGGCGGCTCAACCGGATACAAAAGGTACAGATTACTATGACAGTTCCAAGCTTTACCATGCGGCAACTCCTCGAGGCCGGAGTCCACTTCGGCCACAATACCCGCCGCTGGAATCCCAAAATGGCTCCCTATCTGTTCGGAGTCCGCAACAATGTCCATATCATCGATCTGCAACAGACCGTCCCCCTACTCTATCGCGCCATGCAGGCGGTTCACGATACCGTAGCCGGTGGCGGCCGAGTCCTGTTCGTCGGCACCAAACGCCAAGCCTCAGACCGGATCGCCGATGCCGCCAAAAAATGCGGACAATATTATGTCAACCATCGCTGGCTCGGCGGAATGCTGACCAATTTTAAAACCATCTCGGCCTCGATCAAGCGGCTGCGCGACCTCGAAGAACAGGTCAAGACCGAAGCCGGCCGCACCAAAAAAGAAATCCTGACCCTGAACCGCGAACTGGCCAAACTCGAACGGGCCCTCGGCGGTATCAAGGAGATGGGCGGACTGCCCCATATTCTGGTCGTCATCGACACCAACAAAGAGGCCCTCGCGGTGCAGGAGGCCAATCGCCTCGGCATCCCCGTAGTGGCCATTCTCGACAGCAATTCCGATCCCGATGGAGTCTCCTTTCCGGTTCCCGGCAATGACGATGCCCTCCGCGCCATCGATACCTATTGCGACCTGTTGGCCGGTTCGGTCTTGGCCGGATTGCAGAAGGAGGCCATGGTCTCCGGCGTCGATATTGGCGCGGCCGAGGTCGCCCCGATGGATGTCACCACCGTCGCCGGCAAGTAATCACAGACACCAGAGCCTGTCCCTCTGTCACGGCGGGACATTCAAATTCTTATACTATTCAGATCGTGTGAGGCTTTCTCACCAACAGAGGAAAAAATGGCTGAAATTTCTGCAACAATGGTCAAGGACCTGCGCGAAAAAACCGGCGCGGGCATGATGGACTGCAAACGCGCCCTGGGCGAGACCAACGGCAATATGGAGGAGGCGGTCGATTGGCTGCGCAAAAAAGGTCTAGCCGCCGCGGCTAAAAAGGCGGGTCGCGTCGCCGCCGAAGGCCTGGTCGGGGTTCACTCTGAAGGCAATATCGGCACGATGGTCGAGATCAACGCCGAGACCGACTTTGTCGCCCGCAACGATGCCTTCCAAAAACTCGTCGCCGATATTGCCAAGCTGGTGGTGACGGTCGGGGATGATGTTGATAAATTGAACAGCAGCCAATATCCCGGGGCCAGCCACACGGTGGCGGAGGAGATCACCCGCCTGATCGCGACCATTGGCGAGAATATGAGTCTCCGCCGCGCCAAGAAATTCACCGTCAGCAAAGGAATTGTGGCGAGCTATATGCACGGTGCCCTGGTGCCGAATCTCGGTAAGATTGGCGTGTTGGTGGCCATGGAATCGGCGGCCGATGCGGCCAAGCTTGCGGCACTCGGCAAGCAGATCTCGATGCATATTGCCGCGGCCAATCCGATTGCCACCACCATTGCCGAGGTCGATACGACATTGGTCGAGCGGGAACGCAATATCCTTGCCGAACAGGCCCGGGCCTCGGGCAAGGGAGAGGATGTCATTGCCAAGATGGTCGATGGTCGCCTGCGTAAATTCTACGAAGAGAATGTCTTGACCGAACAGGTTTTTGTCGTCGATGGCGAGACCAAGATCAAAGACCTGCTGGTCAAGTCGGGCAAGGAAATGGGTAGTGATCTCACCCTTAAAACCTTTGCCCGCTTTGCTCTGGGCGAAGGCATCGAAAAGGAGCATACTGATTTTGCCGCCGAGGTTGCGGCTCAGGCCAAGAAGAAGTAAAGCTCGGTGGTTTTGCTACTGGGTTTTTAAGCGGACATCATGACCATAGGTTAGACGCGGGAGGATGAAATGGATTCCTTTGATCTTAAAGACTTAACGCGGCGGATGGAGGGGGCGGCCGAGACTCTGCGCAAGGAGTTTATGGGTCTGCGCACTGGCCGTGCCTCGGTCAATCTGCTCGATCCGGTGATGGTCGATGCCTATGGTCAGCATATGCCACTCAATCAGGTCGGTTCGATCAGCGTTGGCGATGCGCGGATGCTGGTGGTTTCGGTCTGGGACAAGGGGATGGTCAAGCCGGTCGAGAAGGCCCTGCACGATGCCAACCTCGGGGTCACGGCCCAGACCGAAGGCACGACCATTCGCCTGCGCCTGCCCGAACTCAATCAGGAACGGCGCACTGAACTGGTCAAGCTCGCCCATAAATATACCGAACAATGTCGGATTGCCGTGCGGAACATTCGCCGCGACGGTATGGACAGTTTAAAAAAGATGGAAAAGGACTCGGCCATCAGTCAGGACGAGCATCACCGATTTGCCGATCAGGTGCAGGAACTGACCGATAAATTCATCAAGAAGATCGATGAATCGCTCGACCATAAAGAAAAAGAGATTATGCAGATCTGATGGTTTCTGCCGAGAACTGTGCCAAGATCACTGGTGGTCCTGGCATGATTTATGCGATGGACAGGTTTGATGATCAAATCGCTTTTTGCCCGCCAATCAGAGAATTCTTTGCGGCAGTCGCCGGCGGCAACGACCTTGACTCGGCCTGTGCTTGCTGCGGGCGGTTCTGAAGCCGAGTCCCTGTCTCGACCGCGGCTGGTAAGTTCGGCCGAGGAGTCCTTAAGCCCCGCCCCACAGGACAAGATCAATTCTGCGCCGCGCCATGTAGCCATTATTATGGATGGCAATGGGCGGTGGGCGCGGCAGCGCGGACTGCCGCGGCGCGAAGGCCACAGGCGCGGGGTTGAATCGGTGCGGGCGACCCTGAAGGCAGCGGGGGAGGCTGGGGTTGAATATCTTACCCTCTTTAGTTTTTCCAGCGAAAACTGGCGTCGCTCGCCAGATGAGATCAGCGATCTGATGGGGCTGTTGCGGCTCTATCTTCGCAGCGAGATTAGCGAACTCAACCGCCGTGGCATCAGGCTGAGGGTGATTGGCAACCGCGCCAAACTCCCCGCCGATATTGTCGAGCTTATCCAGAAGGGGGAGCGGGAAACCGCCGGCAATTTCGATCGCAATCTGGTGCTGGCCCTGAGCTATGGCGCGCGGGAGGAGATTCTGGCGGCAGCCCGCAGTCTTGCCACACGCATTGCTGCCGGAGAGATTACCGCAGAAAAGGCCAGCGAAAGCGACTTTGCCGCCGGCCTCTATACCCATGACATCCCCGACCCTGACCTGGTGATTCGCACCAGTGGCGAGCAAAGACTCAGTAACTTTTTATTATTCCAATCGGCCTATAGCGAATTGGTTTTTGTCGATTGCCTCTGGCCGGATTTTGGCGAGGCCGAATTTACCAATGCGATCCAAGAATTTACCCAGCGCGACCGCCGATTCGGGAGATAGAAATGAAGCCATTTAAAAAACTGTCCCTGACCAATCTGCAAAAAAGAATTATATCGGCGGTGGTGATTCTGTTGATTTTTGCCCTGGTGCTCTATTTGGGCAAGCCCTGGCTTGGTTTGTTTATCTGCCTGGTCATCATCCTCGGGATGATTGAATGGGTGAGGATGGTCAAGAATCGCCCTTTATCAATTGTGGCGCAGTTAGCCTTTATTCTGCTGGGTGGGATTGTGCTTTATGCGGCTTTAATGTCGCTCTATTGGCTGGTCGTGATGCTGCCGGATGTGGGCGGGCCGAATGGCTTTAGCTCCAGTGGCTTGGCGGTGATTCTGTTGCTTGTGTCCCTGGTGGTGGCGAGTGACACGGCGGCCTTTTTTGTTGGGCGGAGGCTCGGCGGGCCAAAACTCGCGCCGCGACTGAGCCC
>JASGCE010000219.1 GCA_030054295.1 Minisyncoccota bacterium
TCGGTCTGTCAATGGCGGTTGGATGATCTGCTGTGGATCTATGCCCTGTTCTTTTTGTTTTTAGGCGGGGCGGCGGCGACTCGCGGGACCTGGCTCGAGCGGGTGGGGCCGCGGCACGCGGGGGTAGAGGCTGCCTTCTGTTGGGGCGGTGGCCTGGTCTTGGCGGGAATCGGGGCGGGAATGCATCAGCTCTGGCTCATGTGTTTGGGGGCGGGAGTCATTGGTGGCATAGGGCTTGGGGTTGGCTATATTTCGCCCGTCTCACTGCTGATTAAATGGTTTCCCGACCGGCGCGGCGTGGCGGTAGGAATGGCCATCATGGGTTTTGGCGGTGGGGCGATGATTGGCTCCCCCTTGGCCAGTCTGCTCATGACCAATTGGCTGGGGACTCCGGCGCAACCAGCCATCTGGCAGACCTTGATCGTTCTCGGCCTTATCTATTTTGTTTTTATGCTGGTTGCCTCCCTGAACTATCGTTTGCCGCCGTCGCAATGGCAGCCGAAGGGTTGGGTCAAGCCCGATTTTACTAAGTCTCTCATGACAGCCCGCTCGGTCCATGTCAACCATGCCCACAGGACGGTGCAGTTTTGGTTGCTGTGGTTTATGCTGTTTTTTAATGTCAGTGCGGGTATCAGCATTCTGGCCATTGCTTCGAATATGTTCCAAAAACTCTTTGGCGGCAAATTGATTGGTCTGCCCGATCTCGGCTATGGCGCACTCAGCGTCGATCAGCAGGCGGTCGTGGCGGGGATCGGAGCGGGATTTGTGGGGGCCCTGTCGATAGGCAATATCTTGGGTCGAATATTCTGGGCCGGTCTTTCGGATCGGATTGGTCGGAAACAGGTCTATTATATCTTTTTTGGTATTGGCCTGCTTCTTTATATCTTTACGCCGCTTTTTGCCTCGATGGGCATTCAATTTATGTTTGTTGCTGGTCTGTTTGTGATCATCTCGATGTATGGTGGGGGATTTGCTTCGCTTCCGGCCTATATTGCCGATCTTTTTGGCACGACCTTTGTGGGGGCGATTCACGGGCGAATCTTGACCGCCTGGTCGGCAGCGGGGGTGGTGGGAACCTTTATCATTCCCTATGTCGTGAACAATCGAATCGATGCCGGACTTGATCTTGGACTGGCCTATAGCGTGACCTTTTACATATTGGCGGGATTTTTGTTGATTGGCGCGGGTTTGAATTTTTTAATCCACACCCTCGATGACAAGCATTTTATGTCTCCTCAGGCGGTGCAGGACCATTATATCAAGGTAAGGGGTATGGAGTTCAAGGGCGATCACACCATGGGCATTGGCCTCGGCAGCCTGGCCGAGCCGAAGGTTTGGCTGGCCTGGAGTCTGGTCGTGCTGCCCATGTTGTGGGGGGCCTGGTTCACGGTCGAAAAAATGGTCTCGTCGTTAAAATAGACAGTTTTACCGAGAATGGTGAGGGGTTTATTGCCCCTCACCCAATAATCATGCTAAGTCATATCGGTCATAGCTATATTTATTAACCTGTTTGTGGCATAGTAATACACTTTGCTCAATCTGGGTTGTAGCTATTCTAATAATTGGCAGATAAATAATGATTACTAAGCCGCAACATTCTGGACTCCGTTCAAATAGCTTTAGTGAATTCGACCCGGAGGCAGTAAGACTCCGTCGCTATAGTTTGATTGCCAAGCCCGGTTTTAACCGCTGGATGGTGCCACCCGCGGCCTTGGCGATTCATCTATGTATCGGAATGGCCTATGGCTTTAGTGTCTTTTGGAAGCCCTTGACCGAGCTTCTCAGCAATCCCTTGGCCAATAGCTGTCCGAACATGACTCTATTGCGAATGCTCTACACCCTCCGCTGTAACTGGCGAGAGGAGGATGTTACCCTTGTCTATACGCTGTTTTTTGTCTTTTTGGGCTGTGCCTCGGCGACGGCGGGAACCTGGCTGGAGCGAATCGGGCCGCGGCGAGCGGGCATATTGGCCGCGATATTCTGGAGCGGCGGCCTGATGGTCGCGGCAGCCGGAATCAAAATTCACCAGCTGTGGGTGGTCTGTCTGGGGGCGGGAATGATCGGGGGAATTGGCCTAGGAATTGGCTATATTTCCCCCATCTCGACTCTGTTGGCCTGGTTTCCCGACAAGCGCGGAGTCGCCGCGGGGATGGCGATCATGGGCTTTGGCGGCGGTGCCCTGGTGGGGAGCCCCTTGGCGCAACTGTTGATGACGAATATTTTGGGTACGGGGGCCAATCCCGCCGTCTGGCAGAGTTTTTTCATCCTCGGTTTGATCTATCTGGTCTTTATGCTCGGGGGGAGTTTTGCCTATCGTCTGCCGCCGCCGGGTTGGCGACCGCCGGGCTGGACTCCCAAGACTGGCGGCACCATGATGGCCCATCGGCCTGTGCATATTAAAAAGGCCCATCGCACGCCGCAGTTCTGGTTGATCTGGATGGTCTTGGCGATGAATGTAAGTGCCGGGATTGGCATATTGGGTTCGGCATCCTCGATGCTGCAAGAGATTTTTGGCGGGCGACTGATCGATCTTGCCGCGATCAAGTTTGCGGAATTGACGGCGGAGCAGCGGATTCAGACGGCGGTTGTGGGGGCTGGCTTTGTCGGGCTTCTGTCGCTTTTTAACATTGGTGGCAGATTCTTCTGGTCGTCGGTATCGGATCGGATCGGACGGAAAAAAACCTATAGTCTCTATTTTATTCTCGGCTTTGGTATCTATTTTATCATGCCGACCTTGATTCACCATCAGATGGTGGGTCTCTTTGTGATTAGTTTTTGTATCGCGGTCTCGATTTTTGGCGCGGGTTTTGCGACCATTCCGGCCTATTTGGCGGATATATTTGGCACGCAATTTGTTGGGGCGATCCTTGGGCGCATCTTGACGGCCTGGTCGGTGGCGGGAATTTTGGGGCCGGTCATTGTTAATTATTTCCATAGCCAGGCCAAGAACTCGGGTTTAGCACCGCAGAATTACTATGATATGACCCTTTACATACTTTCGGGTTTGTTAATCCTGGGCTTTGTTGCTAACATGCTCATCAGGCCGGTCAATGCCAAGTGGCACATGACCGACCGCGAAATCATGCAGGCCAATGTGACCTTCGAGCGCGGCAAAAAGACCTCGGGAGATGGCAGTAATGGTGGTATAGGATTGGGTAGTCTCGCCTCGCCGATGGTTTGGCTGGCCTGGAGTCCGGTGGCCATCCCCCTGCTGTGGGGAGTCTGGATGGCCTTTGACAAGGCGCGGGTCTTTATTCCCGGACTACACTGAGTTTTATTTTTATGGAGCAGCAAATGAAGACTAGAACTGGGGTGATGACACTATTGGGCGCGGCACTATTTTTGTTGGTTCAGGCTACAGCGGCCAATGCAGCGGGAGATGCGGCAGCGGGAGAGAAACTCTTTAAGGCTAAATGCGCCCTCTGTCATTCCAATCAGGCCGGGGTCAATCGGGTCGGCCCCAGTAGTTTTGGTACGATCGGACGGGTGGTTGGCACTGTCCCCGGCTATAACTATTCTGAAGCCCTAAAAACCATGTCCAAGAAGGGGCAAAAATGGGATGCGGCGATGCTGGATGGTTGGCTTACCAATCCCAAGGCAGTGGCTTCTGGCACTAAAATGGCCTTTGTTGGACTGAGTGCCAAAAAAGACCGCGACGATGTCATTGCCTATCTTGCCAAGTTGAAGTAGGGTTTTTGTTTGGTGCGGGTTGAGTTGGGGTGCGGGGTAATGGGGCAATTATAACCTCTATTGTCCCCGTTCGTCCTTTAGGGTGGATTGCAAAATCGGTCATTAATTGAGGTGTAATAAGCAACCCCCCTTAGTCTCCCTAAGCAGCAAGCTGCTAAGTGAGACTATTCCCCCCTTCTAAAGAAGGGGGGATG
>JASGCE010000031.1 GCA_030054295.1 Minisyncoccota bacterium
GACTGTTCTAAGCTCAGAATGACAAGTTTGGAGTTTTTCAGACTTTCCTAAAGGGTGGGGGGCAGTTTTGCTTTTTACTGCACCCTCAACCTGCGGCTGTCGCTTGGCAATGGCGGCAATGACATCATATTGACGGTGATGGTTGGCACCCGATTGAGGTCACGGGCATAGAACTCCACCCAGCCGAGTTTTGTCACCGCTCCAATATTGGCGGCAAGGTTTATAACCCCGGCGGTGCCAGCATGTAACTTCAGGGTGTCCTTGAACGCAACCATCGCGTCGATTCTATTCACATCCAGTGATGATTGCGCGATGATCTCCCTCTCTCCCACCACCAGGACGGGAGCATCAATCTCGACCGATGATCCGCGGCTGGTCACGGTTCCGGTTAAGATAATCCCGCCACCCTTCAAATTGACCGCGGTATCGCTGGTCAAATTCCCCACCACCCAGCCTGCGGTTTTGTTATTGATGCTGATCGAGGAACCCGTGCCGCTGGTTGAGGCCATGACTCCGTTCAATTCAACTGCCCCCGCGGCGCGGAAATGGACTCCGCCCGTCACCAGGTCTTTGCCGCTTATGCCACCGTTCGGAGCAACCACCACCACCGAACCGCCGCCAGTGGTCAAGCGGTCAAGATTCAAGACTCCGCTGCCATTGCTGGTGATGGAAACCGAACCACCCATGGTCGAGCCAGTTATCGCGCTAAATTGATTGAGCGGATTGGTCAGCCACAGGGCCTCGAGACGATTCAGCGTCATTAATCCGCTAACGCTGACCCGACTGTTTCTGGCCTGCAAAACCCGTCCCTGCGAGGTTAAATTCAAGGTGTTAAAACTATTGACTCCCACAAACTGAATCGATGCCGAATCCTCCACCTTTACCGCATCGGTTGCCGTGACATTGACAAAACTCAGGTCACGGTTGCTGGTATTTGCGGCAATGACCACCTCCCCCACCTTTGGTTGAAGGTCGCTGGCCTGCCAGAGCCAATCGCCTTTTGTGCTGCTGACCTTGAGGCCCGAGGTTTCGCCCTGATTCAGGGTCCAGGTCTTAAAGCCATAGCCGTTGGTCAATACCGCCAGCGGCAGCCAAATCACAGTGTCACTATTGTGATAGGCCAAACGCCGCGCACCGCTGTAAAAATTCCAACTCACGCCTTCACCATTGGGATCACGATCCGAGACAAAATCGCCCAGTTCATCGCCCGCGCCACCAAGATAGGCATAGTACTTGACCTCGCCCAGACTGGTCTGCGGCAGCAGATTGGGGGATGGAGTCAATCGTCCATCCTCGCCCAGGTGAAAAATCTCAGCACCGACTCTGGTTCCCATAATCGTACCCGCCGTCAGAATTAAATTCTGGTTGCTGGTGGTCAGTTCAAAGCTATTCATATTCAGGCTGGACTTACCGAGGTCTAGGGTCAAGGCCCCGCCGCTGGTGGTAATGTTTTTCGATAAGGATAATCCCGCCGCCGTCAGGCTGATTGCCCCCCTGGTGCTCGAGATATTATCCGTCACCGCCATAGAACTTGAACTGGCGATAGCGACCAGACCATTGGCGCTGATCGCCCCGAGACTGGCAATGCTATTGCTTCTCTGGTTAAGATTAATCTCTCCCCCCGCCGTCAAGACCAGCTTGCCGCCGCTGACAGTCAGGCTGGAACCTTGACCCTGAGTGATACTCCCCGCTGATTGCACTGTCAGATCGCCCGAGATACTGTTGTCGCCTCTAAAATCAATCGCACTGGGGGCATTGAGACGAGCAAAACCATTGGCATAGGCCGCGTTCGAACTCCCGAGATTAACAAATGTCACTGGGCGACCCGCGGTCATGCCCCTTGACGGGCTGGGGGGATTGGCGCGGGTGCGATAGTCCTTCGCCCCCCATTTAAATTCGCCATTTGCTGCCTCAAAGACTCCGCCATTACTATTGGCGATTTTAGACCCGCCGCTATTGTAATTAAAGGGAGTCTCAGCAACAAAATCAGCCGCATCCAGCCAGACTCCATTGGCATCGTTGATCCCCGCCTTGTCAGACATCGCGCTGGTGGTGACATAGTAATGAACCGTCGCAGCGGTTGGATCGCCGGTAATCGCGCCATAGCTATTCGACCAGCCTGCTCCATCGGTCACCAGGCTTGCCATGACATTGCCGGTCAAGCTGCCTGAATTACCCACCAATGGCTTCAGGTCAAAAATCACGGTGCCACTGGTCGCGGTAATCGCCGCCGCAGTAATCGCCAGGTCCTTACCCGCCGCCGTCAGTTTCTTGTCATTGGAAACATAGGTTCCGCCACCAAGATTAAGGCTGAGATTACCCGCCGCCGTGACCGCCGATTTAAGAGTGACATTGCCATTGCCTGCACTGGTGTCGAGGCTAAAGCCCGTGGTGAAGCTGCTATTGTCTCCGGCAAATACCACCTCCTTGGCGGTCACTTGGCGGCTGATCGCGCCATTGGTGACATTCCACAGGGTCACCTTGGTCGCCGCGGTCGTATAGTTCGTAACATTGCCATAGGTGATGGTGCCAGTGGTGCCGCTAAAGCCAAATTGACTGAGACCCGACGAGAGTTCGCTGAGGCTGTGATATTCGGCCGTGGCATCGGTCTGGTTTGCCGCCGTCAAGGCCGCCCGCAGGGTTGCGTCGTCGGTGATATTCGCATCATTGGTAAAGTAACTATTGTCGCCAAATCTAAGGCTCAAAACCTTGGCATTGGTTTCAAGTGTAGCCGAGGCCAGGACAAAGACCGCGCCGCTGCCGACCTCGATCGTCTGGGTGGTTAGTTTCAGGTTATTGCTGCTGGTGGTCCAGCTGTTGCCGATGCCACTGCCGTTGCTGTAACGGCCGCTGAGGGTGAGATCGACCGCGCCGCCGCGAGTCGTGATGGGCCGGGTCAAGGTCAAGTCGCTGGCCTCGATAGCGATCTTGCCACCACTGGTCACATCGGCCGCGAGCGAGACCGCGCCGCTGGTGCTGAGTTTCAGACTGCCGCTAAAGTTCGAGGCACTGCCGCGGGTGGTGATGCTGTTGGCCTCGATATAGCTCAGGATTCCCGCGCCAGTCGTGGTCACGCCGTCAAGAGTCACGGCCCCGCCGTAAATGACTCCGACCTGGCTGCGACTGGCCGCCGGGCCAGTGCCAATGACGGTCAAGCCACCATAGGTCGGGGCGATAAAGGGGGTGGTGCCAAGAGTGGTGGGATCAGTGATGCTGCGATTGTCAATCACCGCGGTAAAGCTGCCCGAACCGACATCAATCCTGGCCGAATGGCCGGTCGTTGCGCCGATAAAATAGACATCAACTCCATGGGCCTTGAGGGTAAGTTGGTTGGCTGAGGCATGAATAACAGTTCCAGTAACATCTCTTGAAATCATCACGCCCGAACCGAGATCGATTCGCAGCCGCTTTGCACTTAAGGTAAAATTATCACTATTATTCAATGACAGTGAATTATTGTTGGTCTTGATGGTTACAAAACCATTGGCCCCGGCGGTAAATGTCTGGCCATTAGCAGCTTCGATGCCGCTTGCAATCAGGGCTATACCATCCTTATTCTCGCCTACCGTTCCAATTTGCCGGAGCGACAGGTCTCCCCCGGCCATCAGCCCTGCACTGCTGACCACTATGCCATTGCCGCTTACACCACCAGTTTGAATTAGGCTGAGGTTACTGCTGACCGAAAGATTTTTTTCAATATAGAGTCCTGCATTGGATCCCACAGCCGTGCCGCTACCACTGCTGACCAGCACCAAGGAGCCCGAAAAGCTACTGGGGTTGGTGGTGACCGAAATTCCCGCCCCCTCGATATAGCGCAGTTGATCAGCACCATTTGCAACCTGCCCTGCACTCCCCACGCCCTGAATATCGACGGTACTGCCATAGACAACGCCGCGACCCTGAAGTCTGGTCAGCCCGCCCGTTCCGATGATGGTCAAACCGCCGAGGGTAAAGTCACTGCCGGAAGTTCCATAGGTCGGAGCCGCACCCCAGCCATGGGTCGCAGTGGTGGCAATTGTCTGATTGTCGAGAGTCACCGAGCCAGTCACAGTTCTTTTGTCATTAACAAAGGTGAAGGAACCATTACCGACGGCAATCTTGACCTGATTTTCACTGGTCGAACCGGTAAAATAGACATCGAGACCCGAGGCCTTGAGGCTATATTGATATTGCGGGAGGGTGATGACTCGGCCAAGATCATTCTTGGAGATCATCGCCGCCGTCCCGAGGTCGATTCGCACCATTCCCCCAGTCACGGTAAAATTATTCTCGCTATTGAGCGACAGAATCTGATTCCGCGTCTGGAACCAGACGAAATCATTTTTTGCTGCGGCAAAAACCATCGCATTGACGGGGTCACTGCCATAGTTTGACCAGAGGTAGATTCCGTGTTTACCATCGCCGATGGTGCCGCTCTGCACCAGCGACAGGCCAGCCCCACTTGACTTCAGGCTCGAATAGCCCGCGGCGATACCGTCGCTTCCCGCACTGCCCGATTGGTTTAGCTTGATTGTACTGCCAGCCGACAGGGTCGAACCCTCGACCCTGATGCCATTCTGTTCGGCGCTGCCCGATTGGTTCAGGTTCATCGTGCCGCCGGACGAGACTGTTGCGACCTCGTGATGAATTCCATTCATGCCGGCACTGCCCGACTGATTCATATCAATGCCAGAGCCCGCCGAAAGGCGCGAATGATAGCCATAGATGCCATTGAGACTCGCACTACCCGTCTGAATCAGAGTCAAGCTTCGCCCCGCCGAGATCGTCGAGCGATAGGGAAGAATCCCGCTGAAGCCCGCACTACCCGCCTGAATTACGGTAATGTTTCCACCAGCCGAGACAGTGCTGCTTTTGGTCAAGATACCATGGCCAGTCACCGTACCGCTCTGGATCAGGGTCAGGTTGTTGGTGCCTTCGGGGCCAAGAGTCAGGTTAGAATTTATAGAGATGCCCTGAGTATCATAGGTTCCCCCAATACCATATCCAACCGAGGTACCTTCCCCATTGGCAACCAGAGTCAGTGAACCGGAAAATCCACTGCCCGCACCCGTCAGCGAGATTCCGCTCCCCTCGATATAGGTCAGGTTTTTGGCGGCACCCGTGCTGATTCCCTGAATATCGACCGTCCCACCATAGACCACCCCTTGATTGGTGATCGTAGCAATATTTCCGTTAGTGGAAATAGTCAGACCACCAGCACTAAAGGGTGTGATGCCATTAACGCTAGTCCCGGCTGTAAAACTACCCAGCCCGCTGCCCCAATCGGCACTGGTGCTGTCATTGGTCAGGGGGGTAGCACCGGTTACACTGCGCTGGTCATTGACGAAGGTGAAGTTACCATTTGTCACATCGATGGTGGCATTATTACCGCTGGTCGCGCTGGTGTAATAAATATTCTGGGCGGTTGTAATGGTCTTGCCACCCAGCAGCCTATGCCCCGCCAAATCAAGCCGCACCATCCCCGAGGGCCCGGCACGGGCAATCGTAATATCACCGTCTAATGTCCAATCGGCCCCCGGAACTATGGTCACGGTTCCTTGGCTATTGATTGTGAGTCTGCCCGCACCCGCAATCGTCGAATTGATTTTAACTCCACCCTGACCAGCCGTCAGAGTCAAACCGTTCTGGCTCGACCAACTCACCGAATTATTCACCGTGATCGAGCCGCTGCCGTTTCCTGAACCCGCCGTCGCATCGATGGTAACCGAGTTACCCGCCAAGGCATTTTGCAGGGTCGTGACATTGACGATGGAGGTTT
Source organism: Minisyncoccota bacterium (assembly GCA_030054295.1). Lineage (GTDB taxonomy): Bacteria > Pseudomonadota > Alphaproteobacteria > Elsterales > Elsteraceae > JASGCE01. The sequence goes on from JASGCE010000031.1 coordinate 5,759, forward strand.
TGGAATTGCTGGTGAAGTTCTGGTCGTTAAGGCTCGCCGTACCTGTATCATTCGAAATAACAATATCGCTGGGGTCGAGCAACAATGTCCCGGTCTTGCCGTTTGTCGCCAGAGTCGTGACCGTTCCGCTAAAATTCAGGGTTGATTTGCCCGAAACCTCGACAAAGCCGCCATCGCCAGACCGTGCGCCGCCCTGGGCGCTGATATAGCCGAAAAAGTCCGTATGACCATCCGACCAGACCTTGGCCTTACCGCCGTTGCCATTTTGCGTGGCATCGAGGCGGATCACCGCCGCCGCGCCAATGGTGGTTAAATGGGTCGAGGAGATCAGCAGATCTCCACTGGCCGATTCGATGGTTCCCGCCACTGTCACGGTGCCGCCCAAGGCCCTTACCGTCGGGGCCGTGATGGTGCCATTAAGGGTGATCGATTTGCTGCCGAGTCGGGTCAAGGAGTCAGGGGTGACTCCGCCGTTCATAAAATGCGCATCGGCTATGGTTTGGGTGGCGGCAAAAAATCCATTGGCCGTGACCTGACTGGTGGCATCAAAAACCAAACCATTAGGGTTGGTAAAATAGACCGAACCGTTGCTGGTGATGGAACCGCTGATGGTTGAAGGCCGAGAATCATGAATGCGGTTTAGTGTCGCAGAGCTGCTGTTTGGCACGATAAACTCGACCGATTCATTTTGTGACAGATTAAAGCTCTGCCAATCAATGGTCGCACGATCCGTGGTCTGGGTAACGACGGTGCTGTTGGTTCCGCTGTTGATGGAGGCCGTACCCGTCGCGACCGTGCCACCTTGCGGGGCTGCGTAAGCCTGCTGGGTGCGGGATAACAAGGCGGCAGTGGCTACCGTAGCCGCAAGTCTGAGGGTTTTTTGCTTGGCTGTGAAAGGGCGCATAGTAAATGACTTTCGTAATTATCAAAATTTAAATTTAAGATAGTAATTAATATGCAGATCGTCAATGGAAGTCAATGAAGGAGTGGTGGCTGTAACCCCGACACTGTGCCATTTTTTATTGTCATTCCCCGCAAGGTTGACCCGTAAGGGCAACCGCCTTTCTATTGTCATTCCCCGCAAGGTTGCTTCGTCAACGAAGCAAACGCAGTCGGGGAATCTCGCTTCCTTCCTTTTACGATGGGAAAGCAAAGCGAGATTACCCGTCGCTTCGCGCGGGTAATGACAATGGGTGGGGGAAGGCGGCGGGTAATGACAATGGGTGGGTAGGAGGTGTCCCATTTTATTGTCATTCCCCGCCAGGTTGCTTCGTCAACGAAGCAAACGCAGACGGGGAATCTCGCTTTTTTAAAGGAAAGGGCGGGAGGTTCTAACCTTTCGATGATTGGCCTAGATCTGCATGGCCAGGTGGCGGAGTTTAAAATCAGCCAGCACACAGGCGACCATGGCCTCCGCCACTGGCACGGCGCGGATGCCAACGCAGGGGTCATGGCGACCCTTGGTGATTATCTCGGCATCCTTACCATCGCGGGAGACGGTCTGGCGCGGAGTCAGAATCGAACTGGTCGGCTTGACCGCCAGCCGCGCAATGATCGGCTGACCAGTCGAGATTCCACCCAGGACTCCGCCCGCGTGGTTGGATAAAAAAACAATCTCGCCATTATTCATTCTCATCTCGTCGGCATTCTCCTCCCCGCGCAGGGCGGCGGCGGCAAAACCATCGCCGATCTCGACTCCCTTGACGGCGTTGATCGACATCAGGGCCCGCGCCAATTCACTATCCATCTTGTCATAGATGGGTTCGCCCCAACCGGCCGGCACGCCACTCGCCGTGACCTCGAGGATCGCGCCAATCGAACTGCCGGATTTGCGAATGGCATCCAGCTGCGCCTCCCAGCGAATCGCCGCCGCCGCATCGGGGCAAAAAAACGGATTGGCGGTGATGGTCTCATCCTGCCAATTGGCGCGGTCGATGGAGTCCTTGCCCATGGCGATCATGGCCCCGCGAATGATGATGGAAGGGCCGAGAATTTTACGGGCAATGGCTCCGGCGGCAACCCGCATCGCCGTCTCCCGCGCCGAAGACCGACCGCCGCCGCGATAATCCCTTATGCCATATTTTTGGTCATAGACCAGATCCGCATGGCCCGGACGATAGAGATTCTGAATCTCGCCATAGTCCTTCGACCGCTGATCGCCGTTGCGAATCATCAGGGAGATCGGCGTGCCGGTGGTCATTCCATCAAAGACTCCCGACAGAATCTCGACCTGATCCTCCTCCCGCCGCTGAGTCGTAAAACGCGACTGGCCAGGCTTGCGAGCATCAAGATAGGGTTGAATGTCGGATTCCGTTAAGGGGATTCGGGATGGCACTCCATCAACCACGCAGCCGATAGCGACCCCGTGGCTCTCGCCCCAGGTGGTGAATTTGAAGATCGTACCAAGGCTGTTACTGGACAAGGGTTTTTCCTAGGGGGTTTTTACCAACAAGAACCGTTTAAATCGACGAGAGGATATCTACCCTCCATGAACTGCTCAAAGGTCGCCGACAGAATTACTGGGTTTATAGAACGATTCCCACCCATGGATACATAGTTTTTATAGATTAAAACATCCATCAAACTATCGGACACGGCTTTTCTCATGGTCACTACGGTCCTATTCTGTAAACTATAGCCAGCCTGAGTAATCTTAAAATAATAGGCTTTGTTTAACAGCGAAAAGGCAAAGATAATGGCAATCTGTGCATTGATTTTTTGCAGATTATGCGGGTTGTTATATTTGTGAGTGCCAGCAAATTTTACAATATTCTGTTCAGCAATAGCAGCGGCAATATGCCCAGCCCATTTTACACCACTATGCCCCTGAATGTTAGGATAGTGGCTGCGAAGTTCATCAACCACGACTCCCATCATGTCCAAAAATTCTGATGGCGTAACGACCAGTGATATTTTTTTTGTTTTAGCTACCATATCCGTTGTAGATTCAAGAATATCATACAGACTCCCGATGATTGGCATATAGATACTATATGCCAAGTTATTTAGATTAGACATTCGATTTCCTCGCCGCCGATTTTTGGAAGTGATTCTTGAATTGATGTTCTAACCGAATCTATTTTTGGTCTTTTTGCTCCTGACCCTCGTCTAGCAAATAGGAATAGTCTCCCAGTGGCGCATCGGAATCTAGAACCATTGGCGCATTACTTGGGCTGGGTCGATTAAAAAAATTTGATGCAGATAGCTCGACCTTGGCAATCTCATCCTTGCCAAAAACAACCCGACCAAATTCGTCTTTGGGATAATTGGACTTCAAGGTAATATGATTTAGCTTCATTTTACGCTCCTAATAACAGTCCGAATCGGGATGATCGATTCAAGACTTATGATTCAATTGAACCATAGAATAGACAAGGATAGCAATAAAAATAATTCGGAGCAAATTTGTGCGACAAAAAATACTCTGTCGGTCAGGAATTTAAGCACCTGTTATTGCCAGGATAGGATAGATTTTACTATTGTAAATAGGAATTTATGACTCAACCGTAATATCGGGTGCATCGACCGATTTCATGCCGATGATATTATATCCGCAATCGACATGGTGTATCTCTCCGGTTACGCCGCTCGACAGGTCACTGAGCAGATAGAGTCCGGCCCCGGCCACATCCTCCAGAGTCACATTGCGTTTTAACGGCGCATTATATTGATTCCAGCGCAGAATATACCTAAAATCGCCGATCCCCGATGCTGCGAGAGTCTTGATCGGGCCGGCAGATAATCCATTGACGCGAATATTGCTGCCGCCGAGGTCAACCGCCAAATAACGAACGCTGGCCTCGAGCGCGGCCTTGGCAACCCCCATGACATTATAGTGTGGCATGACCCGCTCGGCCCCGAGGTAGGTCAGGGTAATCATCGAGCCGCCCTTGCTCATAATCTTGACCGCGCGCTGGGCAACCGCGGTAAAGGAATAGACCGAAATATCCATCGCCATGGCAAAGTTGGCGCGGCTGACATGGTAATATTCGCCCTTTAAATCATCCTTGTCGGCAAAGCCAATGGCGTGAACCAAAAAATCAATCTGCCCCCATTCCTTCTCCAGCCGAGCAAATAGCCGGTCGAGGTCGGCATCATCCGATACATCACAACCAAGCACCAGTTTACTGCCAATCGAATCGGCAAGGGGGCGAACTCTTTTCTCTAGGGCCTCGCCCTGAAAAGAAAAGGCCAGTTCCGCCCCATGGTGGTGCAACAGTTTGGCAATGCCCCAGGCGATGGAGCGATCATTGGCGACTCCCATAATCAAGCCGCGTTTACCCTGCATTAAGCCGTCCATTGCACTGCCCTTTTTTCTAGGTTATTTAAAAATAGATGAATAGAATATACACCTAAACATCATAGAAACCCGTCAAATCTAGTCTTTATTGAATAGCAGCCTTAAGACCAGTCGTCAATCCTAACCCTCGTTCGGGCTGCTGCAAACCTATAGCGATAAAGGAAGGTAAGATTGATTTGTCTGTTATCAGAACCCTATTCTGGCTGGGCAAATTTATGGATAATTTTCTCGCTCGAAACTGTCTCTAAGACCATGGGATATTTGCTTTTATAATATTCAAGTGTAGCCATAAATTTTTCAAAATCCTGAGGGGAGGAGGAAAAACAGTTTAAAAGAATATCCAGTACATGGTCGCTCAAACTCCCCCTATGTTTTACAAGGTAGGGATAGATGCTATTTGTCGATTTAAGAAACTCACCAATCTTGTCATTTTGCGCATGATTGCTGTATGAATTTTGGGCAAAGGCTCGGTAAACAGCACCGATAAAATCGTGATAATAGACCTCGCCAAAATCATGGATTCGCCAATTAATCAGAATGTCATAAAGATAGATCTCGGACATATCTATCGTAAAGATTTTTTGCAACACCGCCGTCCTTACCAGCAAAGAATTGACATGGGCGAAGGTGCTTAAGATTTGTAATTCCTTCGCAATATCAATCAAGCCTTCCCATTTGTGGCTGTTGCTAAACTGTTTGAACATATGGTGTAGACTATCATTTTTAAGATCATGATAGAGTAAAGAGTGGCACGATGCGACAATGGCTCTATCCTCCTCCAGCCTATCAAACTGCCGCCGAAGCTTGTCAGGGTAGCACCAGTAATCATCCCCTTCCAACAGAGCAATATAGGCTGATTGACTGTCAAGCACCGCCAGTTGCAGATTCCTACACCGGCCGAGATTCTTTTCTCGGCGAATATGCCTTATCTTGCCGTTAGAATTCTTCGCCAGGTGATTGACGATTTCGGCAGTCCTGTCGGTTGAATGGTCATCACAGACCAAGACGGCATTAATCAGAGACTGGTCCTGCTCCAGAACCGAGTTAACAGCCTGTTCGATATAGGGCTCGTGATTATGGGTGGGAATGATTACATCAATCATTTGCAATTAATGACGAATTTAAGAAAAAACGGCAAGACTATTGTTTAATTACAGTGAGCATTCTTAATCAGACTATTCCTCCACGCCGAATTTTGTTCGCAGGCGGTAGGGGTTTTTGCGGCTCCAGGCCTCGAGGAATTCCTTGTAGTCGGCATCAATTATATCGGGGTGCACAATCACCAGCTTGACATTCTGGTTGCCGCGGCGAGTCCTGTCATGGGGCACGCCGCGTTCCTTCAGGCGCAAGATCGTGCCACTGTTCGAACCAGCGGGAACCTTGACCGCCACCTTGCCCTCGACGGTGGGAACCGTGATGGTGGCCCCGAGGGCGGCTTCGTAAATGGTCACGGGAATCTCGACGGCAATGTCATTCCCGACGCGGGTAAAGAAGGGGTGAGACTCGACCTGAATTTCCATCAGGGCATCGCCCGCCTCGCCGCCGTTGAGTCCCGGGTGTCCCTTGCCGCGCAGTCGCAATATGGCGCGATCTTCGGTGCCGGGGGGAATGGCCAGGTCGATGGCATTGCCGTCGGGAAGGGTGATTCTTTTTTTGCCGCCGTTAATGGCTTCGGTAAAGCCAATCACGATCGAATAGTTGATATCATTGCCGCGTTGTTTGATCGGGCCACCTCGGCGATTGCGAGCAAAAATGTCAAAAATATCATCGGGATCTATTCCAGCCCCGCCACCACCGCCGGCCGAACCGCTGCCACCGCCACCGCCACCAAAGCCGCGTCCCCAGGGCGAGCCATTGCCGCGTCTGTAGCCCTGTTCATTGCCATTGCCATCGATCTCGCCACGGTCGAATTTTTGTCGCTTCTCGCTATCGCTGAGAATCTCGTAGGCCGAGGAAATTTCCTTAAATTTAGACTCCACCACCTTGTCGCCGGGGTGGAGATCGGGATGATACTGTTTAACCAGTTTCCGATAGGCCAGCTTGATGGCTTCAGGGGTCGCATTTTTTTTAATACCAAGAATGTCATAGGGATCGCGCATTGTTTACTCCTTGCCCCATTATACCGATGGCGGCAAAAAAATCCCCTTAATAATATACTCATTGATTATCATCGTAATATTAACTGTTCAGTTGAGAATTCGAAAACTCAGGCGCGAAATTTAGATTGTAATTTGTGGGGGGCCAGACTGTCTCAAAATGAATTTAGTGGTTCTAATTCAACAAAAAACTTGTCACTCTGAGCGTCGTCGCGCTTGGCTTTTGCGAAGCGAAAGCCCTAGCAAGACAAGCGAAGAGTCCATTTTTCCACATAAAAACAATGTACTACTGGAACCATGGATTCTTCGCTAAGAACAGTAAACCGAGCTAAAGCTCGGACTGTTCTAAGCTCAGAATGACAATTTTTGGTCTGCGTTAACCCCTTATAAGCATTTTGAGACAGTCTGGGGCATCCGCCCCCCGCTAAAAGCGAAAAGTTTTAGAATTTTCAAAGAATCAGAGTATAGTTTGGCACGGTGAAGGGTAAAATGCTATTTTAGTACCTTAATTGAATTTAGAATAATGACTGGGTTAAAACCATGACCAAATCTTCGTCACCTGACTCCACCGCAGATGCCTTGATTCCGCGCGACCAGCTTAATCCGTTGGCGCTTTTTGCCGATTGGCTGGCGGCGGCCGGGGCGACTGAGCCGAACGATGCCAATGCGATGGTCCTGTCTACGGTTGGGGAGTCGGGCCGTCCCTCCTCTCGCGTGGTTTTGCTCAAGGGGCTGGAGACTGGCCCGCCCCAGCCGGGATTTGTCTTCTATACCAACCTCCATAGTCGTAAAGGGCGGGAGCTTGATCTCCACCCCTTTGCCAGTCTCAATTTCCATTGGAAGTCGCAGCTTCGCCAAGTCCGGATCGAGGGGCGAATCACCGCCGTCAGCCATGCCGAGGCCGATGACTATTTTGCCTCCCGCCCCTATCTTTCGCGGATCGGCGCCTGGGCCTCGCAGCAGTCGCAGCCCCTGTCAGAACGGCAGGTTTTTTTGGATCAAATAGCCGACTATTGCCAAAAACATCCCGAGCCAACCGTGCCGCGCCCACCCCATTGGAGCGGCTTTAAACTAATCCCGGATCGGTTTGAATTTTGGCAGAATCAAAACTATCGTTTGCACGATCGGCTGGTCTATGAACGGGAGGCCGAGACCGCGCCGTGGCAAACCTTGACCCTCTATCCCTAGCCAATAGTCTCAGCATGAAACCTATGGTAAATTCTATTGTCTCCACCAGGCCGCCGCGGCTCATTCGACTGGCGACCGAGGCCAGTGTTGCGGTGGCGATTATCCTGCTGCTGGTCAAGGGGGCGGTGTATTTTAAATCCCAGTCCTTGGCGATCTTATCAACAGCCCTCGATTCTGGCTTGGATGTCGTGGCCTCGGTGATGAATTTGGTGGCGGTGCGAATTGCCTATAGCCCCGCCGATGATGACCATCATTTTGGCCATGGCAAGGCCGAACCCTTGGCTGGTTTGGCCCAGACTCTGTTTATGGGAGTCTCCTCGACCCTCTTGCTGGTTATGTCGGTGCAGGATTTGATTCACCCCACGCCGATCCGCAATATTGACTGGGGCCTGGCGGTAGTGATTGGCTCGACCCTGGTGACTCTGGTGCTGGTCGAGTTTCAAAGGCGGGTTTTAAAGTCGCGCTATTCGGTCGCGGTCTCGGCGGATCGGCTGCACTATAGTTCGGATATTTTTTTGAACCTGGGGGTCATAGCCTCGCTGGTGTTAGGTTACTATAGCGGTATTCACGCGATTGATGCGATTTTTGGCATTGGGGTTGCGGTCTATATGGGCTTTGGGGCTTGGCGCATCCTGTTGGAATCGTGGCATAATCTGATGGATGGGGAACTACCCGATGCGGCGCGAGTCGATATTACCAAAATCTGTATGGAACATCCCGAAGTGATGGGGGTGCGCAATATTCGCACCCGCAGTTCGGGCTCCTTCCCCCATATTCAGCTGGATCTCGAGATGGATGGTTCCCTCACCCTCGACCGTGCCCATGCGATTGGAGAGGCGGTGGAAAAATTGCTGCTGCAAAACTATCCCGAGGCCCAGATCATCATTCACCATGAACCCAGCAGCGGGTAGAGGTTTTAGAGATTTTATTTTCATCAACCGACTAAGTCCGTTATACTGCCTTCACATGAGAATACAAAATTTTGGTTAGATTTCAATAACTCACCATATTCGTCATTGCCGCCGCTCGCTTTGAGCGGCTGGCAATCCAGCGGGGAGTTTGAGGGGCATAAGCCCCTCAATTATAAAGATTATTTTGTGTTTGGCTTATGCCGATCTGGATTGCCACTCTATGCTGCTATCGCAGCTTGAGGGCAATGACGATTTTGGATGAGCCTAAATTTGTAGGAATTACTCTAGAATTCTCAAGAGAACGAAGTATATACTCCTTATTCTTTAATAAATAGGTATTGTCGTTATGCAAATAAACCGCCGCCATCGTATTGAAATCTCCATCGTTTTGGGGCTGGTTCTATTTGCCGGAGGCTCGATTGGTTTTGGGCTCTTCGTAGGGCTTGACGAGATCTGGGCCAATCTTAAACAGATTCATCCGATTTTGATTATCCAGCTGCTGGCCCTGTCGCTTTTGAATTTTGGGCTTCGCGCCGTGCGTTGGCATCTCTTTTGTCGTCATCTGAATTTGCAGATTCCTTTTTTTAGGGCGGTGCGAACCTATCTGTCTGGTTGGGCCCTGATGGTTACGCCCGCCAAGGCCGGGGAGGGTATCAGGCTGTGGTTGATTAATCAGTCCAAGGGTCATCCCTATCGTCTGCTGGCACCCTTGATTGTCGCCGACCGCGAATGTGATGCCCTTGCCTTTGTCATAATTCTGATTTTTGCGGTGGGGAGCTTTAGTGCCTATACATTCCCGATTTTTGGTTTTGATTCCCCCTATTGGGTAGTGGTTTCGATCTTTTCGGCCTATGTGTTTTTAAAGCTGATCCTGATCTATAATACCCGCGCCCTGCGCAACTTTATCGGTTTTTGTCATCGTCTTTCGCGTTTTAGATTTCGCCGTTTTTGGGCCAGTGTTCGCACCGGCGTTCGCGCAACCCGTAAGCTTTTTGATCTCAAGATCTTGATTCCTTCCATGGTGCTGAGTCTGGCTGGCTGGGTCGCTGAATTTGCCGCCCTGTGGTTGATTTTGCAGGCCTTTGAGACTCCGGTTCCCATGGTTACCATTGCCTTTATCTTTATCTTTGCCATGTCGGTAGGGGCGGCCTCGCTTTTGCCCGGCGGTCTGGGTGGGGTGGAGGCCACCATGGCCCTGTTGCTGGGGGTGATCGGGGTGGGTCACAGCGAGGCCTTGACCGCGACCATTGTCATTCGCACCACGACCTTTTGGTTTGCGGTAGGGGTTGGGGTTTTGCTGCTCCCCATGCTGGTGCGGCGAGTCCGGCACGAGCGCAAAGAACGACTTGCCCATGCAAGACATCCACACCGCCTTCATCATTAATTCTGGGGAGTGACTGCCATGTGGAATCTTCGCAGCAAAAATTTAAACCAACAATGGTGGCTGGTCTTGGGGGCCTCATCGAGTCTCGGACGAGCCCTTGCCGAGGCGGTGGCGCGGCGCGGTGGGTCGATTATTCTTGCCGGTCGTAAGCTCGAGGTGCTGGAGGAGCAGGCGCAATATTTAAGGCAGAAATACCCATCGGTCATTGTTGTGGTGCAGATTTTTGACTCGAGTCTCGCCCTCTCGCGCCGATCCCTGGTGCGGTTCTGTCAAAGGCAGGTGCCGCCGGGTCAGCTGAATATTTTTTTGGGTTTTGCCCACTATGCGGGGCAGATTGCCATCGAGGAGAGTCTGGAACTGGCGACAGCCGTATTGGACACCAGCCTGACTCAGGCGGCACTGATCATGCTCGAATTTATCCCGCTGCTGACCGCCAAACCCGGCGGGCGGGTGATTATCGTCTCCTCGGTCTCTGGCGAGCGGGGTCGCGCCCGCAACTATATCTATGGCGCGGCCAAGGCGGGTTTGGGGGTTGTCGCATCGGGATTGAGAGCGCGGCTCCACCCCCACGGTGTCTCGGTACTTACCGTCAAGTCTGGCCTCCTCAGCAAGTCTGACCAGCCGATCAAGGGGCTGCGCGGCCTGCTCGCCGCGGCACCAAAACAGGCCGCCGAGGTCTGGATTAATGCCAGCCTGTCCGGTCGCAACAGCCTCTATTATCCCTGGTTTTGGCGGTGGATCTCCATGGCCATTTGGCTGATCCCGGAAGGCTTGTTTAAAAGGTTGAGGTTTTAAGTCTAGTGCAGTTTTATATTTTTTGAATTAAAATTGATTAAGTTTTAGTAATGAATGTCCCCCCTCCCTTTAGGAAACCCTGAAAAACTCACTTTTTTGTCACTCTGAGCGTCG
>JASGCE010000220.1 GCA_030054295.1 Minisyncoccota bacterium
GCGCGGAGTTCCTCGAGCAGGCCCTGCACGCCCTTACCCTTGCTGGCGATGATCGAACTGAAATCCTGTTGCTGTGTAACCCCCAGGCTGATGCCCTCGACAATCGCATCGACAACCTTCGGGCCATCCGCCGATTTGATCATCCGCCACTGTAAATTAATCGGAGTCGGATTATTCGGGCGAATCACCTCGTAAAAAACCAATACCGATTTACCATCCATCTGGGCGCCCCTATTGACAAATTTATAGAGGGCATAGTCATTCAAACGCGCCGAATAGGCATTAACGGTAATGGTCTGAATTAAAGTGATAAGTTCAGCCTTCTCGGCTTCGGTGGCCGCCCGCCAATTGGGCCCAAGCAAAAACCGTCCAACCGCATTGATATCAAAATTGTCTAAAATCATTTTGCCAAGCAGGTTGGTCTTGTCGGCTGTCGAACTGGCCAGGTTGGCAATGATTGCCTGGCCGGTTTTGATCAAACTATCCATCTGCTGCGAGGCTGCGGCAGTGAAGTCCTCGACCGCAGGAGCCTCCGCCGCAACCAAAGGCCTGACGGCCATGGTCGAGCCAAGGGCCGTCAAGGTCAGGGAGGCTGCAATCAAAAATGACCGCGATAATTTTAACTTGGTTCTCATCACTTTCTCCGTTTTGCAATTATAACTGATTTCATCAGCTCGAGCTACCTATTCTCCTTCGCCACCAGCCGCCCTTTTGGCCTTTTGAGTCGCTTGAATTTTCGTCTGAATTTTTAATGTCGGCATTTTTAATGTCGGAGTGGGATTGCGCCCAATCTGGCGATACCGCCGTCTCGGGCGGAGGGGCTGGCTCGGCCAGTGATGGGCTGTTGCCCCCGTCGCCCTCCTGCGGAATAGGCTTGCCGCGGGTGGGATTGCGGTGGAGCAGACCATATTTACTCCGTCGCCGCGGAACCCTCTTGTCGCCCGATTGGTCGCCCGAATCGTCAGAGGCCTGGTCAGGCAAGGGGCGATCATCCTTAGCGGTCTCGGGGGATTCACTTGGGGAATCCATTGGCTCGGTCATTCTGGATTCTTGGAAGGAGTCTGGGGCAGAATCTGGCGCAGAATCAGTCGTCGAATCGCTCGCCGCCGTTTCGAACCCCTCGCCGGTTCTTCTTTGCCTTCTGCGCCCACCGCGCCGCCCGCGCCGTCTTTTTGACCCCTGGGACTCAGCACCCGCTTCACCCGTTTCACTCGCAAGGGCAGGGGTGTCGGAGCCAGCGGAATCGGAATCTGCCGAAGCAATAGTCTCCCCCGTATCATTGTTCTGCGCCCCGTCTCGTCGCCAAGAGCCTCGGCCCCTTTGACGGTTTTTATCACCGCTGCGGCGCGGTGATTCGGATGGGGAGTCGGCCGCGACCTCTGTCACAGTCTCTGGCCCCGAATCGCTCATAAAGGGTTCGCCATCGTCGCTATCATCATCGGCCGCATAGGCCGAATCATCAAAGGCCTCCTCATAGGCCAATTCGCCCGCCGTCGGTTGCCGTGGGGGTGGAATAAATTCTCCAGCCGCGCGAGTCACCCGATTAGAAATTCTAAAGTTCGGCGGTATCAAACTATCGTCCCGCGCAAATTCAATCTTAAAACCATAGCGCGATTCAATATCATTAATCGCCCCGCGTTTTTGGTTCATGATGAACATGGCTATGTCGGTTGGCACCTCGAGCTTCAGGGCCGCCGTGCGACCGCCCATCCCCTCCTCCTCGAGGGCCCGCAGCACATGGAGGGTACTCGATTCGGTTGATCGTTGATGGCCGGTGCCTCCGCAATGGGGACAGAGGGTGGAGGAGGATTCCAACAGACTCGACCTCAGCCTTTGCCGCGACAGTTCCAAAAGACCAAAGGAGGAGATGCGACCAATCTGAATCCGCGCCCGATCATTCTTCATCGCCTCCTTCAGCCTTCGTTCAACGGCGTGGATATTGCGCGACTCCATCATGTCGATAAAGTCGATCACCACCAGCCCGGCCAAATCACGCAGCCTGATCTGCCGAGCAACCTCGTCGGCTGCCTCGATATTGGTCTTGAGGGCGGTCTCCTCGATATGTCGCTCCTTGGTCGCGCGGCCCGAATTGACATCGATCGCCACCAGGGCCTCGGTCGGGTTAATGACAATATAGCCCCCCGAGCGAAGCTGCACCGTGGGGGAGTGAATCGCATCCAACTGGGTCTCAACCTGATAGCGTTGCATCAAGGGAACCGAAGGGTCACGGTATGGCAGAACCTTACCAACATGGCTGGGGACGATCATCCGCATGAAGTTCCGTGCGACCTGATAGCCCGACTCGCCCTCGACCAAAATTTCCTCCACATCGCGGCTGTAGAGATCGCGAATGGCGCGGCGGATTAAATCCCCCTCCTCGTGGATCAGCAGCGGGGCATGAGACTTCAATGTCAGTTCCCGAATATCTTCCCACAGCCTAAAAACATAGTCGAAATCGCGTTTAATTTCGGACTTGGTGCGTTCCATCCCGGCGGTGCGGACGATGGCCGCGACCCCCTTGGGCAGATCAAATTCGCGCAGCAATTCTTTGAGCCTACGGCGATCCTCCATGCTGGTGATCTTGCGGCTGATGCCGCCATTCTTGGGCGAATTGGGCATCAAAACGCAGTAACGACCAGCCAGAGAGATAAAGGTCGTCAGGGCCGCACCCTTGCTGCCCCGTTCCTCCTTCACCACCTGCACCAGCATCAACTGGCGACGCATAATCACATCCTGAATCGTATAGACCTTGCGAGGCGCGCGCGGAGCCTTTTTAACCGCGCCATCCCGACCATTCTGCGCCGAACGACGACGGGGGCGATGAGGCCGAGAATCGGCTGCTGGCGAACCCCCCTCCCCATCAAGACTATTTTCGCCCCCTTCTTGATCTGGCTGCAAAACCGATTCCGCATCTGAATCATTGAAGGATTCCACAGCCATAGTCGGGGAATTTTCGCTGTCCGATTCGAGTTCTGATTCGGAATTGGAATCCCCAGAATCGACCCCAGAATCGACCCCAGAATCAACAGAGTCATTTGACTCATTTGACTCATTTGACTCATTGGCCTCGAGCGACTCCTCCTCCTCCGCCTCCTCCTCCATTTCGGCGGCCAAGAGGGCAGCGCGATCCTCGGGCGGAATCTGATAATAGTCGGGGTGAATTTCGGCAAAGGATAAAAAGCCATGGCGATTGCCGCCATATTCGACAAAACAGGCCTGGAGCGAGGGTTCAACCCGCACCACCTTGGCTAGATAGATATTGCCTTTTATTTGCTTTTTAGTCGAGGATTCTACATCAAAATCCTCAACCCGATTATCGTTTAAAATGACAACGCGAGTTTCCTCGGAATGAGTCGCGTCGATCAGCATACGCTTGACCATCTTGCCTTCTATCCGCAGCACCGCCGCCCCTCTTGGCACGAGTCCCCTTGATCAAAACAGTGTTTTGATCAGACGGGATGGCTCAACCACAGGGTTTGGGTGCGCATTTTGGAAATCCTGAATCTTGCCCCAGAAACACTTGTTCCAGAGACACTTGCTCCAGAGACACTTGCCCAAGCGATAAGGGAATGGCCGTGCTGCGAAAAATATCTATCTATCACTGAACTTAACCCTCCTTTTTTCTGCATGGGCCCTTGATGCATCTGCACCGACTCAGACTTCTTGGTTACTGTGAACCTGTTCCTTATGGTAACAGGCTGATTATCTGACTTTAACTATCTTTAGGAAACACTGAAAAACCCCAAACTTGTCATTCTGAACTTAGAACAGTCCGAGCCTTGCGAGGGTAACTGTTCTTAGTGAAGAATCCAGAAAAGCTTAATACATTGTAATTGCTAA
>JASGCE010000221.1 GCA_030054295.1 Minisyncoccota bacterium
TCTGCTTCGCATCGTGAGCCTTCCCCCCGCTCCCTAAAGGGAGGGGGGGCAGTTTTTTCATCTATTGTCCCCCCTCCCTTTAGGGAGGGGGGACAAATTCATCGCCCCATTCCAGAACTTCATAAAGTAGGAACAATCTAGCAGAAGGCAATTTGCCTCGCAAGGGAGAGGTTGCTGCAATAGCCCAGCCTAAAACCTATATCCCAGCCCAATTCGGGATTCAAAGGCCGAAATTTTATAGGGGGTGAGGGTCCGCTCGGCACCACCTTGACCGGTGATGAGATTACGCCACCGTTCCGACCAGTGCATCTCCCCAAGCCTGATGTAATTGGCATCGGTGGTGATGAAGAGTTTCTCGGTCAGGCGATATTCGGCACCGACCCCAATCGACCAGACAAAACTTGTCCAGGACATACCATCGTGATTCCAATAGTCGCCGTTTGTATAGGGGCTGCGCCAGTTGTTGTTATTGGGTTGATGGGATTCTCGGACATTGGTGACATTGTTACTGATGCCCATGCCAAGACTGCCGGTAAGTCTGATGTCTTTAATCACATCATAACCCACCCTCAGGGTCGGGATTACGGTCACCGAATTGACCGACGACTTAAAATTAACCTGATAGAGTCCCGGCAGGTTCTGAATCGGACTTGAACTGTCATAGGTTCCCGACACGGTAAAATAGCGATGGTTGACGGCCAGTTCGACCGCCCAGATATTATCAAACTGATAGCCGAAGGCCGCGCCAAAACCAATTCCCGAACTGGCCGAAATGCTTGTTTTCGGTTGATAGGTTTCGGGGAAATCCTTACCGCGAGTTGCGGCAGGAAACACCCCGGCAAATTCCAATCGCCCATATCGGCCCATAATCTCGGGGGCTGGAATCTCGGGGGTCTCTTCCCCGACCAGAGCCTCGTTGGCCGCGGGTTTAATCTCGGGCTGAGACTCCGCAGCCATGACCGGTACTGTCATTAGCAGCAGGGCCATGACCCATAGACACAAGCCAAGTCGGTGACACCATAGATTTTTCATTCAAACTTCCCAAAATCAATTAAAGCCAGTCTGTACTATGAGGGGGATTTTGTGATAAAGCTTGGGAAATTACAACAGTAATTTAAAGCCGTGATTACTATCCCCTTCCCATCCCTATCCCCCGCACCATAATTCTATTACACATTGTTGAATGGCATAATGACTCTCGCAACCATCTTCAACCTTTATCTTGCTGTCGTGATTTTTGTCGTCATCCCCGGCCCGGGAGTCATGGCCATGCTCGCCGTCAGCGCCGAGGGGGGCTTTAGCCGCGGCGTGCTGATGGGTTTGGGGGCCTTGACCGGAGACCTGACCTATGCCGCCATTGTGGTCTTCTCCCTCGGACTGGTCGCGGATCAGATCGAACCCTATATGGTTTTTGTGCGGCTGGGCGGCGGGGGCTATCTTGTCTATCTGGGCGTCAAGATGATCCTGACCGCGGTTCAGAGCCAAAGAATGAACCGAGAGGAGAGTGATGCGAGCCTTGTCAAAAACCGCCAATCGGCTGGAAAACTCTATCTTACCGGAGCCATCATCAGCTGGACCAACCCTAAGGTGATTATCTTTTACCTGTCGTTTTTTCCGCTCTTTGTCAATGTCGCGGTGCTTGATTTCTATCAAAGAATGGGGGTGATGGCGATTGTCAGCCTTGGTCTTATAACTGGCGTGGCGATAGTCTCTGCGGGCGGCGGCTCCTTGCAAAAAATGATCAAGAATCCGATCATGGCGCGGCGAATCAATAGTGTCTGCGGCGTGATATTGATAATGGTTGGGCTGGTTCTCGGCTGGCCAACCTAGGTTAAGGAAGTTCAAACAATGACGGCATGGTCTCTATTTCAGATGGCGGTAGCGGTTTTCCTATTTGCCCTGCTGCCGGGGCCGGGCTTTATGGCCATCATGGCGACCGGAGCCAGAAGCGGCTTTTGGCGCACCTGCTATTTTTTGGTCGGGGAGATGCTGGGCGATGTCGTCTATGGCGGCTTGGCGATATTTTCTCTGGGCGTAGTGGCGACGATGCTGGCCCCGGCCATGATCTGGGTGCGTTATTTGGGAGCCGCCTATATCATCTGGCTGGGGATCAGTAATTTCTTGATTAAGATCGAGGATGACAATCCTGCCCCTAACCCCAGCGGCAAAAAAACCAAGGACCCAGACCGTCCCCTGGCCCTGCTGGTCAGCGGTTCAATCATTGGCTTAACCAACCCCAAGATCGTCTTGTTTTACATATCGTTTTTCCCGCAGTTTATTAACCTTAGCGAAATAACCCTGTGGAGCGGTTTGGGGATAATGGCGATTATCTTTATCAGCGGCATGTTGGGAGTCATGATTGTCGCCAAACTGGGCGAGAAGCTCGGTGGGATGATTAAAAGCCCTAGGTTCAAAAAAAGACTAAACTGGTTATCGGGTATAGCCCTGATCGTCATTGGACTCTATCTGCTGTTCGGCAACTAAAGGCCTTTTTATGAAGATTATATCCTTGATTATTGGCATTGTGATGGTCGCCCTGCCCTCCTTTGGCCTGGTGGCGGGGCCGGTTTTTGCCGCCCTGGGTGCCGTCCTGTTCCTGGGTCTCGCGGCGGCCATGGTGGTAGGCCGCACCCCGCTCAGGGTCAGTCATTTTGACTGGCCGGTTTGGCTTTTGGTCCTTGCCTTTGGCCTTTGGACCAGTCTGACCATCTGTAGCCAATGTAACCTTCAACTCGCGCTCGAACATAGTATTCAGGCCAGTCTGATCTTTATCGGGGCCCTGTTGCTGCTCGAACTGGCGCGGCGCGCCCCCATCGAACGATTACTGACCGGAGAACAGCTGCTGCGGCTGGTTACGATTGGACTGGTGATTGGGGTCACAATTCTGTTGGTCGATCTGGCCATGGGTTTTCCGCTGCGCAAACTCTTTGCCATGGATAATCACCCGACCCAATATAACCGTGGGATAGCCTATGTCTCACTGATGATTTTGCCGGCCCTAGCCTTTGCCAGTCAAAGAGGTCGGTGGTTGGATTTAGCGATCTTGGTAATCGCCATCTCGCTGGCCTTGGTTTTTGGCAGCAATACGACGGCGGTGGTCGCTTGGGTCTTGGCGATTGCAACTGCGGTTATCGCCTTTTATCATCCGCGCCTGGTAAGGATCGCGCTGCAAAGCCTGGTTGCTGTGTTCTTTATCACGGCCCCTTGGCTTATCCAGGCGATCACTTCGCTCCGTAGTCGTTTTGACGGAATTGTCAAGGGTTCGGGCATTCACCGTTTGGAAATCTGGAACTATATGGCGGCGCGGATTCACGACCATCCTTGGCGCGGCTGGGGTCTCGGCACGGCGCGTGAGTTGCAGGTCACCGAGGCCGAGCGGCTGAACTATCTCTATGTTGGCAGCGGGGGAATCTATCCCCACAACCAACTGCTGCAACTGTGGGTCGAGACCGGTATCGTCGGAGTCCTGTTATTCTTGATCTTTATTCAGCTGGTGATTTGGCGAATTGGCAAGATGGCCGAGGCCTATCGTCCCTTTGCCTTTGCGACCCTGGTCATGGCCCTGTCTACGGCGCTGGTCAATTACGAGATCACTACCGATTCGTGGTGGGACTGCCTGGCCATTACCAGCCTGCTCTATATTGTTTGGCAAAGGATGGGGGATGGGCTGGCACGGCCAGTTCGATTCATTTTTTCAAATCGTTCTGAGTGAAGGATATAGACTGATTCTTTGATATAGTCTGTTTCCCTAAGAATCCTTGAGGCTTCAACCAATAAAATCGTCACTGCGAGCCTCGGCGGCGCGAGCGAAGCTCGCACAACCGCCGACG
>JASGCE010000032.1 GCA_030054295.1 Minisyncoccota bacterium
CGCAATAGTCTATACAGGGCGAGAAATTGGGGGCGCATAGCTCAGCGGGAGAGCACTACGTTGACATCGTAGGGGTCACAGGTTCAATCCCTGTTGCGCCCACCATTTTACAAAATCCAGCTACCTCAGCCGTTAATTCTATTCACCCTTTGCCATGGGTTTAACCCATTGCGGGCGCGAATAATTTCTATCATAATAAACTACAACTATCCCATAATGCGGAGGAAATCATGAGCGACCCAACACCAAAAAATATTTTTGAAGACTTTGCCCGAATGGCCAACAGTTCCTCGGCGGGCATCATGGGCGGGGCGCGCGACGCGATGATCGCGGCCCAGCAGGAGTTCCAAACCTTCATGCAGTCGAACTTCGAAAAGATCGCGGCCGAAATGAAACTGGCCCGCAGCGATGATCTCGAAACCGTCAAGGCCATGGTGGTAACGGCGCGGGAAGCCCAGGAACAGATTTTAAAGCAACACGAAGACCTGATGACAAGATTGACGGCGCTCGAGAAGACTCTGGCAGACTCTAAAAAGGGCAAATAACCATGTCTCGAGACAAGGAAATCTTGATTGTTGGCACCGGTAAGATGGGGACTGCCCTCATCAATGGTTGGAGTTACTTTAACGACTTTGCGGTCATAGGCATCGATCCGCTGACCCCTACCCTGGATGATTTGAACGAACAGCCGTTTATATTCTATCATTCGTTTGACGACTATCTGGACGGTTACCATAAACCCAAGGCCATTGTCTTTGCCATAAAACCCCAGAGTTTTCCTGAAGTCCTGCCGCAATATCGCGCCATCATCGAAGCCGATAAACCGCTGGTCATTTCCATCGCTGCGGGGATTACGGTGGAAACCATCCGCCGCCTGTCGGGAGCCAAATCGGTCATTCGCGCCATGCCCAACCTGCCCGCGACGGTTGGGGAGGGGATGACGGCCCTGCTCGCCGATGACTGTTTTAAACATCAGATCAAACTGGCCGAAGAACTGATGGAGGCGGTGGGCGAAGTCGAATGGCTCACGCGGGAGTCCGATTTTGACGCAGTTACCGCCCTGTCGGGCAGCGGCCCGGCCTATGTTTTTTTACTGGCCGAATATCTGGCCGAGGCCGGGGTGAGTCTTGGCCTTGAGCCAGAGGTTGCCAATCGCCTGGCCATCCAAACGGTTGCTGGTGCGGGAAGGATGCTCTATCTGGCAGAAGATTCTCCGTCTGAACTGCGCAAAATGGTCACCAGCAAGGGCGGCACAACCGAAGCCGCCTTGAAGATATTAATGCGCGACGGCGGCTTAAAGCAGGAACTGATTAAAGCCGTCACAGCAGCCTTTAACCGATCCCAAGAACTGGGCAAGAAATAGGGTTCCATTTTTGTCATTCCCCGCAAGGTTGCTTCGCCTGCGAAGCAACCGCAGACGGGGAATCTCGCTTCCTTTTGTAATCTTTATAGCAAAGCGAGATTACCCGACTCGCTACTTCGTAGCGGCGGGTAATGACAAGCGGGTGGGGGCGGGTCGAGCGGACTCCTTTTTTATTGTCATTCCCCGCAAGGTTGCTTCGCCTGCGAAGCAACCGCAGACGGGGAATCTCGCTTCCTTTTTTTTACGCTCTGAAAGCAAAGCGAGATTACCCGACTCGCTACTTCGTAGCGGCGGGTAATGACAAGGGGGGGTTGCGAGCGCGGGGGACAAGACAAATATTGTGTAATATCTGAAGTGAGAATTGCTCTTACTACCATCTGTTTTTACTTACAAAACCAGCTTCAATCGTTAAATATTACTTCAATCATGATGGTAAAGTTTTTATTTATTTAAGAATTCTTTGTCAATTACTAACCAATCTGCTACAGTAACTATAGTACAGGGAAGATTCGTTTACAGCTATTGAGTACTATTTCTCTAACTCATGGAGTTAATAATGGTCGGAAAAAATCCCAATGGTGCCTTATCTTCGGGTGCCAAAGAACTTCCCAAGACTCCCCTCAAATCCAGCACCAAAACGAGCAAGGTGCAGGTTACGGGCAATAGTCACATGGGCAAGCCTGCGATCAAGCCTGCCACTCCCTCGAACAATAAGACTGGCTCCACAATGGGGTCGGGTCGCAATAACAACTAAAGGAGAATTATATTATGGCATCCCCTCTCAACCCGAACGAAGGGTCCAAGACCAATCCGGCCTCTGGTGTTAAGGCCAGTCCGGTGACGGCTCCGATTCCCAATGCGAACTTGACCCCGAACTTGAATAGCAACACCAACAGCGATGGTCACAGTTCAACCAGTTCGACCAGTGCGTCCAAACAGACCTATGGCATGGGTTCGACAAGGGCCAACGCCACGACCAACGCCACGACCAACCCGATTCCCACCCCGCCCAAATCCACAAGTGGCATGGGCAGCAATGGCCTGGGCAACAGCGACACCAGCAAGGGTTGGAACAGCACCGATGGTAACCGGTCTGATTCTGTCGATACCGACTTCAAGCACCTCTTTGCCCATTTTAAGTGGCCGGAAGTCGATATGGAGGCCTTGGCACTCCATAACCGCGAGAACCTCAATGCCCTCCTCAAGGCGGGCAAGGTCGCTGGTTCCAATGTCGCCGAGATTACCAAAAGGCAAGGCGAGATTATCACCCAGACGATGGAGGAGGCGATGGCCGCTGTCAAACAGTCCTATGCTTCTCTCTCGGTCGAGCAGCGGATTGCCAAACAGTCCGAACTGGCCCAGCTGGCCTTCGACAAGGCCGTCGCCAATGCCCATGAACTGGCCACAATGGTCGGTAAGTCGGCCAGTGAAACCGCGGCAATTGTCAGCAAGCGAATCACCGACTCGGTGTCGGAGATGAAGAAAATCGTCAATAACCGGTAACTCGCTCGACCAAGGTTGAAAACCCATGGGTGCATCTGCTAGGGTACGGAACTTTAAACAATCCCTCAGGAACTTGTAGTCATGGGTTTTCAATGCGGTATCGTTGGTTTGCCCAATGTCGGTAAATCGACCCTTTTTAATGCCCTTACCGCCACTCAGGCTGCCGAGGCGGCCAACTATCCCTTCTGTACGATTGAACCCAATGTCGGTCGCGTCTCGGTGCCAGACCCGCGGCTCGATCGGATAGCGGTACTGGCCAAGTCGGCCAAGATCATTCCGACTCAGTTGGAGTTTGTCGATATTGCTGGCCTGGTGCGCGGGGCCTCCAAGGGTGAGGGTCTTGGCAATCAATTCCTGGCCAATATCCGCGAAACCGATGCGATCATACATGTCCTGCGTTGTTTTGAAGATGATGATGTGACCCATGTCGAGGGCTCGGTCGATCCCCTCCGCGATGCCGAGACGGTCGAGACCGAATTGATGCTGGCCGATCTCGAATCGCTGGAAAAACGCGAAGTCGCCTTGAATAAAAGGATCCGCGGCGGCGATAAGGAAGCGGCCCAAGCCCTCGAGATCATGCAGGCGGCGTTAAAACTGCTCCGTGAAGGTCACCCGGTGCGGCAGCTGCTGGCCCAGGCGAGTTTTAGCCCGGAGCATCGCCAAATCCTTAAAACCATGCAGCTTTTGACCGCCAAACCAGTCCTCTATGTCTGTAACCTTAACGAGGGGGAGGTCAAGACCGGCAATGACTGGAGCAACCGCGTCGCCGCCAAGGCTAAATCAGAAGGCAATGACATGGTGATGATTACCGCGGCCATCGAGGCCGAGATCTCGACCCTGGCGGAGGAGGATAAGCCGGATTTTCTCGCCCAGTTGGGGCTGGAGGAGGCAGGTCTGTCGCGGGTCATTCGCGCCGGCTATCACCTGCTCGGTCTCATCAGCTTCTTTACCGTCGGGCCAAAAGAAGCCCATGCCTGGACGGTTGCCAAGGGGGCCTCGGCACCTGAAGCCGCCGGGGTCATTCACACCGACTTCGAGAAGGGCTTTATCCGCGCCGAGACCATCGCTTATGATGATTTTATCGCCTGTGGTGGGGAGGCTGGAGCCAAGGATGCTGGCAAAATGCGCCTAGAAGGCAAGGAATATCGCGTTCACGATGGTGATATTTTTCACTTTCGCTTTAATCTATGATAGTTTGCTCGTATGAAAAGACTGATTAAACCAATTCTATGGATATCTTTGGCATTTGTAATGCTGGCCTCGGGGCTGGCGGGGTGTTATTTTATGAAGACTCCAGTCAATCCTGACTATGATGCCAGCAAGGCCCACCACCGCCCCGATGGTTTCGAAAATCGCTATATGGCGCGGATGCAAAGACCCAAGGGTTCCAATGTTTTTAAATGGATGATCAAGCGCAGATTTGAAGATAGGCCTCAGCCTGCGCCTAATGCGATTCCCACGATGGATCCCGATATTGCACTTATCCAAGACAAGGGTTTAGCAACCCGAGTATCGTGGGTCGGACATTCCACCGTGCTTTTACAGCTGGATGGAGTCAATATCCTAACCGATCCGATCTGGAGCAACCGCGCCTCCCCCTTCAAAAGGATGGGGCCAAAAAGACACCAGCCACCGGGGATTCCCTTTGACCAATTGCCCCATATTGATCTGGTGCTGATTTCGCATAATCACTATGACCATCTGGACGAGGCTACGGTGCAGCGGCTGATGAAACAGCCCGGTGGCCCGCCGCGATTTATTGTGCCGCTCGGGGTTAACTACTGGTTCCGCGAGGAGATCAAGGGGGCGATTATTCAAGGCGAGGGTCAGAATGTCTTTGCCCTCGACTGGGATCAGACGACTGAATTTATGGGTAAAACCGCCCCGCTCAAGATTGAACTGCTCGCGGTTCAGCATTGGAGTGCGCGGGGTTTGGGTGACCGTTACGAAACCCTGTGGGGCAGCTATGCGGTGCTTCATCCGAAGTTCAGATTCTGGTTCTCCGGCGACCTTGGCTATTCCAAAGATACCAAAGACATTGGGGCGAAGATCGGCGGCTTTGATCTGGCGGCCATTGCCATTGGCGCCTATAATCCGCCCGAGATTATGAAGCGGTCTCATACCAATCCAGCGGAGGCGGTTCAGGTCCGGCAAGATGTAAAGGCCAAACAGGCCTTTGGCATTCACTGGGGTACCTTTGCCATGGCCGATGAACCCTTGGATCAGCCGCCACAGTTCTTGGCCAAGGCCCGCGCCGATGCCGGCATCAGCGAGGATCAGTTTTTTGTCTTTAAACATGGGCAAACCATGGTCTTTGAAGGCAAGAATTAGGGTCAGGGCTTTTGTTCGGCTCGTAACTCCAGAAGTGGGATTGACCAACCTTGTTAACCGAACTGCTCACTATTGTTTTCGCCGCTTTGGTTTTGCTGGTTGGACTGGCGGGGTTGGTTTTTGCGGGCTCTCTGATTTGGGTGGTCTTTAGTTCGATTGGCGGCTATCGCACCATTGCCCAGATTGTTCGTCGCTGGCGTCGTAATCGCTTTGGCGATATTGAACAACAGGAACGGGCTGTTACCCCCGATATTCTCTATCGCGCCTTTAACAGTTTAGAAATTGGCTGTCTGGTTCTCGATGCCGATGATCGCATCATCGAATGGAATCGCCGCGCCTCTCTGTTCGTTGAGCGACTCTGGCGGGAGATTGTTCCAGGATGCGAATATCGCGCCCTGATGGCCGGCCTATCGAACTCGCCCCTGCTGGAGCTTCAGGGTCAGAGTCGCGCCGCCTGGTTGGAACTGCGGCTCAGTCGCCATTCGTCGGTGCAGAATAGTTTTATGACCCGACTGACCGATGGTGGACAGGTTTTGGAATGGACGGAATATCCGCTCAAGGAGGGGGGCTATTTGCTGGTCATTGCCGACAATAGCCCCACTTTTTTGCGCGAGCAAAGGCTGGCCCGTTCGGCGGCAATTCTGGCCAGTACGCTGGAGGCTGCGGCCGGAGCCATCTGCGTCTTTGATCAAAAGCTGCGGATGGTGGTTTGGAATCAACAGTTTATCGAACTATTTGCCTTTCAGCGCAGTTCGGTACAGGTGGGTCGGCACCTGTCGGAATTTGCCGGCCTGCCCTTTATTCAGGGGCGGGTGATCGACCCCAGCCTTGAACCAACCCAGGTCGATTCCTTGCGCGATAAAAGGAATCACCAGGAAATTTACGAACATATTCTGGCCAATGGCACGGTGGTCGAGGTGCGCCGTCAATTGAGCGAGGAGATTGGGATTGTCTATAGTTTTATCGACATTACCGAGCGCAGCCGATTTGAACAGCAGCTGACCGCGGCCAAGGAAATGGCCGAGGTTGCCAATAGTTCTAAAAGCAGTTTTCTGGCCAATATGAGTCACGAACTTCGCACTCCGCTCAATGCGATTATTGGCTTCTCGGAGGTTATTACCAAGGAACTCAAGCGCAGCGAATTTAACCCAAAGTTCATTGACTATTCTCAGGATATTAATCTTGCCGGGGTTCATTTGCTCGAGATGATCAATGATATTCTCGACCTGTCAAAAATTGAATCGGGCAAGTTTGAACTCCACGAGACTGACTTTAGGCTGAATGACTGTATCGAACAGTCGCTGCGAATCATCCGCGAAGGGGCAGAAAAAAGGAATCTTTCGATTAAGGTTGTTGATCCTGTTCAACCGATTGTCATTCGCGCCGACGAAAGGGTGATCAGGCAGATACTGTTGAATCTATTGTCTAATTCGCTCAAGTTTACCTTGGCAAATGGTACAATCGAGATTCAATCGCTGATTACCCCAACGGGGGAAATCAGCATAACGGTTACGGATACGGGGATTGGTATTGCCAAGGAGAATCTGGCTCGAATTCTTGAACCCTTTGGTCAGGTCGATTCGACATTGTCGCGGCAATATGCTGGTTCGGGCCTGGGGCTGCCGCTCAGTAAGGCCTTGACGGAGAAACACGGTGGGCTATTCCGGATTGACAGCCGTTTGGGACAGGGGACGACGGTCACGATCATCCTGCCGGCAAACCGGTGGGTGAATCGAGGTGAGTAGGGAATAGAGCAAATGACACCTTCTTGTCATCACCCGCCGATTGCGCCACCCACTCTTGTCATTACCCGCCGCTACGAAGTAGCGAGACGGGTAATCTCGCTTTGCTTTCAGAGCGTAAAAAAGAAAGCGAGATTCCCCGTCTGCTTTTGCCCCTGCCTTGCCGACGAATGTCGGCATTCGCCGACGGGGGCAACCTGGCGGGGAATGACAATAAAATGGATAGCATTATTCGGATGCAAGGCGGAGCCGTCAGACCTACTCAAAACAGCTAGGAATCAATTCACCTCCCCTTCTTTAGAAGGGGAGGATAGTCGCAGCTTGGCAGCTTGCTGCCTAGCGAGACTTGGAGGGGTTGTTTAACCTATTGATTATAAAGACAATAACCAACCCCTCCAAGAAACTCTAAGGCTTGCCTACGGCTTCGCCAAGAGTTTCTATCCTCCCCTTCCTGTGGAAGGGGAGGTGAAGCAGCGCGTTCTTATGAATTATTTACCCTTACTCGCTTTTTGCTCACTTCGTTCGCAAGCGAGAAAGGATAAATAATTCATTGGGAGAAAACGAACGCGCTTCTATTCAAAATACTAATTTCTGATTGTGCGGTCGGCTTGAATGACTGCGTCGCTTCAAATTGTAAAAAGGTCTGTGACCCCCTAACATTCGCTACGCTCATTGGCTTGCAGCCAAACCGCTTTTCTTTTTTCTTTTTTGCTAAGTAGAAAACTCCCCTACACCACAATGCCCGGCTGAGTCTGATCAACAGGTTCGCTGATCGGCGGCACAAAAAGATCAGCAACCACAAAAATAATCGTCCCACCCAACCGATTCTTGGTCATGGCCGCAGCAAAAACCCGATTCAATTCCGCCCGAACCCCAAGGTCCAAAGGCTCCCGACTGCGAATGATGAGATTCAAATTCTGTTCTCTCTGCAACCCATCCAGCTGAATCTCGCCCAGTCGAGAAAGCTTTAAATCGACGATAAATCTCTTACCAGCCTTCTTAACCGCCTTATGGGATTCCTCGTCGAGAATCGCCTCCGCCTCCCCAGCCCCACCATGAAAATACCAATGGAGAGGCTGTACCGCCAGACCATTAACCGAAGGGTCTGTGATCAAAGGAATGGTCATGGATCGCCAACCCTCACCCTCGCTCATGGCCTGTTTTTGCACCGCCTGAGTCAAGCTTTGCAAACTCGCCTTGGCCTCAGGAATGGTCTCAAGGATATTACGAGTGGCGGGCGAGATCAGGGCCGAGATCTCTCCATCCCGCGCAGCCTTGGAATAGAATCCCAGCTGCGCCGAAAGCGACTCGCCCAGCCGCGGCACAACCGCCGCCACCGGGGCATTGCCCCCCCTACCTCCTCCACCCCCCCCATTCCCAAGACTAGTCGCCCCCAGCAGAATCGCAAAGGCATCGGCGACCGACTTGGCCTGGAGCTTGAGCGAGGATTCCAACCGCCGCGGCGGCTGCCAAATCAAGAGCAAAAGACTGCCCAACTTGGGGGGAGCAATATCCGCCGTCACCAATGCCGCACCAATCGCCAGAACCGCGCGACCCTGCTGATCCTGACCAATCGACTGGGCAATGACCAGGGAATTGGCACCATAGTTCTTGCCCAGATCAAACAGGGTCTGGGCATTGTCCTGATGGATCGATTCGTTAATCTTTGCCGCCGTCGCCGCCGTCGCAGCAACTGTCTCGGGCGGGTTTGGCCCCTGTCCCGCAGCGGTGATCAATCGCCCAACCGAATCAAAATATCCGGCGATCTTGACACTATAGGTCTGGCCGCTATTAACCCCTTTTAAGGCTTCGGGCAGTGTAAGCTCTTCGCTCAAGACTGGCGATTGAGTCGCGGGTTTTGCCGAACTGGTTATCAACCCTGGCCCCTCCCCACTAACGGCGGAGAGGATCGGCACCGGGCCAGAAAATCCCTCGGTGGTTGTCGAGATCGCCAGAGGGGAGACGGTAAAGGGTTGGCCCCCCGTCGCTCTCGGGCGATTGTCAATCGCGGTGGCTGCCTCGGCACCGCTCTGGCCCAGCAGGCTGGCGAGAAAGGCCGTCGAGATTGGCGTGCCGGTCTTTTCGACCTCGACCAGCCCCTCGATCACCGCCGCAGTATTGGCTTGCGACTGGCCATTCTTCGCTGCCGTCGCGATCTTGCCTTCGGACGGGGGAGCGGCAGCAATGGTCAAGGGCAATTCCTCCCCCAATGTCGCGCGCCGCCAGTTTTGCTTGACCGAGTCGCTGCTATTTTGCCCCAGACCAAAGTCAATCGGCGGCAAGGGCGAATCGCCAAGGGCCAAAACAATGGTCTTTTGGAGACTATCGGGGTCCTGGCTGATCAGAATCTGAAGCTGCGTCCCAACCGCAAAATGGGCGGAATCGACTGTGGGAATCCTGATCGTAAGCACACCCAGACTGGTCTCGATAGTCGCAATACCCGCATGATCAACCGCCGTCACCACCGCCGATAGAATCGCCACCCGCCCCAAAAGCTGCAACCAGTCGGGATTTACCAACAATGGCAATGCCGAAGTAACCCGCGAACCCGATGTCGGCGGGCCTGCTCCAGTCTTTTGTTCTGCTACGGGTTCTGGCACGGGTTCTGGCACTGATGGTGGCACTGATGGTGGCGGTTGCGGTTGCGGGGAACTGGGCTGCGGATTTGATTCCACCGTAGTTTCGCTTTGGGCTGGCGGGGGAGGCGACAGGGCCGCATGGCTCTGGGTCACGACCACCGATGGAGACAGGGGCTGAGGGGAAGCAGGCGCCGGGGTTGGCGCAGCTGTCCGCACAGTCTCCGTCGCGGCTTCGGGATTCGGAATAACCGAATGGATCATTTCTGGCTGCGGAGCCTCGACGCAATGCCGATAATATCAATCGCCGCATCGGCCCCGGGAAATTTATTCAAGATCGGAACCTGCGCCCGAATGGCTTCATTGACCCGCCGATCGCGACGGACAATTCCAGCCAATTGCGGACGAAAATTCAAAAACCTTTCGCAGACCCCCTCGATGGCGGCGAAGGTCTTTTCTCCCTCCTGCAGGGTTCGGGCCTGATTAATTACCACCTGCACCTCGGCCTTGGGATCGTCACTCATTACCATTTTGATAAAGGCATAGGCATCGGTCATGGATGTCGGCTCGGAGGTCAGAATCACCATCCTTCGACCCGCATGACCGGCCAAATATCGTACCATCCGATCAACCCCTGCCCCCAAATCCATCACCACCGAGTCGTAATTTACCGCAAACTCAACCAGGTCTCGTCCCAGCATCGCAATCCGCGTGGGCGAGAGGGAGGCTAGACTCCCTCCACCAGAACTCCCCGCCAATATATCAAAACCACTGGCAGGATAGGGAGTCACCGCCTGGGCCATAGTGACGCGCCCCCGCACCACCTGACTGAGGTCATGTTTGACCGAGGCCCCGATCTGGACATCGATATTGGCCAGGCCAAGGTCGCCATCAAATAACAATACCCGCTCGCCACAGCTGGCCAGGGCTTGACAGAGGGTGATCGAAAAAAATGTCTTGCCAACCCCACCCTTACCCGAACCAATGGCAATGATGTTTTTACCCACTGGCAGAGCAAGATCGGTCGGAGGTGCAGCTGACTCCAGACCAGCCGCCTTGACTTGACTATCGAGCGGGGATTCCTTGGCCACCGAAGCCTTGGGTTCGACCAACTGCGCCAGTTCCGTCGCCTGGTCGCTGACCTGACTATTGACCGTCGCGCGAACCGCGGCGGCAATGGCGCGACCCGATGGTCGGTTAAGATTGGGCCTAAATACCGAAAGCGACTTCATGATACACTATGACCTTGACCCAGCAGGGATTGGTTTAAAGCAACCACGCTGGTTGCCGGGATAAATTCAGGGATGAGCAGCCGCGCCAACAGAATCGGATTGACGGTGGTCAGCCCATCGGCCACCCGCGGGGTGACACTCAAACCACAGAATTCAAGCTGCCCCACATCGGCGGCGACCAATATAGAACCGAGTCTTTGCGCCGCATCCAACCGCGTCGCCAGCAGCCGAGTGGCACCGATTCCGGCGAAGGCTCGCGCGGTCTCGGCTGCCTCCTCGATATCAAAACCGGCGGGGAGTACCAGCACAGTATCGCACTGTGCCGTACCCACCAACCGCCCCAGCTCATCCATCTCGTGGGCATCAAAGGGATTGGAACCCGCCGTATCAATCACGGTCAAGGCATCGGCATCATCATGTTCAATCGCCGCCAATGCATCCATCAGCGATTCGGGATCAAGGGCGGTCTGCAAATCAATATCGAGAATCTTGGTAAAGGCAGAGAGCTGTCCGACTCCCCCCGCCCTCATGGTATCGGTGGTAATGACATTGACCTTGCGGTTGCTGAGGACCGCCGCTGCCGCCAATTTAGCCACCGTAATGGTCTTGCCCGAACCGGGCGGGCCAACCAGCATCAAGGGACGACCTGTCCCCTTGTCGCTCAAGGGATTAAAGCGGAAAACATTATCCAAAGCTGCCGCCATGGTCATGATTGGCGGATCGACCGACAGGGCCGATGCCGCGCGAAGCAGCTTTTCGGCCAGCGGCATGGCGGCACGAAGCAACCGTTCCGTAAGGGCCCCGGGGAGCCCATGGCGATCCATCGAATCGGCGATCAAATCAATTGTGTCGGGAGCCTCGAGATCATGGTGAGATTCGGTATTTTGTCTGGTACTGCCATCGCCATTATGCGCGACCGATTGTCGCGAGCCATCCGATTCAGGGCCACGACTGTCAAATTCGGAGTCTCTTTCATCGATGGCCGCGGTTACACGAACACCGCGACCATTATCCCCGCGCTGGCTGGAGACAATAATCGCATTTTCGCCGAGTTCACTGCGCACCAGCTTTATGGCTTCGGGCATGGTCTCGGCTTGAAAAATTCTCATCCGCATCTATAGTCTCCAATTCATTCCCAGTTATGCGCATCTAAGGTATAAATCGATTATAGGGCAAGAATGGAGCTGGTGCAGTAAATTCTATGCCTGAAGCTCTTACCGTGTTGGTTACCGGATTAGACAGGCTGCTCAAGGCAATCAATCGACCGTAACTGCTGCGGTCGCTGCTCTGGTAGCCGCCGATGCCACGACTGTTAAAGAGCAGCAGTTGGCTGGCATAGATATTTTGGTTGGGGGCGACTGGGCCGGTGATTACACCCGAACTGTCTCTGGATAGTTTACCAAATTCGATGCTCGAGGAGAGGGTCGGGTCAAGCTTCACCGTACTGGTACTCTGCCCCACCTGCGAACCATTGGGGCGATAGGTTCCGGTGCCGCGAACCGTGAGGGACTCCCCGGCCAGGGAGGCTGCGGCTGAACGAATGGCAAAACCCTCTCCCACCACCGTAGCATGGAGCAGGCCGTTCGAAAGGGTGACCAGATTATTATCATAGTCCAGGGCCGTAATCACCGTTCCGGGGGGAAGCAGACTGCTGGTGACCCGCTGGCCTACCGCCAGCCCATCCAGACTGTCAAAACCGAGGGTAAAATCATCCTTATTGGCATCGGCCGTGATCCGACGGGTCGAAACCGAATCCAGACCCGTCTGCAAGGGTTTGGACAGGGTGATGCTATTGTCGAGCAGATTGACCGCCGTAATGACGGTGCCATCTTGAATCAAACTGCCGATCAGGGCCTGTCCGGGGGTCAGACCCAAGACCGAGTTCAGGCGGATGACCCGATCCCCCTTGGCTGCGGTCGTAACCAGGGTCACATCCTTATAGGCTCCCCCTTGCAAACTATTTAAGGTCAAGGGATTGTCGGTGCGGTCGGTAAAGATAAAATCACCCGTGGTAAAAATTTCTCGGCTCAGGCCTTGGGAGAATGTGACGGTCTTGGTGGTGGCATCAATCCCAGTGATGATGGTGTTATTGGGCAGATAGGAACTTGTCACCAGCTGACCGATCTGCAAACCCTCAACCGAAGTAAATCCAATCTGACGGCTGCCCAGTGCCGCCGCACCCACCGATGTCAGGTTGATAAGGCTGCTGCCACTCAGGCCCGCATCATCGCCAGAGATGATGGTGGTCAAGACTGGAGAAGGATTTGCGCTCGTGCCCTTGTAGATCTGCGACAGGCGCGCGACCCGCGTAAATCCATCGACCAGATCGGGATTAACATTGCCCGCATAGCGGGCAACCGAGAGGCTATTGGCGCCGCTGACCTGGTTGTTAAACTGCACCGCCGGACTATAGACCGAGGCCAGTTGATTGCCCCGAGAATCAAATTTTTTACTGCTGGTCGAGACGATAAAATCATCCCGCGTCCCCTTGTCTCCCACCCGATAGGTCAAGCGGTAGAGTTCATCTGAGGTAAAGCTGGTTTTTTCGCTCACCTGGGTGGCGGAGGCGACAAAACCAGCCCCGGCCACAATTTTACCGTCCAAAACCAAAGCTCCCGAGACTGCCCCTTCCGCATTATTGCCTCCCGCCTTGATCCCAATATGATAGGCATCGATGGTACCGCCCGTTGGGGCCTTACCCTGCACCAGATCAGCAAAACTAATCTGCGCCCCGACGGTGGTTTCAAAA
Source organism: Minisyncoccota bacterium (assembly GCA_030054295.1). GTDB lineage: Bacteria > Pseudomonadota > Alphaproteobacteria > Elsterales > Elsteraceae > JASGCE01. Next base: position 13,497 of record JASGCE010000032.1, read on the forward strand.
TTACCAACCGTCGAGACCAGACCGCGATCAGCATTGGCTCCGCCCCTAAAGACCTCGGCCCGGCTGGCAATGGCAAAGAAGGGATCGGGGGCGGGCGGGCGAACAGCCTCCGCCACATTCAGGGAACGAAGCCCATCACCCGAGAGGGAGGCGGTAATCGACACGGCCTGACTATAGGCCTGACCAACGCTGTTCCCCTTACTGTCATAGGTTGGAGCGGAGGCGGCAAAAATAAAATCATCGGCCCGACCACTGAATTGATAGACCAGCCGATCCAGCTCTGACCTGGTAAAACTGGTCTTTAAATTTTCTGGCGCGACTCCCGCCCCGCCCACCACCTGGCCATCCAGAAGAAGCTGACCGTTCGCCGCCTTGCCATCGCCGGTAATCGAATCGCGCAGGGCAAGATAATAGTTGGTTATTTCGCCCCGCGAGGCCTTGGTCGCCGAGAAGAGGTCGCCAACCAAAATTTGATCGCCCGCTATGGCATTAAAACTACCGACCGTGCCAACCGCAATGGCCTGTTCGGGGGTTTTTCCGAGACCAATCTGACTGGCCGTCGCGATCTGTTTAAAACTATCGCTTTGGCCGGCGGCGGTGACAATCGCCTTGGCGCCATTCAGGCTATTGACGCCAGACACGGCAACCGTCAAATTGGCGACCGGACTATAGAACTCGAACGAACTGTTGGTATTGGGCGGCAGAACCTTATTGACCGCGCTGATATAGAGCTCGGTCACTGCACCCTTCCAGCCCGGATCGAGCTGGACTCGCGCCAACTGATCCTTAGTCACACTATAGACACCATTGCTGTCGGGGTTGAGTTTGCGATTATCGAGATAGAGTTGCGGCGCACCAGCCTCCGTACTGGTCCTGCCCAAGGCAATCCTATAGCTATCGACGAAACTGTTAGAGGCCGCAGCCTTGGTGGTTTGAATAAGTTCCCCGAGAATCAGCCGATCCCCTTCGCCAACCTGCACCGTACCGCTGGTCGTCAGGGTCGCAATTTCTCTTGGATTTCGATCCTTCTTGATCGCCGCCTGACGGATCAAATAGCCATAGCCATCGACCTCCGCCGGTGCGCCAATCACGGGAGGGGCATCGGTGACCTGCCCTGCAATCACCGCACTGTTGCGACTCTCGACGGTCAGATTAATCTGGGTCGGGTTTGAATAGACGGTGGCAAGGGAACTGGTTCCATTAACCGTCTTGGTCGAGACCGCGGAGAGACTCAAACTCGCCTGATTACCGAGAGTCCTATCCGTAATCTCGAGCCGCGCAAACTGGTACTGATCGGCGGTCAGGGTAATCAGGCCCTTGGCATCGGGCTCAATCACCGTGCCGTTGGTCGTGTAGACCTTGCCAAAATTGGCATCGCTAAAGGCCAGGACATAGCTGCTGAGGCTTTGATTGGTCGCGCCATCGGGGAGGCGAGTCTTAAAGAGATCACTGAGCAAAATGCTCGAGCCGCTTTTAAGACCAATGTCGTTGCTTGGCACCGTAACCAGCGGTTTCTGGGCGACCGAGGTCAGGGAATAGATATTGGCCTCTTTGGTCAAGTTACTGGTCGGGTCGGAATCGGCGACATATTTTACCAGGGCCGGTGAACCATTGGCCGAACGGGTCGCGCCATTGACAAAATCGATCTCAAGCGGCTTGCTGTAGGACTGAATTAGCGGGGTAGTGGTACCGGGGACGATCGTGCCACTGGCGGCGACGATAATCAGCTGGTCAGTTCCGACCTTGTCGCGCGTAACCAGCCTGAGTTTCTCGAACTCCTGCGGCGAGAGACTATAGGTTCCATCAAGCCCCGGCCTTAACAAGGTGCCATCGGCATCGGTCAAGCCGCCCTTGCCCACTCCACCCGTCGCAGCATCGCGGAGAGCCAAACTATAGCTGACAATTCCATTGCCGCTGTTATCCTTGGGCGCAAGATTAGCCTTGATGAGTTCAGAGACACTGTAGATATCGCCCGTCTTGGTATAGACCTTGCCACTGGGAAGCAAAATATCGAGATCCGTTCCCTGGGCCGTCGGGGAATTGTCAATCGCGGCGGCATCGGGTTTAATATTGGGATTGGCGATCCACCGCCCATCAGCTCCAACAATAAAGGCCGGCAGATTCTGCTGCGAACCCGCCGTGCTTTTGGCAGCAATATAGTTCAGGGCGGGATTGGCCACCGTCTGACCCGAACTATCAACAATGGTCTTTGGCGCCTTGGCCTTGGCCGCCAGCAGGGGATTCAAGACCCACGAGCCATTCTGCGTTAGAAGTTTTTCTGGCACTTCGGTTGGATTATCCACCGTCCCCGGCTTGGGCGGATTGGCCTGCTGCTCGGCCAGAGTCTTGATATTATTCTTAGCGAAGAGTGTCGAATTGCCCTTGGCAGCTGACGAGAATTTTTCGATGCCACTATTGGATATGGTTTGATAGGGGGCAAGCGGAGTCGGTGCCGCCTGAGGAGCCACCACCTTAGACACGGCTGGCCTGGCCGAAGGGGTACGAATTCCGGGAGCCAAGGGCAGATAGATGGGCGAGTTATAAATTTTTGTCATGATGTTGAACTAACTTCTAATTGAGCCAATTCGGGATTGATGGGGTTTATTCAGCAATTTTAATGCCAATTACCTGATTATACCAAGTTTTTCTTTAAAAACCTTATAATATTTTTAATTTACTGTGTTCGCTTGAGAATTCAAAATTTCGCTTAGGTTTCAATAACTCTCCATATTCGTCATTGCCGCCGCTCGCTTTGAGCGGCT
>JASGCE010000222.1 GCA_030054295.1 Minisyncoccota bacterium
CGCACCGAAGTGCGACCCGAGTTCAGGGAGGAAACGCTCACCGAAGTGAGCTATCATCTCTCGATGATGCATTGCAATATAAAGACAAAATTCCCAGTTGGCAATATGGTTTTTTGATTGGCTGCTATGCAAGAAACGCAAGTAATCTCTTGTTAATAAAGCATTGCGATGGAACGACGCAGGGAATCAATTCACACCTCGATGCTTCGCACCTGCAAAATGGCGGATTATAGCCATTTTTTATTAAGTTTTGATTAAAATAAGGCGTGACTCTTGGGATTTTTTTGCCTAGCATCTCAATTGGAAGCGCGATGGAGCCAATTGGGAATGTGGCATCTGGTCACAGACTGAAGCAAAATCAAACGATTTCCGCTGCCCCGTCAAGGGTGCAGACAAGGTAAGCCGAGTTCAGGGAAGTTTAACGAGGAAACAATAGTCCACTCTTAACCGTAAGGGTGACGCGAGTCCCGAGGCTCAAGCCATTCTCCTCCGCCTCCTCGCGGGAGAGATCAACCTCATATGTCAAGGCATCTGGGGTTGGAGCCCCGGGATTCAATGACGGTGGTTCTTGACTTGCAATTGAGCCGATATTGCCGATATTGCCAATATATTGCACCTCGAACCTTATCGACCTTCCGGTCAGGGCGGCAAAGCGAATTCGCCAATCCCCCTTGGAATCGGCCATCATCTCGAACTGGTGGCTGCGGACAAAGAGGTCGAGCTGCTGATCTCCCGCCTCTGCCGCCTGCCGCGCCCGCTCGGAACGGTCGAGCATTGCCATCACCTCTCCCCCGAGGGCCATCTTGGGCGAGCGCCAATGGCCAAGGGTGTTGAACAACAGTGGTACCGCCGAGCCCGCCCCCAAAAACCGAAAGACAAAGGGATCGTTCGGCTGGTCATAGATCTTGGCCGGGGTTGCCGCCTGGATAATCTTGGCGCGGTTCATGACCACCACCCGGTCGGCCAGTTCCATCGCCTCGTCCTGATCGTGAGTCACGACAATGGTTGTCAGTTGCAGGTCATCGTGGAGCCTTCTCAGCCACCGCCGCAGGTCTTTGCGCACCCCGGCATCCAGCGCTCCAAAGGGTTCATCGAGCAACAAGATCCGCGGCTCCACCGCCAGGGCGCGGGCCAAGGCTACCCGCTGCTTCTGGCCGCCCGACAGTTGATCTGGGTGCCGCTGACCAAGGCGATCCAGCTGCACCAGATGGAGCAGTTCCTGAACCCGTTCGCTAATTTGACTCTTGGAGGGTCTTTCGCGGCGGTTTTTGATGCGCAGGCCAAAGGCGATATTCTCGGTCACGGTCATGTGGCGAAACAGCCCATAGTGTTGGAAGACAAACCCGACCTGGCGGTGCCGCACATCAAGGCGGGTCACATCCTCCCCTTCAAAAATAACGCTGCCGCTGTCGGGCTGTTCGAGGCCGGCAATCAGCCGCAGCAGGGTCGTCTTGCCCGAACCCGATGGGCCGAGCAGGGCCAGCAACTCCCCCTTCTCGGCGGTCAGGGAGACATTATCGACCGCCTTAAAATTCCTAAAATTGCGGGACAGGTTCTCTACGGTAATGGTCATGATCGATCCAACTTGCAACTAAGGGTTCAGGGTTACTCGGAAGGCAATTCGGGCTGGCGGCGGTTGTGGCGATATTCAAGCAGCGACCGTACCAACAGGGTCAGCAGGGCCGACAGGGAAAGCAACGAAGCCACGACAAAGGCTCCGGCGGCATTATATTCGTTAAAGAGAATCTCGACCTCCAGCGGCATGGTGACGGTACTGCCGCGCAACATGCCCGAGACCAGCGAAATGGCGCCGAACTCGCCCAGGGCCCGCGCGTTCGACAGCAATATACCATAGACCAGGCCAATCTTAATATTGGGCAGAGTCACCCGAAAAAACACCTGCCTAAAATTAGCCCCTAGGGAGACGGCTGCCTCCTCCTCCTCCGTCCCCTGCTGCTGCATCAGGGGAATCAGTTCCCGCGCCACAAAGGGAAAGGTGACAAAAAGAATCGCCAGCAACATCCCGGGGAAGGCAAATAATATCTCGATATTATGCGCCCTAAAAAAGGGACCCAGCCAGCCCTGCATTCCAAAAATCAAGACCCACACCAGTCCACTGATGACCGGCGCGACGGTGAAGGGCAGGTCGATAAAGCTGATGAGCAGCCGCTTGCCCCGAAATTCAAACTTGGTAATAACCCAGGCCGCGGCAATGCCAAAAATCATATTGAGCGGAACCGCCACCAATGCCAGTTTAATCGAGAGTTTAATCGCACTGACCGTATCGGGTTTGGCGATTTGCTGAAAATAAAACTGCAACCCCTTTGACAGGGCCTCGACAAAAACCACCGCCAAGGGCAGCAGCAAAAACAGCAAGGCCACCAGGGCCGCAGCAATGACAAGAACAATCCGCAGCAGCCGATTATGCCAGGCCGTATGGAGCCTTTTGGGGTTTTGGCTCATGGCCTTGGCTCCTTTTGCCGCAAGAATCTTGGCACTTTTCGCGGAGTCGGGCTGTCGCTGGTCATCTCCCGCTGCCGCTCCGCCAGTCGCTGCTGATAGGCGGGTGTGGCCATTGTATCCGATGATTGGGGCGCAGATTCGGCAGGGGAATGTTGACCATCGCCACTACCGACCAGCAAAAACGAAGTCAGATCATGGCTCTCGGAGACACCCGATTTAGACTCTCGCGCCGCGCTACGCCACCAGTTGCGGTTGAGCTGATTAATCGCATAGAGAATAACAAAGGAGAGCAAAAGCATAGCGACTCCGATGGCCGCCGCCCCGGCCATGTCGAACTGTTGCAGCTTGACCGCGATCAGCAGCGGCACAATCTCGGTGCGTCCCGGAATATTGCCGGCGATAAAGATGATCGAGCCATATTCACTGAGGCCGCGAGCAAAGGCGAGGCCAAAACCCGTAATAATCGCCGGAAAAATCGTCGGCAAACTGACGCGCCAAAAGGTTTGACTGGCGGTTGCGCCCAGACTGGCCGCGACCTCCTCCTCCATCCGCCCCAGTTCCTCCAGCACCGGTTGAAGACTCCGCACCACAAAGGGCAGGCCGATAAAGACCATCGCCACCAATATGCCCGACTGGCTATAGGCAATCTTGATCCCCAGCGGCGTCAAGAACTGCCCCACCCATCCCTGTGGCACCAACAATGCCGTCAAGGCTATTCCCGCCACCGCAGTCGGCAAGGCAAAGGGAAGATCGACACAGGCATCAATAATCTTCTTGCCCGGCATGTCGATCCGCACCAGCACCCAGGCCAGCAAAAGACCCAAAAAAACATTGATCACCGCCGCCAACATGGCCAGGCCAAAACTGACCTTGAAGGCGGCAAGACTCCGCGGAGTCATGATCGCGGCAAATGATTGTTGCCAGCCGATCTCCCACGGCTTGATCACCAACAGGGCGAGGGGAATGATCACAATCAGCCCCAACCACAGCAAAGTAATCCCCATGGCGAGACCAAAGCCGGGAATCACTCGATGCTGTCGTTTAATGCGGGGTAGTGGAATTTTCACAATTTTCTTCTCGGGTTAATGGCAAGGGATGGTCTAACATAAAGGATAGTTATCATTTTGTTTAAGAAAGGTGGGTTGGGTTTCAATTTGTCCCCCCTTTCTTTAGAAAGCGGGGGAAAGCAAGTCTCAGCGAGTGCTTACGAGCGATAGACTTGCTTGGGGGGTATGTCTTAACACGATCACAAAACTTCGCGACCTACCCCCCCTGTCTCTCGCCGCATTCTGCGGCAAGAGCCTTC
>JASGCE010000223.1 GCA_030054295.1 Minisyncoccota bacterium
CATCACCGATTCAGGTTGGTTTACTTGGCTTTGGTTTGGCGGGTTCGGTATTTCACGCGCCGCTCATTCTTGCTGAAGCCAGTCTGCGGCTGACTAAAATCATGACCCGTCGTGGTTTGACTCTTGAATGCCTCGAGGCGGGAGCGACTGCGGTGGCGACTCCCGACGCGATATTTAATGACCCGGCGATCACTCTGGTCGTGATTGCGACTCCCAACCAGACCCATTTTCCCCTTGCCGAGGCGGCATTAACCGCCGGCAAGAATGTCGTGATTGACAAGCCATTTTGTCTTAACCTTGCCGAGGCTGAACAGCTGGCAGCCCTCGCCGCGGCCAAAAACAAGCTGCTGACGGTGTTCCACAACCGCCGTCTCGATGCCCATTTCCTGACTGTGCAGGCGGCACTGGATTCGGGATTGATTGGACGGCCGCTCTTGGCTGACCTCCATTTTGATCGCTATCGCCCCCTGCCCAAGGACAATTGGCGGGAGAAGCCCGAACCCGGGGCTGGCCTCTATTTTGACCTGGCCCCGCATTTGATTGATCAGGCGCGGCAGTTGTTTGGTGATCCCGCCTCCATCACCGCCCACATCAATAGCCAGCGCCCCGAAGCCCGTGTCGATGATAGTTTTCTGCTGGTTTTGGCCTATGAGAACCATCCCCTGCGGGTGACATTAAGGGCATCAATGCTGGTGGCCGAGCCAGCCCCGCGGATGGTGATTCACGGCAGCCAAGGCACAATCCTCCAGACCGGTTTTGACGAGCAAGAAGATGATCTCAGGATGGGTAAAAGACCGGGCGATCCCGAATGGGGAGTCTGTAAATCGCTGCAAATCGCCATTCATCAAATGACCGAACAGGGTAAGATTGTGATCGACTATCCGCATCTTAAGGGCTGTTACACCGAATTCTATCACTCGGTCGCCAATGCCATCAACCATGGCTCTCCCCCAGTCGTCACCACCGGTGATGCCCTGCGAATCATGCAGATCATCGAGGCTGGCTGGCACAGTTCCCAAAAGGGTCAGACGGTCAGGCTTTAAGGAATCAATGAATCTTCGATATCGAACTATAGTCGATATTACTGTGGTTCAGCTGTTCCTCTTCCGACAGAATTGGGCCTTGGTCAGATGGCTCTTCACCCTCCTCCAGCCTTGCGGCCAACAAACCGTCCAGCCGCGCCAGCCGCAGATAGAGTTGATAGGAACGGAGCGACAGATTCATCAATCCTTCGGGCAGTTCGGGCAGTTCGATGGGATTCTTCAGGCAGGTATCATTGAGCAGGAGACGGTTGCGATCCTGATTGGCCTCGACCATGGTAATCTCCCCCTCCTGCACGGCCCGCTGGATCATCAGCCAGGCCATGATCTCGAGCAGGCGAGTCGTCAGGCGCGAGGTTTCGCAACTATAGATGAGGCCCCTTTGCTGGTCGGCATCATAGCCTTGCCGCCATACCGCCGTGCCATTATGCTCGGCAATATAGTTGCGTGATTCAACCAAAAGCTTAAAAGCTTCATCGTAACTCGGAGTAATAAAAAGCATTTTACCCTCATATAAAAGTTTAATTCTTAAAATATACCTCAATAGTAGCACGAAACGAATCTGCCGTAATAGAAAATTACATTTTTTATATCGAAATTTAGTCTCACTCGCGGTATTACTCTGCTAAGGTCATAACTTCACAATTTAGATTAGGAGAAACCGTGTCAATTCTTCAGCCTGAAGCCAAAACCGCTGCAATCGCCGCCCCTGCCCTTCCAAACACCATGCCCAGCACTATGAGGGTAATAACGATCAGTCGCCCCGGCGGGCCCGAGGTTCTGGTGTTGGAATCCATCCCCCTGCCCTCCCTTAAATCTGGCGAGGTCTTGATCAAGGTCCAGGCCGCCGGGGTCAATCGCCCTGACCTGTTACAGAGACAGGGGCTCTATGCGCCACCGCTCGGGGCCAGTCCCCTGCCCGGGCTCGAGGTCGCGGGAGAGATCGCGGCGGTCGCTGATTCGCAAGGCCGGTGGAAAATCGGCGATGAGGTTCTCGCCCTCTGTAATGGTGGGGGCTATGCCGAATATTGTGCGGTGCCGGCGGGACAGGTCTTGCCCAAACCGGCCAGCCTCGATTGGCATCAGGCGGCCGGGATTGCCGAGACCTGTTTTACTGTCTGGACCAATGTTTTTGATCGCGGTCGCCTGCAACCCGGGGAGACCCTCTTGGTTCATGGTGGAGCTTCAGGCATTGGCACCACGGCGATTCAGATTGCCAGTGCCATGGGCTCGCGAGTCCTGGTCACGGCCCGGGGCAAGGAACGGGCAGCCGCCTGTGAAGGCCTCGGGGCCAGTCGCGGTATCGACCGCAATAGCGAGGATTTTGTCGAGGTCGTGATGGCCCATACCGAAGGTCAGGGAGTCGATGTCATTCTGGATATGGTGGGGGGCGACTATAGCAGCCGTAACCTTGCCGCCCTGGCCATTGAAGGTCGGCTGGTGCAGATTGCCCATCTGCGCGGGGCCGAGGTGACTCTTGACCTGTCCATGATCATGCGCAAAAGATTGACCATCAGCGGCTCGACCCTGCGCCCGCGATCACCGGAAGACAAGGCGCAGATCGCCCGCAATCTCGAGGCCAATATCTGGCAGTTCCTGCATAATGGGCGGATCAAACCGCAGATTGCCAAGGTCTTTGCGCTCGATCAGGCGGTGGCGGCACATCGGGAATTGGAGTCTGGATCGGTGATTGGAAAAATTATCTTGGCAATTGGGTAAATCAATGATATTGAACCAGACAGGTTCCTAGACAATTATTTCTTGTAATCAATGGGTTTGACTGGCGCAAAATGGCGCTGGAAATCACCACCGGAGGACATATGCCCCTGCCATTAATGCCCAAGGCTACCGCTGTTTGGTTGGTCGAGAATACCAGTTTAAGCTTTGATCAGATTGCTAAATTCTGTGGTCTTCACAGCCTCGAGGTTCAGGCCATTGCCGATGGCGAGGTTGGAACCGCGCTCCATGGCCTTGACCCGGTGGGCAATGGTCAGCTCACCCTAGCCGAGATCGAAAGGTGCCAGGCCGATCAGAATGCCGATCTGATTCTGATGGATTCCGCTGTATCGACTCTGCCGCGCAAAAAAATGATGCGCTATACGCCGATTTCCAAACGACAGGACAAGCCGGATGCCATTGCCTGGTTGATTAAATTCTATCCCACCATGACCGATGGTCAGATTCAAAAACTGATCGGCACGACAAAATCGACCATTACTCAGGTTCGGGATCGCCGCCATTGGAACATGAGCAATATTAAACCGCGCCATCCGGTGTCATTGGGTCTCTGTAGCCAGCTCGATCTCGATCGTTTGATCACCAAGCTGCAACTGCCCCTTCCCGAATTGCCTGAACCTATGGTCGCTGGCACCCCAATCGAAGAATTAACCGCCGACAAGGTTTTTTTGCCATAGGGGCATAGTTGCCATGGCCATCAATGATCTGCTCTCGGCACAGGAACTGCTCAAACTGCAACGCGAACACCGCGAGGTCGATGGTCGCTTGCAGTTTTTGCTCGAACAGCCCGCATGTGACCAGCTCGAGGTGCAGAGACTTAAAAAAAGAAAACTGGCCCTAAAGGATCGAATTACCGAACTGCATAAGTTAACCCTGCCCAATATTATTGCGTGAATTTGAGATATAGTCAGATTCTTTAAAAATCCAAAAACTCATTTTTAGCGGGGGGCGGATGCCCCAGACTGTCTCAAAATGCTTGTAAGGGGTCAAC
>JASGCE010000224.1 GCA_030054295.1 Minisyncoccota bacterium
CTCCCATAACCCCTCATAGCGTCGTGCGTAAGCACGAGGCTATCCAGCGGGGGGGGAATCGAACGAAGTGAGATGGGGGGGCATCCGCCCCCCAAACAAATTTTAATCTAAATTACGAGTCTGAGTTTTTGAATTCTCAAGTGAACACAGTATAACAAAATAAGTAAAAACGCCACTTGGTACGATCTTTGCATAATCGTAACAGAAATCTTCGCCAAACCTCGGCAATGCAAAGGAAGAGTCCATGGAAACCCCGATCTATGTCGCCCTGTCAAAACAGTCTGGTCAGTTGGAGGAGATGGCCCAGGTCGCCAATAACCTATCCAATGTCAGCACCACCGGCTTTCGCGGCAGCCATCGCCTGTTTCAGGAATATCTCGAGGATACCGGCAAGGGTCAAAACCGCAATCGGATTTCCTTTGTTCAGGACATGGGGGATTACCATAATCTATCCCAGGGGCGGCTGATGAATACCAGCCGCTCGACCGATTTGGCATTGCAGGGCGAGGGTTATTTTGTCATCGATGCCCCATCGGGCAAATACTATAGCCGCAACGGCAGCTTTACCATCGACCCGACCGGCAGGCTGGTCAATGGCGATGGCAATGCCCTGTTGCAGGCCGATGGCCGGCCCATCACCGTCCCGCCCAACCAGGCCTTTACGGTGGGGGAGGATGGCTCGGTCAGCTACTTTAACCAGAGCACCAGTGAAACAGTGAAGATCGGCAGGATTGCGATTGTCAAGTTCGCCGATGGTCAAGACCTGCGCCAGTCGGGCGGCAGCAACTTCCTGACCGACCAGACTCCCTTACCGAGCCAGGCCACGGTCAAACAGGGGATGCTGGAACAGTCCAATGTCGAGCCGGTACTCGAGATCACCAACATGATCAGTCTGCAACGAAGCTTCGAAATGGTCAATCAGCTGGTGCAGTCGGAACATGACCGCCTTAAACAGGCGATAAATAAAATCAGTCGCTCGGCTTAACTAGAATTTAATCCCCATTTGCTAAAAGGAAAATCACATGCGCGCCCTTGATATTGCCTCCACCGGAATGTTAGCCCAGCAGTTGAATGTCGAGGTCATTGCCAATAACCTCGCCAATGTCAATACCACGGGCTTTAAACGCTCGCACGCCGAGTTCCAAGACCTGCTCTATCAAAACCAGCGGCGCGTCGGCACGGAGTCATCCGACGCTGGCACCACCGTGCCAACCGGGATTCAGCTGGGGCTGGGGGTCAAGACGGCGGCGGTCTATCGCATTCACGAACAGGGTAATCTGCAACAGACCAGCAATCCGCTCGATCTGGCGGTGAGTGGGCTGGGTTACTTTGAGATTCAGATGCCCGATGGCACCACTGGCTACAGCCGCGCCGGTTCCTTCCAGCTCAGTCAAAATGGCGAGGTGGTGACTCAGGATGGCTATCTCGTCAATCCCGGCCTGACCATTCCGCAGAATGCGACCTCCGTCGCCGTCAGCGCGACGGGAGTGGTCAGTGCGACCATCGCCGGCCAAACCACGCCGCAGAATATTGGGCAATTGTCCATGTCCACCTTCATCAATGAATCGGGTTTGCAGGCCATTGGCAATAATATTTATAAGGAGACCGAGGCCTCGGGCATTCCCCAAAGCGGCACGCCGGGAAGCGAAGATCGCGGCACCATCTCGCAGGGATTTCTCGAGAATTCCAATGTCAATACCGTGACCGAAATTACTAATCTTATCTCGGCGCAGCGAGCCTATGAGATGAATTCCCGCGTCATCGAAACCACCAATCAGATGATGGGAACCCTCTCAGCCCTGCGCTAAGGTCGGGCGGCTTGTCACACTTGGCTCTTGTAACCTTTATAACGGTTGGTCTGTCATGAATCACTATTGGGATCGGTTGATTCGCTGTTGTTTGCTTCGCCGCTTCCAGTTGGCGGCGATGGTGATTGCGGTGCTGGCGCTCATGAGTAATGGGGCCGAGCTTCGCGCCGCCGCCCTGTCTTTGAATGGCAATGGCTTTACCGACAGCGACCAGATTCGCTTAAAGGATATTTGGAGCAACCTTCCCGATCACCTCGCCAATCACACGGTTCAGCCCGCGCCGCCGGTGGGGCAGAGGGTGCTGTTTGATCAAAATCGGCTTGTCTCTCTGGCATCCCAGTATCGGCTTGACTGGCAGAGTCGCGGCCGCACCGACCGGCTGGTGATAGAACGAAGCAGCCTGCTGGTCTCGGTACCGATTATGCTCCGCCCCATGTCTCGGGGAGCGGTTATTGCCGCCAGCGACATTGGCTTTATCAAGATGGCCGCCGAGCGAATTCCCCGCCAAACCGTCACAGATACCAAATTGATTGTTGGCAAAACCGCCATAAGGGATTTGGCGGCAGCCCAGCCAATCCGCAGTGCCGAGCTTGGCTCGCCCACTTTGGTCATGCGCAACAGTCCCGTCACCGTGGCTTTGCAAAATGGCAAGATGAGTGTCATGATGATGGGTACGGCTCTGGATGATGGCAGCGAAGGGCAACTGGTTCGTGTCCTCAACACCAGCAGTAAAAAGATAATCCAGGGCACAGTTCGCGGCCTTGGTTTAGTGGTGGTGGCAAGCTATTCCAACCAAGCCTTCAACTAGTCATTCTGGATCGGAAGTTTTAAAAATGAGCAGATCGCCCCAGCCAAATAGTCTTACCAGGCCGATGACACTGGTGCTCTGCCTGTCCCTGCTCGCGGCCCAAATGAGCGGCTGCGCCAATTACGAAAGACTGGCTGGACTAGGCGAGGCCCCTCCCTTGAGCAAAATCAAGAATCCCCTGGCTGTTGCCGGCTATCAACCCATTACCATGCCCATGCCTGCCGCCATTGCCCCCGACCGCCAGGCCAATTCCCTGTGGCGCGCGGGCAGCCGCACCTTCTTTAAAGACCTGCGGGCCAATCGGGTTGGCGATATTGTGACCGTGGTCATTGCCATTAACGACGGCGGCAAACTGAGTAACTCCAGCTCGAGTGGCCGTTCCAGCAAAGAAACAAGTTTCCTCGGCAATCTGTTCGGTTTGCAAAAGGCCCTGCCCAAGGATATTACCGATAGCCTGCCTGGGCTTGCCGATACCGGCAGTACTTCGGCCCAGAGTGGCGCTGGCACGATCAACCGTACCGAACAGATCAATGTCAGACTCGCAGCGATCATCACCCAGGTCATGCCCAACGGCAATCTGGTGCTCGAGGGCAAGCAGGAGATGCTGGTTAATTTTGAAGCCCGCGACCTCAAAATCGCCGGCATCATCCGCCCCGAAGACATAAGCCAGCAGAATACAGTAAGCTATGATTCCATCGCCGAGGCCAGAATATCTTACGGCGGCCGCGGTCAGCTGACCAATGTCCAACAGCCGCGCTATGGCAATCAAATACTTGATATAATATTACCATTCTAGTATAGGTTATTTGATTAGTAATTGCAGCGGGGGGGAGGCTCTTGCCGCAGAATGTGGCAAGAGAAAGCTGGGTAGGCCGCGCCTGCCTAGCCCCCAAGCAATTCTAAAGCTCGTAAGCACTCGCTTAGACTTGCTTTCCCCCGCTTTCTAAAGAGCGAACGGGGACATTCATTATAATTCCCCCCCCTCCCTTTAGGGAGCGGGGGGAAGGCTCACGATGCGAAGCAGAGTGAGACAGGGGGGGTAGGTCTTGAAGTTTTGTGATCGTGTTAAGACATACCCCCCAAGCAAGTCTAAAGCTCGTAAGCACTCGCTAAGACTTGCTATC
>JASGCE010000225.1 GCA_030054295.1 Minisyncoccota bacterium
GCTTGCTCAAATCTAAGAACCAGTATCCCCCGCTCCCTAAAGGGAGGGGGGACATATGATAATGAAACTGCCCCCGTTCGCCCTTTAGGGAGGGGGACAAAAAAAAACTACTTTCTTGCCCTGGATTGGCGCAGGATACCGTTATAGATCTCCTCGTCACCGCAGAGACCAGCCAGGACTCCTAGTTTATCGACCAGCACCACCGGATGGCCGCTGGTGTGGCGCAGAGTGATGGCCGATTTGAGCAACAGATCGACTGGCGCGGTAATAAATTGCGGTTCCTTGGCCCCACCCTCCGAAGCCCCGAGGCTGGCTTTTTTGCCATTGACCGTCACACTGACCGGCCGATCCTGCGGGTCGAGATGGAGGCGAATCTTACCCGCCGGATCGAGCAGAACCTGACTGCCCTCTCGTTTAAGGGCCGCCGCCGGGGTCATGACACTGCGACCGCGCAGGACATTCAGCGGATTCATATGTTTGACAAACTCCGCCACATAGTCATTGGCTGGTCGCAGCAAAATATCCTCCGCCGTTCCCCATTGGGCGATTCGGCCGCCCTCCATGATGGCAATGCGGTTACCGATTTTTAGCGCCTCGTCGAGGTCGTGGCTGACAAAGACGATGGTTTTTTTGATTCGCCTTTGCAGTTCCAAAAGCTCGTTTTGTAACTTTTCGCGGATCAAGGGATCGAGGGCAGAGAAGGGCTCATCCATCAACAGAATATCGGGATTGGTGGCGAGGGCGCGCGCCAAACCAACTCGCTGCTGCATTCCCCCCGAAAGTTCATGGGCGAATTTGTGGCTCCATTGCGAAAGCCCCACCATCTCGAGGGTCTCGTCAACAATGCGATTGCGTTCGGAATCCGACATGCCCTGCAATTCAAGGCCAAAACCAGCATTGTCGCGGACGCTGCGCCAGGGCAGCAATGCAAAGGATTGGAAAACCATCGACACGGTTTTGGAGCGAACCTCCCGCAAAACAGAATCAGAGCAGCTGGTGACATCGATCCGTTTCTTATCATGGGCGACAAAAACCTGCCCCCGAGTCACGCGGTTGAGGCCATTGATCGCCCGCAACAATGTCGATTTGCCTGAACCCGACAGGCCCATCAGGACGCAGATCTCCCCCGCCTTGACATCCATCGAGACCCCAGCCGCCCCGAGTACCGAGCCCGTCTCCTGTAAAATCTGATCACGGTTAGCCCCCGAATCCAACAGCTTAAGTGCGGGCTTGATCTGGTTGCCAAAAAGAATATCGACGGATTTAAATTCGACGGCCTTCATCAGTGACCTCCCTTAGGATTTTTTTGGCTCCGCGGTTCGGGTAGTTTGCAAATTCGGTCGAGCAGAATGGCAAGAATCACAATCGCCATCCCCGCTTCAAACCCCATCGACAGATTGACCGTATTGAGGGCGCGAACCACCGGCTTACCCAGGCCATCGGCCCCCACCAAAGCGGCGATCACCACCATCGATAGCGACAGCATAATACATTGAGTCACCCCAGCCATGATGGTCGGCATGGCATAGGGCAGCTCGACCTTCCAGAGCAATTGCCTCTTGGTCGCGCCAAAGGCCTTGCCCGCCTCCACCATCTGCTGCGGCACGGCGGAGACTCCCAAATGGGTCAAACGAATCGGCGCGGGCAGGGCAAAGATCGCCGTCGAGATAAGGCCCGGCACCACCCCCAGACCAAAAAGCACCAGAGTCGGAATCAAATAGACAAAGGTCGGTATCGTCTGCATCAGATCAAGAATCGGGCGCATAAAATTGTAAAGCACCGGCCGATGGGCCGCAGCAATCCCCAGCGGCACACCAATCATAATACAGACCAGAGTTGACCAGACCACCAGGGCCAGAGTCTCGTTCATCGCCTGCCAATAGCCGAGGTTGATGATCAGAATCAGCGACAGCAGAGTCATGATGGTCAGGACAATCGCGCGGTGCAGGAACCACACTCCGGTGACCATCAAGACCACCATGACCAGCGGCGGCACCGAAGCCACCACGAAGAGGGTGGCTTGAATGACTGAATTTAGTCCAAGCTTTATAATGTCGAAAAAACCACTGGCATTTTCGGTCAGCCCCTTGATCACGACGGTCATATAGTCGCCAAAGGGAATTTTGTGATCCGAGATGATCTTGGTTGTTTCCTCAAGCCATTGAACCAGACGATAAAACAGGTCGAACATTTGCATCTCCCCGAAATATAATATTTAATAGCGTTAAATTATATTCAGCCTAGCCAAAGTTAAACCGATATTCAACATGAAATCTTCAGGATTACAAAAAACAAGCCATCAACAGCGGGTTTCGATCGATTTAACCGCTGTTCTGATTGCCGTCACCGATGACGAGCCGCGAATCATGACCCGTAACCATGGTCGCAAACTTCCTTCTGGCCCCTTGCAGACCGAGCATCGCAGTTTGCAGCAGGGGCTTCGTTCCTGGGTGGAGGTTCAGACTCACCATCCGCTGGGCTATATCGAACAGCTCTATACCTTTGCTGACCGCGACCGCCGCCAGAATGAATCCCAGGACGAGGCCAGCGATGACTATTGGATCACCCTGTCCTATCTGGCCTTGACGCGGGAACAGCCGACCAATTCCGAAGTGACCTGGCAAAATCTCTATGACTATTTGCCGTGGGAGGATTTTCGGCACGGTCGTCCGACCATTCTCGACGAGGCTATCCTGCCGCGATTACAGATATGGGCGGAGCAGGGGGATGCTCATCTGCACAGCCGCCGCCAGCAGCGAATCGCCATCGCCTATGGCACGAGTCAAGCCTGGAGCGACGAGGCGGTCTTGCAGCGATACGAGATTCTGTTCGAGGCTGGCCTCGTCGAGGAGGCCAGAAGCGAATCGCCGCTCGCCTTGACGGGGAGATCGATGAATTGGGATCATCGGCGCATCCTGGCCACGGCCCTGGCGCGGCTGCGGGCCAAGATCAAATATCGGCCGGTGGTCTTTGAACTCCTGCCCGAAGACTTTACCCTCACCGAATTGCAGCGCGGGGTAGAGGCCCTGTCGGGACAGAAACTCCATACCCAGAATTTCCGCCGCCAGATCGAGCAACAGAATCTGGTCGAGGAAACCGGCAGACTCGCCCCACGCACGGTCGGACGGCCAGCCCAGCTGATGCGATTTAGACGCGATATAGTCCTGCAACGGGCCATAGCGGGAACCAAACCACCCTATAATCGGGAGCATTAGACTCAGTAATTGATGGGTTGCAAAAAAAGTTTGTGCCTTATCGCTTTTGTGGTATATATTGCTTCAATGGTAAATTCAGATTGGTTTTTGGGAGACTAAAATGAACAAGTATGATGCAAAATGGAATGATCCCGAACTGGATGATTTTGATTATCAAATGGCACGGGAAATATTACCCCTCGCCAATGCCATTCGTTCGGGTCAGGTAAACACCGTTTCATTAGACGAAATTGACCGTAAAATTGGAATTGGCTTAAATAGTTGAGTCAGATATATTTTGCAAGGTGCTGTCCCAGATAAGCATTTATGAATTACATGAATTAGCCATTTTTTGTCATTCCCCGCCGCCTTCCCATCCCTTGTCATTACCCGCCGCCCCGTCGGCGAATGCCGATATTCGTCAGCGTAGTAGCGAGACGGGTAATCTCGCTTCCTTTAAGGAAACCCTGAAAAACTTACTTTTTTGTCACTCTGAGCGTCGTCGCGCTTGACTTTGCGAATGCAAAGTCTTT
>JASGCE010000033.1 GCA_030054295.1 Minisyncoccota bacterium
TTCTAAAGAAGTGGAGGTTTAAAATATTGCCTCTATTAAATTAGCAAATGCTCTAAAAGCAAAGCGAGATTACCCGTCTCGCTACTTCGTAGCGGCGGGTAATGACAATTATTCTATATCAGTCAAAGTGGGTAATGCTTTAAGCCAGTCAAAATAAGCAATTTTTTTAAAAAGGACTCAATTCTCCTCTACCCCTCATTGCCAATGCCCAACAGGGCGCGGGCAAATTCATCGGCATCAAAGGCCTGCAGGTCAGCAATAGCCTCCCCCAAGCCAATGGCGACAATCGGAATCTTAAACTGTTCAGCCAAGGCCACCGCGATTCCAGCCTTGGCAGTACCATCCAACTTGGTAATAATCAGCGAAGTTACCTTCACCGCCAGAGTAAAAACCTCCAGCTGTTTTATCGCCGTTTGCCCCATGGTCGCATCCAAAACCATCACAATATGATGGGGTGCCAGCGGGTCGCGTTTTTGTAACACCCGCTCCATCTTACTGAGTTCAGCCATCAATTCGCCCTTGGTATGAAGCCTTCCAGCCGTATCGATCAGCAAGACCTGATACTGCTCCGCCTCGGCCGTCTCGAGAGCCCTATAGGCCAGAGCCGCCGGGTCGCTATTGCCATCGCCGCGCAAACAGGCTACGCCACTGCGAAGACACCATTCGGCCAGCTGTTCGACCGCCGCGGCGCGAAAAGTATCACAGGCTGCAACCATGGTCTTGACCCCATCGGCGGCCAGTTCCGAAGCCAGCTTGCCAATAGTAGTGGTCTTGCCACTGCCATTGGCCCCAACCAGCATTACCACCACCGGCTTACCACTGGCGCGAGCCTCGGCAGCCAAATGCGCCGAATCCAAACGAGCCTGATGCCCACTAAGTTTGGCGGCAATATGGTTGGCGGCCAGAATCCTGATGGCATCGGCATCAAGCGATTTTTCCGACCTGTGTTTTGCCAGCTGGGCGACAATCTCGGCCGCCATTCGATGGCCCAAATCGGCGAGAATCAAACTCTCTTCAATCTCGGCCAAGACCTCGGCTGAGACTTTGCGCTGACCAATGGCGGCGTTGAGATTACCAACCAGGGCAGTCGAACTTCGCACCAGTTTTTTCAGCCAGTTTTTTTTACCGTTTGACTCAGCCATGGCTTTGATTTTCCGACTGCAAAACTAGGGTGGCGTGAAGCATGGTGGCAGAGGCCGCAGTGACCCGAGCCTGAACAATATCTTTACTGCCATAGTTATGATTCAAAGCAGAACTGATCTTGATCGGGGCAAAATATTCGGTATGGCCGGTAAATTCATCACCAATCCTCTCCTCCAAAACAATCGTCTCGGTCTGACCGATGCGGCTGTTAAAATAGTTTTGCCGCAGTTCATCGCCCAGACTGCGGAATCTTTTGGCCCTTTGGCTAATGATCGATTTACTCAGCTGCGGCATTCGCTCCGCCACCGTACCGCTGCGAATCGAATAGGGAAAAACATGTAAAAATGTCAGGCGCGATTGCCGCGCCAAATCCATACTGGCGGCAAAATCATCTTCGGATTCGGTCGGAAATCCGGCGATAAAATCGGCGCCAAAAACCATATCGGGTCGCAACTGCCGCGCTCGCTCGACCACTTCCAGGGCCTGATGGGCCAGGTGCCGCCGCTTCATCCGCTTGAGAATAATGTCTGATCCCGACTGAATCGAGAGATGAAGGTGCGGCATCAATCGCGGCTCGGCAGCAATAACCTGCCACAGGTCATCGTCAAATTCACTGGGGTCGAGAGAAGACAGGCGCAGGCGCGGCAGGTCTGGTACCAGCCTCAGGATCCGTTTGACCAGCTCGCCCAGCCGCGGCTGCCCGGGCAAATCCGCCCCCCACGAGGTCAAGTCAACCCCGGTCAAGACCACCTCGGCACAGCCGGTTGCTACCAGCTGGTTTATCTGCTCGATGACCGCCCCGACCGGTACCGAACGGCTATTGCCGCGACCAAATGGGATGATGCAAAAGCTACAGCGGTGGTCACAGCCCTGCTGCACCTCGATAAAGGCGCGGCTGCGGCTGCCAAAGCCAGCGATGAGATGGGGGGCCAGTTCGCGCACCGCCATAATATCGGCGACCCGCACCCTCGGTTCATTCGCTTGCAGCGGGTCGAAGCGATAGGACTCAGCCTGTAACTTTTCGACATTTCCGAGAACCCGATCAACCTCGGCCATGCCTCCATATTTGCTTGGGTCAATCTGGGCGGCACAGCCAGTGACGATAATCTTGACCGTCGGATCATGCCGCCGCGCCTTGCGAATCGCCTGTTGCAGCTGTCGCTCGGCCTCGGCGGTCACGGCGCAGGAGTTAAAGACTATCACCTTTTCTTCGGAAGCTTCAGCACCCTCCAGCTGCTTACGAATCACTTCGGATTCATAGGCATTGAGGCGGCAGCCAAAATTAATTACTTCAAAATTCATTGCGGTAAGTCCGTAATCGTGCCGCTGAAACTGTGACTCGCGGTACCGGTCATGATTGCATGACCATCGTCGCGCCAATCGATCCATAGGTCACCACCATCAAGATGAACCAAGCCCTCCCCCTGACCAAGCCCCAGCCGAATCGCCGCGACCCAGGCCGCCGTCGCCCCCGAGCCACAGGCCCTGGTCAGACCTACCCCCCTTTCCCACACCCTTAAACGCATCTGTGAACGATCCTGAATCTCGGCAATTCCAACATTGATTCGCTCGGGGAATAACCGATGGTTTTCGATGATCGGGCCAATCCGGGCCAGATCAACCGCCTCGAGATCTGCAACAAAAAAGCTAATATGGGGATTGCCGACATTGGTGGCGACTCCGAGAGGCAAGCCAAGATCGGCAAAGTCAGCAATCGCCAGACTGTCGCGCATCTGTGCCAGGGGAATCTGCTGCCACTCCGTCTTGACAAGACCCAGATCGACCGCCACCATCCCTGCCTCTGTCCGAGTCAAATGCAGCCTGCCGCCCAGGGTATCGAGGGTAAGCTCCGCCCGCCCAGTCTCGGCAAAGAGTAATTTTCCAACGCAGCGGGTCGCATTGCCACAGGTCTGGACCTGCGAACCATCGGCATTGAAGATCCTCATCACCGCATCGACCGAACTGCCCTCGAAAGCGGCTTCGATCATGATCAGTTGGTCACAGCCAACACCAATCCGGCGGTCGCTGATGTACCTGATCTGCGCTGGAGTCAGGTTTAAGGGATTTGACTCGCGGCGGCGATCAAAAATGACAAAATCATTCCCTAAACCCTGCATCTTTAAAAAGGGCAGCATCTCGAATTCCTTAAAGCCAGTCGCATTTATCACAAGCCTATCAGCCATAGTCGTTAATCTACCATAAGACAAACTATTCCGCCGCAATTTGGCGCAGGACTGGTATAAATATTCTGGCAAGAGCATTATTATGTATAGTCGAATCAGTTGATAAAATTTGTCTCCCCCTAGCAGGGGGAGATAGGCGCGCTTAGATTTTACCGCTTTAGCGGGGTAAAATCTTTAGCAAGCCTTGAGGGGGTAGGAGACATGAACTAAATCATTGATCAACAATCTACCCCCACCAAGTAACTCTAAGGCTCGACTTCGTCGCGCCAAGAGTTACTATCCTCCCCCTGCTAGGGGGAGGCAACCATAAATGGAACTACTAAAATCCATGTTACTGTGTCTATTGTTTATCAAATGCTCTAGCCTTTAATCGTCAGGTCATTCGGGTCATGATTGCCAATTCCGTGCTTAAAATTCTGGTGGTTTCTGATGGCGAAGATCAAAGGCTCGGGTTTTTACGACTGCCCTTTATTCGCGCCTTGAAATTCGCTTTTCCGCTGGCGAAGATTGACTGGCTGGTCGCCGCCGAATCATCGGGCCTGAGCCAAGAACTATCGCCCCTGGTTGCGGGCTTGATTGAATCGATCGAACTGGCACCGCAACTCACCAAGGGGATTGCCCGATTTATCAAACCGCCCTGGCAGGGCAAGCACTATAATCTCTGTATCAACTTCCTGTCGGGCGGAGCCAATGACTGGCTGGCCAAAATGATTCCCGCCGACCTGCGCTATACAGTGCCCGAACCCCGGCCCGACCAACATCCGACCGAGCTGTTGCTGGCCCTGGTCAGTGCCATTACCGAGCAGCCATCCCAGGCCAATCTTCAGATTCCCATCTCCCGCGATGCCGCCCTGCTGGCTGGGCATATTTTGCGCTTTGGCTATAACTATGTGGCCATCGCGCCCGGTCTTGAGAGCGGGGGTTTAGAATCGCGGGGGCAAAACAGTCAATGGCCGCTCGATTTTTATGCCGAGGTCGCCCTGACCCAATTTACCAATAACCGTATCCCGATCTTTATTTTGTTGGGGGACTCGACCGAGAGGTTCAACAAACTCTCGACCGCAGTTCCGACGGCCCTGTTTCCGCTGCAACATCCGGCTGCGGCGGGTCGCGGCTATGATCTGGTGGTGGCGATTTTGCAGCAGTCATGGGTTGGGCTTGCCGAGGATTCGCTCGCCGGTCATTTGATGGCCGCCGCCAATATCCCGATGCTCTCGCTCTTTAACGATCAGCGCGCTTTGACCCGTGCGCCCTGGGCCGAGCGGGGCATGGTGATGCTGGCCAGCGACTTTGCCGAGGAAGGGGGTGGCCGTCACCCCCTGTCGCTGATTCCACCGGTCAATGTATTGAATAGTCTGGAGGCCTTGATTCAAATTTGAATGGCTTTAAGGCCCAGAATCTCTCGCCTAAAATGCCAGAATAGCAGCAAGAGTCCCGGCACTGCCAACAGGGTCGCGGCAATAAAGAATCCCGACCAGCCGAGCGATTCGGCCATAAAACCACTCAAGGAGCCCACCAAAATCCGCCCGACCGATGCCAGCGCCGACAGCAATGCATATTGCGTCGCCGTATGTTGAAGATCACAGAGGCGCGAGAGATAGGTGACCATCGCCGCCGCCCCAATTCCCGAAGTGCCATTCTCGATAAAGACCGATAGGGCCATGAGGGAGATCACATGACCCGAATCAACCAACAAAAGATAGGATAGGGTCGAAACAGCCTGTAGAATTCCGGCAATGAATAGTGCCCGCGCCAAACCGACCCGCTGCACCAAGACCGCCCCAGCCGCTACCCCAAGCAGGGTTGCAATCAAGCCAAAGCCTTTACTGACCGAGGCAATCTCCTCCCGCGCAAAACCCATATCGACAAAAAACAAATTGGCCATCCGACCGGCTACAGCATCACCCAGTTTGAACAGGACAATCATCAGCAGAATCAGCAGCCAATTCTGCCGCTTCATAAAACTGGCAAAGGGATCAACCACCGAGTCGCGAATCGAACCCCACAGGGTAATCACCTTCTGGCTGGATATTTTAATCACCAGCTTGGGTTCGGGACAAAAGAACATAAAGACCATGCCGATAAAACTGATCGCCGCCATGGTCGCATAGACCCAAAACCAAGATAAAAAAACACTGAGGGTCAAGGCACCCGCCCCGGCAATCAACATGCCAAACTGATAACCATATTGCGTCGCCGTGACCCCCTGCGACTGTTTATCAGCGGGCAGAAGCTCAACCCGATAGGCATCAATCACCATATCGAGACTGGCCGAAAAAAAGGCAACTCCAATCGCCGCCAATACTGTATAAAGGGGCGTAATCTGCGGCTGGCTCGCCCCCAGCAGCAACAGACAAATGATCAGACCCGAATTGACCAGAATCATCCAGGAACGACGACGACCAAGGCCCCGACCCATATAGGGTAGGGTGAAATGATCGAGCAACGGAGCCCATAAAAACTTCAATAGATAGGCCAGCTGCACCAATCCAAATAAACCAATTTCGCGCAGCGACACCCCTTCAAGCCTCTGCCAAAAATTAAGCGTCGAGCCTGTCAGTGCCAAGGGCAGACCACTGCTTACCCCCATAATCAAGACAACCCCTACCCGCCGATCTAGCCATGGTTTTATCCAGCTTTTCATTGCCATTCTCCTTTGCGGTTGCTTTTACCTTTATAGCCTAGCAAATTATTTGAAGGTCAGAAAAACAAATTTTTTTGTCACTCTGAGCGTCGTCGCGCTTGCCTTTGCCAATGCAAAGGCCTTAGCAAGACAAGCGAAGAGTCCAGAAGCAACATACATTACTATGTGTTAGGTTTTCTGGATTCTTCGCTAAGAACAGTTTGCCGAGCTAAAGCTCGGACTGTTCTAAGCTCAGAATGACAAGTTTGGAGTTTTTTATGCTTTCCTTTCGATTCATTACCAAATGAACAATCTAGCCGAGACTTAAACCATGATTCCCACCCTTACCGCCCTGCATGTTAAAAATCTCTCGCTCAGTCGCGGCGGGCGAAGGGTCATTGAATCGCTGAACTGCCATGTTAAGAGTGGAGAAATTCTCCACCTGCGCGGCAAGAATGGCAGCGGCAAAACCAGCCTGCTTCGTTGCATCGCCGGACTGCTGCCGGCGGATTCAGGGGTGATTGAATGGCAGGGAATGGATTCAGATTCTGATGAATTGGATCGGCGGAGGATTCTGCTGTGGCTGGGGATCAACAATGGTCTTAAGGCCCACGAAACCATCGATCAGCACTGTAATTTTATCGTCCGCATCGCCGCAGCCGAAGCGAGTCAAGAAGACCTCCGTCAACGGATTACAGCCGCACTGCACCGAATGGGGCTCGACAGATTGGCCGACCAACCGATCCAAAAACTCTCGACTGGTCAGAGGCAAAGACTGGCCCTGACTGCCCTCATTCTGCGACCGGCCCGCCTGTGGCTGTTGGATGAACCGAGCCTCGGGCTGGATGACTCTGGCCTGTCGCTCCTGTCCGACCTGCTGCATGATTTTTGCCAGAGCGGCGGAATGGTGTTGATGGCCAGCCATCAAGACCTGCCCTTGACCCTGCCCGGTCGCACCCTTGAACTGTAATCACGCCACCGCCTGCCGCAGAATATAGGCAATGGCCAGGGGCAGGGTCGCCAGAGCAAAAATCATCACCGCCGCGAGCAAATAGAGATGGGGAAGATAGGGTAATTGCGTCAAGCTCGCCTCAACCGCACCGACGGCAAAAATCAAGACCGGCAAGACCAGCGGAATCATCAACAGGGCAATCAAACCCGTCCCGTTCTTTGCCCCAAGCGACAGGGCCGAACCCATGGCGCCAAAAAGGGCGAGACTCGGCATGGCCAGAATTAATGTAAGCTCGACCAGCGGCAAAACCGACAGGGGCATTCCCAATAACAGAGCGACCAGCGGCACCAACAATAACAATATCGCCAGATTGACCATCGCCTGGGCCAATACCTTGACCAGTACCATCAGGGCAAGCGACTGGGGCATCAACAGCCATTGATCCAGGGCTCCATCCATATAGTCATCCAAAAACAGCCGCTCCCAGGCCAGGGAAACGGCGAGCAAAACCATCACCCAGATAATCCCCGAGGCAATGCGGGTTAGTAACTGCGGCTCTGGACCAACTCCAAAGGGAAAAAGCAACGAAGCCAGACAAAAAAACACCGCCAGACCCAGCCAGGCCTGTCCCTGTCCGATATGTAGGCGAACCTCGCGCCTGATCATCACCATAAAGAACGACCGGGCTTGCTTCATGGCATGATCCTTCTGCGGCAGGTTTAAACCAGATCGTCGATGATTAAACTGGCCATAATATGGTCGTGCCATTGGCCATTGATTTGCAAATAGCGGCGCAACCGACCCTCCTCGACAAATCCCAATCGCTGGAGTAGGGCGCGGGAGGCATGGTTATGGGGAATAAAGGCCGCCTCCAGCCGCTGCAAATGGAGTTCGCCAAAGCCAAGCTGCACCGCCAGCCGCAGAGCCTCGGTCATATAGCCCTGCTGTTTAAAGGATTCGCCAATCCAATAGCCAAGGGTCGCCCTTTGCGCCACCCCGCGCTGCACCCGATTGAGATTGATCCCCCCTATCAACTGATCATTGTGGCGCAAAAAAATAAAAAAACTATAGGCCTGATCCTTCTGCCAATCCTCCACCACCCGCAGATAGAATCGCCGCCAAGCCGCCCGCGACAGGGCATCGGCGGGCCAGGCTGGCTCCCACGGTTGCAAAAAAGCCGCCGAAGTCGAGCGAAGCTTCAGCCAATCCAAATAGTCTGTATTCTTGGGCGGACGAAGCACCACCCGCTCACCCCACAGTCGAATTTCGGGGAGGTTTTTACCAAACATTTAAGCCGCCGCGCTGACTTTAGCCAGGGAATCGGCAAAGACCTCGGCACAGTCAAAACCGGCAGTCTCTGGCCCCACCGTCGATAGGCTAAAAGGCGAGGCAATCAAGTCAGCGGCAATCTGTTGCACATCGGCCACGGTCACGGCCTCAATCGCGGCGAGGGTTTCTTCCAGCGGCTTGACCCGGCCATAGGCCATGAGCTGCTGCGCCAGACTATCGGCGCGGGGGCCGGTATTCTCCCGCGCCATCAAGGTACCGGCGCGAATCTGGGCCTTGGCGCGGCTCAGTTCCAAATCGGTAATGGTTCCGGTCAAGCTCGCCAATTCCTGGGCAATCACGGGTAACAATTCCCCCAGCGACTCGACCCCCGAACCAGCATAGATTCCCAAGACTCCCGTATCCCGATAGGGGGCAAAGAAACTATAGATGGTATAGACTAGCCCCCTCTGCTCCCTGACCTCTTGGAACAGCCGCGACGACATGCCGCCGCCCAGGATGGTGCTAAAAAGATTAAAGCCATAGTATCGCGGGTCGAGGGGATTGACCCCCTTAAATCCAACCACCAGATGATTCTGTTCAATCTCCCGCCTGATCTCGGTCGAGGTTCCGCTTTTGAACTGCGCCGCACTGGCCTTCGGCACGGGCTGTGTTGCGGCGTGTTTCTGGTGGGTGTAGTTCCGCTCAACCATCGAAGCAAAGGCCTGATGCTCAATCCGCCCCGCCGCCACCGCCAACAGGGAACTGGGCTGATAGTGATTGCCGAGCCAGCCCGCCACATCAACCGATTGCAGCGATTTCACCGAATCACCATTGCCCAGAATCGGCAGACCGATCTGTTGCTCGGGGAAGGCGATCTGTTGGAAATTATCAAAAACCCGATCATCGGGGGTATCATTGGCCTCGGCGATCTCTTGCAGCACCACGCCGCGTTCTCGTTCCAACTCTGTGCCATCGATGGAGGCATTTTGCAGAATATCCGACAGAACATCGACGACCAGGGCCGCATCATTGGCCAAGACCTTGGCATAGAAGGCCGTCTGTTCGCGGCTGGTATAGGCATTCATGTGACCGCCGACATTCTCAATCGACTCGGCAACATCGCGGGCCGAGCGGGTCGCCGTTCCCTTAAAGACCATATGTTCGCACAGATGGGCCACGCCATTCTGCACCACAGATTCGTCACGAGTCCCCACCCCAACCCAAAAACCGAGTGAGACGGTTTCCACATCATTCATCTGGTCGGTTGCTACCTTCATGCCATTGGCAAGGGTCGAGATGGTGACTGTCATGGCTATCCTTGGTTAATTTTGTTACGAATAAATTCCTTGACCGCGGTTGTCGTTCCGGGGAGATGGTAATTACGCTCGGGTCGTGATTCAATGCCGCTCAGGAACTTGGGGGGCGGCACGGGCTGACCATAGGCCCTGGTCACGGCATCGGCAAATTTGGCCGGATGGGCGCAGGCCAGGGCGACCAGGGCGGCTTGCTTTTCGGCCGGGGATTCGCTGCCGCTGCGCTCAAGCAGCAGGGCATGAACCGCAATCGCACTATGGGGGTCGAGTTTCTCCCCGGTCGAATCATAGACCGACCTCATGGTCTCGAGGGTCGTCTTATCGTCAACGGCGTGACCATGGAACAGGGTGCGCAAATTAGACATAATCCCATCGGGCATGGAGGCCTTACCAGACTTGGCAAACTCCGTCATAAAGCCATTGAGCCTGGTCGAATCGCGGTCGAACAGTTCATAAATCAGCCGCTCGACATTGCTGGAGATCTGAATATCCATACTCGGGCTGATGCTCGGCTTGACTGGGGCCGTCGCCATGGTGCCACTGGCCAGCCAGCGCGCCAAAATAT
The DNA here is from genome assembly GCA_030054295.1 of Minisyncoccota bacterium. Lineage (GTDB taxonomy): Bacteria > Pseudomonadota > Alphaproteobacteria > Elsterales > Elsteraceae > JASGCE01. The sequence goes on from JASGCE010000033.1 coordinate 10,049, forward strand.
CATTCTGGTTGGTCGCCAGCACCAGCCGACCAATCGGCAACCCCATCTGCCGCGCGGCATAGCCCGCATAGATATTGCCAAAGTTCCCGGTCGGCACGACAAAATCCACCTGCCGCGACGGTGCGCCCAGCGACAGGCTGCTGGTGGCATAATAGACGATCTGGGCCATGATTCGCGCCCAGTTGATCGAATTGATCGCCGCCATCCCTACCTCATCACGAAAATCATGATCGTTAAACAGCCCCTTCACAATCGCCTGAGCATCGTCAAAACTGCCGTCAATGGCTATGGCATGAACATTCTTTGAAGTCACCGTCGTCATCTGGCGGCGTTGAAATTCCGACACCTTGCCATGAGGAAACAAAATAAAAATATCAATGGCTTCGCGGTCACGGCAGGCCTCAATCGCCGCCGAGCCGGTATCGCCGCTGGTCGCGCCGACAATCACCGCCCGCCTTTTGGCCCTGGTCAAACTATAGTCAAAAAGCCGCCCTAAAAGTTGCAGGGCATAGTCCTTGAAGGCGATGGTCTGACCGTGAAACAGTTCCAAGACCCATTCATTGCCACCAATCTGGGTCAGGGGGGCCACCGCCGGATGATAAAAGTTACGATAGGTATCATCAACCATCGCGGCAAAATCAGCCTGAGGGATTGATCCCTCGACAAAGGGAGCCATAAGTTTTTTGGCAACCTCGGCATAGGGCAGACCCACCATGGCTTGCCAATCCTGCACCGAGAATTTTGGCCAATGGCTTGGGACAAAGAGACCGCCATCACGGGCCAGACCGGTCAATAGAACTCCCGTAAAATCCAGTTCTGGGGCAGCTCCCCGCGTCGTTTGGTATAGCATTTGACTATCGTAATCCTCTCGCATGAAGTTAGTTTTTGGCGCGAATTAAACCCCGTCTGACTAAAAAAACAAAAACCACCACCAGTATCAGGGCTAGGCTAAACCAAGTTATCGCATATTGGAGATGATTATTCACGAGTTCAGGTAGGTTTTTAACGATTTTTATTCTATCGGCTGGCGCAGGGGGCGATTGATTGTGCAGCAGCAGATAATGTTCCTCGATACAGGGGCTGGTCAGCACCAATCGGTCGCAAAGGCTAGCCAAATCGGGCCAGTACCAAAGATTCTGCTCAGGGTGATTCTGCGGGGTAAAGGCACCAGCCTTGGGCCTCGGCATCAGCCAACCCATGACTTCGGTGGGGGAGTCTGAACCCAGAAGCGGAATCTCGGCAATCGCCCCAGTGGCCCCATTGGCGATAAAGCCGCGATTAACCCAGATAATCGCTTCCTGTGACTTCGCGCCCGCACCCGCTCTGGGGATTTTAAAGGCCTGCAAGACCTCGATACCTGACTGCTCGCCATCAAACCGACCAAGCCAGCGAGTCTCGGTACCACCCATAAAACTGCCGCGGATGATCAGCCGAGAATAGTTGCTTGGCAGGTCGTCGATATTGGTCAAGACACGCGGCGGCAGGGATAGGGCGGAACCGCGAGCCGCCAGCAGCGAATTTTTCCACTCCAGCCGCGCCAATTGCCAGAACCCCAGTGTCAGGAGTACCCCAATCATCGCGGCAAAAATCCCTACCCCGCCATAGAACCGCAGGCGATTCATTATTCAGCGGCGGCCGAGACTCCGCCCCACCAATAGATACAGATAAAGAGAAAAAGCCAGATCACATCGACAAAATGCCAATACCAGGCCGCAGATTCAAAGCCAATGTGATGTTTCTCCGACAATGTTCCACGCTTCGCCCGCACCAGATTGACAGCCAGAAAAATCGTCCCGACAATCACATGGAAACCATGGAAACCAGTCGCCAGATAAAAGGTCGAGGCATAGACCGTATCCTTAAGCCCAAAGGCCGCATGGCTATATTCCCAGGCCTGAACAAGGGTAAATATGACCCCCAGAGCGACCGTCAAGGCCAGTCCATTGATGACATTTTTATTATCGCCTTCAATCAGAGCATGATGCGCCCAGGTCAGGGTCGTTCCCGACAGCAACAGAATAAGCGTATTCAAAAAGGGCAGGTGCCAAGGATCGAGAGTCTCAATTCCGGCGGGCGGCCAGACAAAGTTAATCGCCTCCCTTGGGAACAGGGCATTGTCAAAAAAGGCCCAGAAGAAGGCGGCAAAAAACATAACCTCCGAGGCTATGAACAGGGTCATGCCATAACGAAGCCCAATCTGGACAATCGGATTATGGTGGTGCTTGCCTTCGCGCAGAACATCGCGGAACCAAACCGCCATCGAGGCCAAAACAAAGGCCAAACCGACCAGCATCAACAACATGCCTTCCTGGTGCATAAAACGCAGGGCACCCCAGGCGAAGATCCCCAAGGAAAAGGCAGTTACAATCGGCCATGGGCTGGGGTCAACCAGGTGGAAGGGATGGTCTTGACTATGTTCAGAATTTGACTTGGCCATGGGCTGCTCCTCAAAATTACATTTGCCTCGTCTTTTAAGCCGAATCTTGGGTCTTTGGCAAGTTTTTAAGTGACAGTAAAAAGCGGTAAAGAGCGATGGGCAATAGGGTCTATTTCTTCTCGGCAAAAAAACTATAGTGAAGGGTCACTGCACTGACCTCCGCCACGGTTTTATCCTCGAGGATTTTAGGGTCAATAAAGAATCGCACCCCCATGGTCTTTTTTTGGTGCGGCTTTAGAGTCTGGCGGTCAAAACAAAAACACTGAACCTTATCAAAATAGGGCGAGACCTTGGTCGGGGTCACATTAAACGAAGCAACGCCAGTAATGGCCTGGTCGGTCAGATTCTCGGCAGTAAAAAATACCTCGGCGGCTTTACCAATCGGCAGATCAACCACCGCGGGCGGAGAGACGATTTTCCAAGCCAAACCCGGATTGATATCATGGTTAAAATTGATCGTAACGCGCCGCTCCGAAGGGGATAGAATTGGCTCCTGGTTGCTGGTTATCGGCGTGCCACCAAAACCAGTCACGCGGCAAAAGGCGCGGTACAGAGGTGCCGAGACCAGACTGAGCAGCAGCATAAAACCAACCAGCCCGAGGGCATAGAAGGCAAGCCTGCGGTTAGACCGAGCGCGATTGGGGGGTTTTTTATCCCGCGGTTTTTTGGTCTGGGGTTTTTTGGTCTGGGGTTTTTGGCTCATCCCAAATGCCCAGCCCGGCCAAACTGCACCAGCGAGATAGCAAAAATCAAGGCGACCAGCCCAAGCAAAACCATCAGCAATACCCTATTGCGCCGCCGCTGCCCTAGCTTACGAAGCTCTGCCTCGGAAGGGATAGGCCTGGTCTTAGATTGTGAATTTTTTTTCATGGGGGGATTATAATCATTCCCGCCGCAAGGCAAAAGATATTTCTTACTGATTTTTGCACAGGCTTCGCCTTAGTCAAAAAAGCTGCTATAAAAAACCATGACCCAGGAATCCATGAACCAGGCAAGCCCAATGGAAATCCCAGCCAATCGTGACCCTTTGGTAAGGCGAGTCTTTGACTCGGTAGCCGCAAACTATGATCTCATGAATGACATTATGAGTCTGGGGGTTCATCGCCTGTGGAAACAGGCGATGGTTACCTATCTTTTGCCCCAGGCCGGCCAGACCATTCTTGATGTCGCGGGCGGCACCGGGGACATTAGCTACCGAATATTGCAGCAAAGCCCGGACTCGAGGATCATCTCCCTCGACATTAATCAGGCCATGCTGACGGTTGGCCGCGACCGCGCGATTGATTCAGGCCTTGATGATCGCATCGATCATCTGGTTGGCACCGCCGAGTCCCTCCCCCTGAACGACTCTTCGGTTCATGCCTATACCATCGCCTTTGGCCTTCGCAATGTCAGCCAAAGAACCAAGGCCCTGAGCGAGGCCCGACGGGTTTTAAAACCCGGCGGCAAGTTCATCTGTTTGGAATTTAACCATATTGAATCGGCGAGCCTCGATACTGTCTATCAACAATGGTCGCGGATGATTCCGCAGTTTGGCGAATGGATCGCTAAGGATCGACTGGCCTATGAATATCTTGTCGAATCGATTCGCCGCTTCCCCAAACAGTCTGAACTGGCCAGCGAAATCGAGGCCGCTGGGCTTGGGCGGGTCGGCTGGCGAAACTATTCCTTCGGCATTGTAGCCCTTCATTATGGGGTGCGATTATAGTCCGTGGTTTTAAAATAATCTGGCTGCTGCTGCGGCACGACCGTCTGCGAGAATTGACGCGCGGTCGCGTATCGGGCTTTACCCTTTGGATTTTTGGACTGCTGCGCCAGCGCAAGCAAGACAATAGCTGGTCGGGATTTTTAAAATCGCTCGGCCCCAGTTTTGTTAAGTTTGGTCAGTCCTTGGCGACCCGTCCAGACTTGATTGGGGAGGCTGCCGCCCATGAACTGGCGCAGCTGCAAGACCGAATGCCCGCCTTTGACTCGCGGCTGGCGCGGGCGACCGTCGAGGCTGAATTGGGTCAACCCATCGAGTCCCTATTTAGCGAATTTAATCTTCTGCCGGTCGCCGCGGCCTCCATCGCTCAGGTTCATTTTGCCGTGACCCTGAATGGCGAAGCGGTGGCGGTCAAGATTCTCCGCCCGGGCATCAGGCGGGAACTCGACCGCGACCTGCGATTTTTTAAAAATGCCGCGCGGCTGGTGGAGCGACTCCGCCCGAGTTTGAAGCGGCTTAAACTTCCTGCCGCAGTGCTGGTCTTGACCGAATCGGTGCGGGTTGAACTCGACCTGCGGCTGGAGGCCGCAGCCGCTTCGGAACTGGGGGAGAATTTTAAGGGCGATGTGGGGTTTAAAGTGCCACGGGTCTATTGGGAACTGACCGCCGAGCGGGTAGCGACCTTTGAACGGGTATCGGGAATTCGCGTCGATGATCAGGCGGCCTTGATGGCGGCAGGCATCGAACCCCGCACCGTCATGACCAATGCCGCCGAGGCCTTTTTTAATCAGGTTTTCCGCGATGGTTTTTTTCACGCCGACCTTCATCCCGGCAATCTTTTTGTCGGGGAAAAGGGCCAGATTATCGCCGTCGATTTTGGCATTATGGGGCGGGTTGATCGCCGCAGCCGAATATTTCTGGCCGATATGCTGGTGGGATTCTTGAGCGGCAATTATCGCCAGGTCGCCGAGGTTCATTTTGCCGCCGGCTATATTCCGCCAGACCAGTCGCTCGAGAACTTTGCCCTCGCCTGCCGCGCGATTGGCGAGCCATTGCTGGATAAGAACTTAGGCGAGATCAGCCTTGGGCGGTTGCTCGGGCAGTTGTTTAGGGTCACCGAACAGTTTGCCATGGAGACTCAACCGCAGCTATTACTGCTGCAAAAAACCATGATCATTGCCGAGGGGGTGGGGCGGATACTCGACCCCAATATCAATATGTGGAGCCTCGCCGAACCCTTGATTATCGATTGGATGAAACGCAACCGTGGGCTAGAGGCTCGCTTGACCGACACGGCCCTGGCCCTGCGGCGGTTTATCGAACTGCTCCCCGATCAACTGGAGTCGCTGAGAGAGGGGATAAAACTCCACCCCGATACAGTGAGGCTGTTGGCGCAGGAATTGCGGAGGGGGTAAGAGAAATGTACCTGTTCGCTCCTTGGAACAGCGTTGGACAGAATAAAGTAAAACTGCCCCCCCTTCCCTTTGGGAAGCGGGGGGAAGGCTCTTGCCGCAGAATGCGGCGAGAGACAGGGGGGGTAGGCAGCGAGGGTCGCGGTACCATTTTGTATTCTATGGTTTTTAAATATAGTGTTAAAACCATAGAATAAAGAATCGAACAGGCCGTGCCTGCCTACCCCCCAACTGGTTCTATGATTTTCGCTGCGCTTTGCTTGCTCAAATCTAAGAACCAGTATCCCCCGCTCCCTAAAGGGAGGGGGGACAT
>JASGCE010000226.1 GCA_030054295.1 Minisyncoccota bacterium
AAACTCCCCGCTGGATTGCCAGCACGCTCGTTACACGAGCGGCGGCAATGACGAATATGGATAGTTTATGAAACCGAACCAAAATTTTGAATTATCAAGTGAACGGAGTATAGTATGATTTTTGAAAATACAAATACTCATTTTTTTAGCGGGGGGCGGATGCCCCCCGAGTTGCTTCGCAACTCCCCCCCTCAGGATCGCCTTGCTTCGCAACGCGATGAGGGGTTTCGAAAGGTTAAAACCTCCGATCACCCCTCATAGCGTCGTGCGTAAGCACGAGGCTATCCAGCGGGGGGAGTCGCACGAAGTGCGACGGGGGGCATCCGCCCCCCGACAAATTTTAAACTAAAATACGCGCTTGTGTTTTTGAATTCTCAAGTGAACGGAGTATAAATTTTCAAGTTGCAAACCCTACCTCACCCTTGCCAAAAGCCCCTCAACCGTCAAGATCTCCGGCAGCAAAACCCCGCGCGGTTCATCCAAATCAAAATACTGATCATAGGGTATCGCATACCTACCATGCCGCGCCATAAACCCCGCCAAGAACGGATCAGGCCGCGTCCAATCCCCCCGCAACAGAGTAACCCGCCTCTGTTCAAACCGCTCCCGCACCCGCTGCTGATCCAATACCAGCCTTTTATTGACAATACAGGTCAAACACCAGTCCGCCGTAATATGAACAAATACCGGCCGACCCGCCGCCAGCGATTCCGTAATCTGAGACTCCGAAGTAAATCTCTGCCAGCCCGACTCATCCACTGCCCGCTCTGGCCGTACAATCGCCACCAAAACCCACAACAACCAAACCGCCGTGAGCAGTACCAACACCCCCAAACCGCGCCGTAAACCCTCCATCCACCGACCCGGCCGCGGCAGCCGCGCCACAATCCGCGGATAGACCGCCGCCAACAAATAGGGCGAGGCCATCCCCAAACCCATGGCCGCAAAAACCACAATTATCACACCACCCTGACTGGCCAGAGCGAAACTAATCACCACCCCAACCACCGGCGCGGTACAGGGAGTCGCCAACAATGTCGCAAATACCCCCGCCAAATATGCCGAGACCAAAGGATGCCGAGACTCCACCAAACTCCAGGCCGCCAACCACCGCGGCACCATAAGTCTAAATAGCCCAAGCAGGTTCAAGCCAAAGATCAGCAACAAGGCAATCATCAGGCCGAGAAACCACGGCTGCTGAAACTGCCCCCCCCAGCCAAGTGCCATGCCAAAAAACCGCAGCCCCACTACCGCCATGGCCAGGAGTAAAAAACTGCTGACCACCCCCGCCGCCGTCGCCAGAAACTGCCTGCGAATGACCCCTTTCTCGCCACCCGCCAGCTGCACCGCGCCAATGATTTTAAAGGACAGGACCGGCAAAACACAGGGCATCAGATTCAAAATCAAACCCCCAACCAAACCAAGAATAACCATCCACAGCAGTTGCCAAGTCAGCACAGTCTGCATTCCCCCCCGCGCTACGAGCGGCGGAGATACCGTAACCTCCATCGCCCGCCCACCCAGGTTCAGCAGAGTAAGTTGCAGCCCGGCACCGCTGGCTTGCCGCTGCCAAGCCGCCGCATCACCGCCCACCAACGGCACCACCAGCCGCGTCACCCCATCCTTGGTCGTAAAGCTGGGCTTCAGGCCAAAACCGCCAAAATCTTTACCATCCACCAGCAGGTCGGTAATGGCGCGGGCGCCATCCTGAGGCAGGCTGAGTTCAAGGAAATTCTCGCCCGAACTCTGGGTCGCAATCTGCACCTCGGTCATGGCGATTGTCGCTGCCGTCCTCGGCAGAGGAAGTTGTTCCATGGCGCGGTCAAGGGTCGATTTTGCGGAAGGGTCATGACTATTCACGGCAAGGGGCAGCTCGAGCACCGCCTGATAGGGGATGCAAATATCGCTACAGGCGGCATAGGACAGGGCGAGCTTTAAGCGCGAAGGCCGAGCCGGATCACCGACCCTAACCGCCAGTGGCAGAGTGACCTGACCCTGATAGATAAAACTATCGAGTCCCGACTGCACCAACCGCGACGGGGCCGGCCAGAGAATATCGATCGAGTCAATATTGCTCGAACCCTGCCAGTCGATCTTGGGCGGCAGGCCAGCAGCCCCGGGATTGCGCCAGTAAATATGCCAGCCGGGACTAAGATTAAACTCCAGCCCGACGCGGCGATGACTGGGCGAAGACTTGCCGCCATCGACCAATCTTACCTGAGCATAGGGATTATCATACCAGGGCGAATGAGACAAGGTTGCTGCACTAACCGCTTGATTATTCGCAAAGATCAGCAATAGACCAAGACTTGCCACCAGCAAATTAAACCAGCCATTGAGTCTATATCCCTTGCCTAATACCATTTATCTAATCCTTTTTTTATCTCGAAAAACCTTAAATTTTGCTTAGAAAAATACGAAAATTAACGATTTTGCCTTGAGTCTTCACAGTTTGTTAATTGTTTTTGTTAATGATGATTACAACCTTACAACCAAGGAGGGTTATATGACTAGTTCAGAGCAGGTCGAGAATAAACTCAAAATTCAAGCCGCGGTACCGCAATTCTTGATTGTTGATCCGCATATGTTGTTTCGCCGCGGACTCCATTGGATTATGACCGAATTATGTCCCGAAGCAAAGGTCTATGAGGCGGCAAATCTGCTGGAGGGGCAGGAGATTTTACTCCAAAAACCCGAGATCAGCCTGATCACCATCGAATGGGACAATACGGTGACCAATCCGGGTAGGATGTTTATGAATCTCCGTGAATCCTATCCGCAGCTTCGGCTGGTTGCCGTGACCAGCCGCAACCAAAGGTCAGACATTCTGCGGTGCCTCGAGGCCGGAGTCAATGGCTATATTCCCAAATCGATGGAGGTGGCGGCGATCAGCAATGCCCTGCGGATGATCTTGAATGGGGCTATTTTTATGCCCTCCAGTCTGGCCGAAAGCCCCAGTGAGTCAGGCCACGAACTGGGTAAAAATGGCGAGCGAATGATGCACCGTGGCGGCGATCTCACGCCCAGACAGCGCGAGGTTTTGCTGCGGCTCCTGTCCGGTCGCACGACCAAGGAAATTGCCCGCGATCTTGATTTGGCGGAAGGCACGATCAAGATTCACCTGGCTGCGGTCTTTAGGTTCATGGGGGCACGAAACCGCACTGAGGCTGCTGCTCGGGCAAGCGAGATGCAGATGAATGGGTCTTTGGTACTCGACCGTTCGATGGTGGGGTAGTTCGTGAAATAAAAGAAGGATAGTGACTCTCTCCGCTGGAACGGGTTGCTTCGAAACGCGATGAGGGGTTGTGGGAAGTTTTAAAATTCCCTTACCCCTCATAGCGTCGTGCGTAAGCACGAGGCTATCCAGTGGGGGTGAGACTTACGAAGTAAGTCGAGGGGGCGTCAGCCCCCTAGTTTTTGTATTATTAAAGTGGGGGGCTGACGCCCCCCCATCGAGCTTCGCTCGATTCCCCCCCTCTGGATCGCCTTGCTTCGCAACGCGATGAGGGGTCTGGAATAATGAAAACTTAGTACAAAACTCATAGCCTTACAATTAACTACCCACCCTCCCAAACCCTCATAGCGTCGTGCGTAAGCACGAGGCTATCCAGCGGGGGGGAGACTTACGAAGTAAGTCGAGGGGGCCAGGCTGTCTCAAAATGAATTTCGTGGTTCTAATTCAACAAAAAACTTG
>JASGCE010000227.1 GCA_030054295.1 Minisyncoccota bacterium
AGAGTCCAGAAAACTTAGCAATTACAATGATTTAAGTTTTTCTGGATTCTTCGCTTAGAACAGTTAGCCTCGCAAGGCTCGGACTGTTCTAAGCTCAGAATGACAAGTTTGGAGTTTTTCAGGGTTTCCTTTAGAAAGTAAGACGGGGGAGACAGCCCCCACTTTGATAATGCAAAAACGATAGGGGGCTGACGCCCCCTCGACTTTCTACGAAAGTCTCACCCCCGCTGGATAGCCTTCTGCTTCGCAGAACGCTATGAGGGGTTATGGGATGTTAAAACCTCAAAACCCCTAACTTTAACCGCTCTAGATTCCCCGTCCCATTGCAATAAAGGGGGGATTTGCGAATCGCAGCGGATCATAACAAAGCCTATCGCCATCATGGGTTCGCACCGAGCCGCCTGCGGCCTCCAGCACGGCCTGGCCAGCGGCTGTGTCCCATTGGTTGGTTGGCCCAAAGCGGGCATAGAGATCGGCGGCCCCCTCGGCGATCTGGCCGAATTTGATCGCGCTGCCCATGGTGCGGCGGCTGGCTTCGGGGAATCCCTCCGCCAGCAAAAATTCGTCGAGTTCGGCCCCATCGCGGTGGGAGCGGCTGACCAGAGTGACTCGCTGGGACTCGTCCACTGGCCGCGCACGACATGCCACTGCCTCCAGCCGACCCTGACCATCGCGCTTCCAAGCCTGTCGCCCGTCGCTGGCATAGACCAGCCCCAAGACCGGCGCGACCAGCAGGCCAAAAACCGCCTGTCCAGCCATGATTCCGCCGATACAGACGGTGAATTCGTCGGTGCGTTTGAGATATTCCTTGGTGCCATCGAGCGGATCGACGCACCAATAGACTCCCCCACTCAGATCGGGAATTTTACCCAGCGCGACCTGTTCCTCCGATAAAATCGGAATCTGCGGCGTGAGATATTCGAGGCCAAAAACAATCACCGCCTCGCTGGCGCGGTCGGCCTCGGTCACGGGCGAGCCATCCTGTTTGAAGCCAGTCGCGCCGCTCTGTTTATGGTAATGGTATAGAATCGAATCGCCCGCGCGGAGGGCAATATCCAGCACTGCGGGCAGATGCTCGGCAAAGGGATTGTCAGACATATTATGCCGCTCGCCTCTTCGCATGAATCTCTTGAATCATTTGCCAAATTTTCTGTGAAGTCGCGGGCATGTCGATATGGACAATCTCCGCTCCGCCATCCAGCGATTGCAGGGCATCGACGATGGCGCTGATGATGGTCGGGGGTGCGCCAATGGCTCCAGCCTCCCCCGCGCCCTTGATCCCGAGCGGGTTGGTCTGGCAGGGAATATTGCGCAGACTGAAGTCAATCATCGGCAGCAGAGTCCCGCGCGGCATGGCATAGTCCATAAAACTGGCGGTCAGAAGTTGCCCTGATTTGGCATCGTACCGACATTCTTCCAGCAATGCCTGACCGACCCCCTGAGCAATCCCGCCATAGACCTGCCCAGCCAGCAGGGCCGGATTGATGGTACGGCCAAAGTCATCAACGACCGTGTAGCGGTCGATGGTGGTGGCACCGGTGGCCACCTCGATCTCGAGTTCGACGACATGGCAGCCATTGGGATAGGTGGCCTGGCTGGGGGTGAAGGTACCAGTTCCGCTCAATCCATTGGCGGCCGCCGCAACCTCGACCAGCGATAGTTTTTGGTTCGAGTCGGGCTTGACCAGCATAGAGTCTTCAAACCGTAAATCATCGGCGGCACAGCCGAGAATTTCCGCCGCCTTGACCCGCGACTTGGCTAAAAAATCCTGATTAGCGATCTGCAATGCCGCCCCGCCAATCGGCACCGAGCGCGAGCCCCCCGTACCATTACCGGTCTTGACGCGGCGGGTGTCGCCCTGAATCAGGGTCACCCGCTGCGGGTCGATTCCCAGAGTCTCGGCGAGAATCTGGGCATAGGCGGTCTCGTGTCCCTGGCCATTGTTCTGGGTGCCAATCAGCAGAGTGACCGAACCATCGGCGGCCATCTCGATGACTGCGGTCTCGGCACCATTGCCGGCGCAGGCCTCGACATAGGTGGCGAGTCCAAGGCCACGCAGCCGACCGCGCTTCAGCGACTCCACCCGCCGCGCGGCAAAACCTGCTTGATCAGAACGGGCGAGGGCAGCATCCATAATCGCGGCAAATTCGCCCGAATCATAATGCTGACCCAATGCGGTTTTATAGGGCAATTGCTCGGGGCGAATCAAATTGCGCCGACGAACCTCGGTGCGATCCAGCCCAGTGCGATAGGCGAGGTGATCGACCAGTCTTTCGATGACAAAGGTCGCTTCGGGCCTACCAGCCCCGCGATAGGCCTCGACCGGGACGGTGTTGGTAAAGACACCATGAACCCGCACCACCGCGGTCGGAATATCATAGAGTCCGGTCAGCATCCCGGTGCCAGCCTTGGTCGCAATCATCGGGCCAAAGGGCGAGAGATAGGCCCCCATATTGGCGATGGTCTCAACCCGCAGGGCAAGGATCCGCGCTTGATCGTCAAAGGCGATGCTGGCGGTGGTGACATTATCGCGGCCGTGAACCTCGCCCATAAAATTATCGCTGCGCTCCCCCACCCACTTGACCGGGCGGCCGAGTCGCCGCGCCGCCGAGAGGACCAGAGCCTGTTCCGGCCCGGGAAAAAGCTTTGGCCCAAAGCCGCCGCCAACATCGTCAGACAGGATGATAAAGTCATCGGCGGGGAGTTTAAAAATATCGCGCGACAGGCAATCGCGGATGACATGGACTCCCTGAGTCGGACTGTGAAGAGTGAACTTGCCATCTTCATATTTGCCGATGGCCGCGCGGGGTTCCATCGGGCTGGAGGCGACGCGGTTATTGACCAGAGTGACGGTCAGGTGATTCTTGGCGGCTGCGAAGGCGCGGTTGGTTGCCTCCTCTGCCCCCTGCTGCCAGTCAAAGGCTTGATTCTGCGGGGCATCAGGCCAGATCTGCGGCGTGGTTTGGTTCAGGGCATCAGCAGTGACGGTAGCAGATGGCAATGATTTGTAAACAACATCAATGGCTTCGGCGGCGGATCGCGCCTGGTTGAGGGATTCGGCGACGATAAAGGCGACTGGCTCCCCCACAAACCGCACGCGATTTTTGGCCAGCAAGGGCCGCTCGGGAATATAGCCCAGGGTGCCATCGCGGTTGGGGAGTTTGGTCCAGCAGGGCAGGCCATTCAGACCCTCGGCATCAATCTCGCGGTGGGTTAGGATCAGCAGAACCCCCGGCATTTTACTGGCGGCGGCTGTATCAAGCCTGGTGATCTCGGCATGGGACTGCGGCGAACGGAGGACAAATGCCACCGCCTGATGGGGCCAGTGCAGGTCGGCACTGTAACGACCCTGACCTTGGAGAAGCCGTATATCCTCCTGCCTTGTCATGGTTTGACCAATGCCGAATTTTGTGATGCTGTTCATGGTTACCTCTGTACTCTTTGATCTTGGGGGCAGTTCTATAAACTTCTGTCCCCGTTCGCCCTTTAGGAGGGTCTGAAAAACACGAAGTTAATTGTGCAACCCCTCCAAGCAAACCTAAAGCTCGACTTCGTCTTCGCTAAGGTTTGCTATCCTCCCCTTCTAAAGAAGGGGAGGTAAACTGATAAACATCCCCCCTTCTTCAGAAGGGGGGAATAGTCGAACTTAGCAGCTTGCTGCTTAGTGAGACTAAGGGGGGTTGCCTGACT
>JASGCE010000034.1 GCA_030054295.1 Minisyncoccota bacterium
GACGGAGGGAACTATGGACGGCTCATCATTTAGTCTCAATGACTGGAACGATCGCGCAGGGAAAATGAAATTCGAGACAAGGTCTTTTATCGACGGCAAGTTTGTCGATGCGGTCGATGGCGGCAAGTTTGAAGTGATAAACCCCGCGACTGGTGCTGTCCTATGTTCGGTGGCGGCTGGCACCTCCAAGGATATTGACCGCGCGGTTGCCTCGTCGAAGAAGGCATTTCAGTCGAAGGTCTGGTCGCGGATGGCCCCGCGGGCACGGATGGATGTGCTCTATCGTTTCTCTGATCTCATCAATGCCAATGCCAATGAATTTGCCTTGCTGGATACGCTCTGCATGGGTAAGCCGGTCAGCGATATGTTGAATATTGATGTCCCGGGTTCGGCCCTCTGCGTCAAGTATTTTGCCGAGGCGATTGACAAGGTTGAGGGGGCGGTGACGGCGACCGACTCCAATGCTTTCCACTATATTTTGCGGGAGCCATTGGGGGTGGTTGGTTCGATTGTCCCGTGGAACTATCCTTTGATGATGGCGATTTGGAAGATTTCGCCGGCCCTGGCCGCGGGTAACTGCGTGGTCTTGAAGCCAGCCGAGCAGTCGCCCCTCTCGGCCCTGTTGTTGGCTAAGTTGTTTATGGAGGCGGGTGGGCCCGCGGGTGTGCTGAATGTCGTCACCGGCATGGGCGAGACGGCGGGCAGTGCCCTGGCCCACCATATGGATGTGGCCAAGATTGGCTTTACCGGCTCGACCGAGGTTGGCAAGCTGATGTTGGTTGCGGCGGGCAAGTCCAATATGAAGCGGGTTGCCTTGGAATGTGGTGGCAAGACTCCGCAGATCTTCTTGGGTGACTTGCCTGATCTTGATCGCGCTGTGACCTATGCCATCAATGGGATTTTTGGCAATATGGGCGAGGTTTGCAATGCCGGTTCTCGGCTGCTCATCGACAAGAAACTGATGGGTGACTTTATCGATCTGTTTAAGGAGAAGAGCAAGACGGCCTTCACCCCCGGCAATCCGCTCGATCCCAAGACCAATATGGGGCCGCTGGTGACGAAGGAACATCAGCAGCGGGTTCTGGGCATGATTGGCAAGGGCAAGGATCAGGGGGCGAAACTTGAATTTGGCGGCGATAGTCCTGCTGCCTTGTCCAAGGGTTGTTTTGTCAATCCGACGCTCTTTAGTGGGGTTAAGCCCGACATGACCATTGCTCAGGAGGAGATTTTTGGCCCGGTGGCGGCGGCAATTCCGATCTCAGGGCTCGAGGAGGCGATTAGCGTTGCCAATAACTCGATCTATGGTCTGGCCGCGAGCATCTGGACAAAAGATGTCAAGACCGTTCACACGGCGATTCGGGATATTGAGGCCGGGGTGATTTGGGTCAATTGCTTTGACCATGGCGATATGACTCAGCCCTTTGGTGGTTATAAACAGTCGGGCCAGGGTCGGGATAAATGTATGGAGAGTCTGCTCAGTTATACTCAGACCAAATCGGCCTGGGTGGATCTGTCGTAGAGATTTTTGCAAAACTGTCCCCCCTCCCTTTAGAGGGCAAGCGAAAACTACTGCCCCCCCTCCCTTTAGGAAGGTCTGAAAAACTCACTTTTTTGTCACTCTGAGCGTCGTCGCGCTTGCCTTTGCTTAAGCAAAGGCTTTAGCAAGACAAGTGAAGAGTCCAGAAAACTAAGCAATTACAATAAGTTAAACTTTTCTGGATTCTTCACTAAGAACAGTTATCCGAGCTGAAGCTCGGACTGTTCTAAGTTCAGAATGACAAATTTGGTGTTTTTCAGTCCTTCCTTTAGGGAGCGGGGGGAAGCCTCACTCTGTTAGCAGAGTGAGGCAGGGGGGGTAGGTTTTGAAGGTTTGTGTTATCTATAAAGACATACCCCCCAAGTCGTTCTAAGATTTTCGCTGCGCTCTGCTTGCTCAAATCTAAGAACGACTATCCCCCGCTTTCGCGAGCGAAAGGGGGGACAATTAAATCAATACGATTGTAGAAATTATCAAAACGCTCTAACTTTCACTCCCCACCCTCCATCGCCCGTAAAAACTGCGCAAGGTTATAGCGCATCATCGCCAAATAATCACCCGCCGGGCCAGACTCAGCCGACAGCGAATCAGAATAGAGCGGCAAACCCACCCGTGCCCCAGTCTCCCGTGCAATCTGCTCAATCAACCGTGGATCGCTGATGGTCTCGATAAAAATAACCCTGATCCGCTCCCGCTTAATCTGTTCGATCAATCCAACCAGCCGCCGCGCCGAAGCCTCGCTCTGAGATGCCGTACCCTCAGGCGCCAAAAACTCAATGCCATAGGTCACGGCAAAATAACCAAAGGCATCGTGGCTGGTGATGATCTTGCGTCGTTCCGACGGAATCTTGGCAAAACCCTGCCTAATCTCCCGATCCAATTCACTCAGCCGCTGGAGATAAAGCTCCAGCCGCTGACGATAATATTCCGCCCCATTTGGATCATCCACAGTCAATCTGGCAGCAATGGCCTCGACCATGACCCTTACCCGATTGGGGTCTTGCCAGATATGCGGATCCTTGCCAATCGGCTTAATCCCGGCCTGTGCGCCCAGAACAATAGTCCGCGCCCCACCAACAGTCGAGCGGGCCAGTCGCTCTATCCCGCCATCCAGCCCGAGTCCATTAACAATCACCAACCGCGCCCCATTCATCGCGATCGCATCGCGCGGCCGAGCCTGATATTCATGGGGATCGCCGCCCGCTTGAATGAGCGACTCAACGGCCACCCGCTCCCCGCCAATCTCGCGGGCAAAATCAGCGACGAGAGTGGTGGAGGCAATGATCTTAATCGGCCCTACCTCGGCATAGGATGGCCCCGCCAACAGAATAAAAATCCCCAGAATAAAACCTCTTAGTCTCCGCACTGTAGTCTTCATTTTCCTATCCCCTAAGATGACGGTGAGACCGCCGCCGCAACCGCACCACCCCATATCGACCAAGAATGAGCGAAAGAAGATAGACTCCCCCCGCCACCAATATGATCGAGGGGCCTGCGGGCAGGCCACTGTTAAAAGAAATCACCAAACCAATAAAACCCGAAACCATCGCCATCCCACTGGCAATCGGCACAATCACCCCCAGCGACTGCGACCAGAACCGCGCCGCCGTCGCTGGCAGCATGAGCAGGCCAATCGCCATCAAGGTTCCCAGAGTCTGAAAACTCGCCACCAAGACCAGGGCCAGCAGAGTCAGATAGAGTCCATGCCAGATTCCTCCCCGCCCCCCCATGGCCGCCAAAAACTGGGTGTCAAAACAGTCGAGAATCAAGGGCCGCCAAATCACCGCCAGCACCAGCAGGGCGACCGAAACCAGTGCCGCGATCAAAACCAAGGCACTGTTATCTATCCCCAAGATCGAGCCAAAAAGCAACCTCAGCAGATCGACATTATTCCCCTTGAGCGAGACCAGAGTCACCCCAATCGCCAAGGCGATCAGATAGAATGAGGCAAAACTCGCATCTTCATTACTGCGGGTAAACCTTGTCACCAGCCCAGCGGCCAGGGCGACCGCCAGCCCCGACAGGACTCCCCCTAGACTCATGATGGGAAGCGAGAGTCCCGCCAGCAAAAACCCCAGGGCAACCCCCGGCAATACCGCATGGGACAGGGCGTCGCCCATCAAACTCATGCGACGGAGAATCAAGATCGTCCCCAAGGGGCCCGCCGCCAAGGACAGAGCAAGGGTAGCGACCAGGGCGCGACGCATAAAGCCAAAGGCGATAAAGGGCTCGATGGTCGCAGCAAAAAGGGTGGATAAAAGACTCATTCAATAAAAACCCCTGAAAAACGAATCAACAGTTATGTCTCCCCCTAGCAGGGGGAGATAGGCTTGCTTGATTTTCGCCCTCTTGCGAAAATCTTTAGCAAGCCTTGTGGGGGTAGGAGGCACGAACCGAGCGATTCTATATCCATTGTTTTTTGATTTAAAAACTAATGTATAAAAGAATGGCAACGCGTCGTTCGCGGTCTACCCCCACCAAGTAATTCTAAAGCTCGACTTCGTCTTCGCTAAGAATTACTATCCTCCCCCTGCTAGGGGGAGGCAAGATAAGAACAATTTTTACAGTCCTTCCTAAAGATTGACCTCGAGTGGCAGGGCGCAGAGGGGCGAGGAATCGTCCCAGGCCTCCATCATCTGATTGGCCGATTTGAGATTCTTGACCGTCAAGACCTTGGCCGTCGGCCCAGCAGCGATAAGCTGCCGCGCCAGCAACAGGCAATAGGGAAAATAATCCATTATCTGCTCGCGGTCGTGCAGCACCGCGATCACGGTTCGCCCCTCGCGGTGCCATTCCTGCACCAGAGTCATCAGGGAATCGCTGCTGCTGTGATCAAGCGCGGCAAAGGGTTCATCGAGCAGAATAACCTCGGCATCGGCTACAATAATGCGGGCAAAAAGCACCCGCTGCAACTGTCCGGCCGAAAGGCTGGCGAGGGAACGGGACTCAAATCCCGCCAACCCAACCCGTGCCAGAGCCGCCGACCCCTGGGCCACCAGTTCGGCAGTCATGGCGCGAAACCAGGATACCCGCCGCCAATGACCAAGACAGACCGTCTCGATCACCGATATGGGAAAATCCGATTGCAGTTCAGCCTGTTGCGGCAGCCAAACCAGTCTCTGGCGCAGCTGCCGCAGACCAATTACCCTTCCTGATCCGGGGCGAACCATACCCGCCAAAACCTTGAGCAGAGTCGATTTGCCGGCACCATTGGGCCCGGTCACGGCGATCAATCCTCCGCGCGGCAATTGGGTCGTGACATGGTGCAGTGCCGGGTGACGGTCAAAGGAGACCGTGACATCCTTGAGTTCAATTGACTCCATAGGGCTATTTACCATGACAGAAGAACCAAGATCCACAGGGCGGCGATGATCACAATGACCATCAATAGTCGCCGCCAGACCGAGGTCATGATGCCCGCCAGTTGCCATGACTGTTTAGGCCAAGCCCTCGAACCCTTGCCCGATTCACCCCCTTTATGCGAATGCGAATGGCTATGCGAATGGCTATGCTGGCGGCGTAAAAAAAACAACTTCAGAGTGACCTCCCTTGTCCAATCCAGTGGTTTTAATCCCTTTTGCCCGCTGCGACCAGACTGTTTTAAGTTGCGGTAAGAATATCTAAATGTTTAACTATTCCTATTAGGCAATGGCTGTCATTATTCAGTCTAGAATGGGTTTTGGAAATTAACAAATGAATCAAAAATCACCGCCGCCGAATTGGAATCCCAAAAGACTCCTAGAGCGGTTATTCTCGGTCGCTGATGCCGATGATCGCGCCGTCAATAGTTCCGCGCCAAGTCCGATGGCCTTGTCAGCATCGTCGCAGGCCCATCCGGTGGTGCAGGAGGCCTTGAAAAAACTGCAAGAGCTTGACCTGCCCGAAGGCGACAAGATTCAGCTCGATTTTACTGCCGCCGCCAGCCATTTTGGCAGCGATTGGCAGGGGTTAAAACCACGGGCTCAAGCCATGGCGATCCGGCTGCTGGTCAATTACTATGGCCGTGACCTTAAATATCGTCTAACCGAGGAGGGGGTGATTTTTGTCCCTCAGTCGGCCCTTGGCACGCCGGGGGTCAAGACCGATTCGGCGGTGGCCCATAAACTGGTGCAAAAGATTCTAAGGCAGATTGTTGGCGGAGAAGATCAAGCCGATGAGGATGAATTTCTTGAATCCGAAGACTCCACTTCTCTCCCCGAGGTTTCAGCCTCGGCTAAGGCTGGTACGACGGAGCGCCTGGCCGTCGCTGGCTCGGACTCCATCCGCGAGGGCCAGCGAAGTTTTGGCCTGGCCGAGACTCCGCTGGCGGTTGAATTTGCCGAAGGGTGGGAATTTAGCGAAGGGGCGGAGATCACCAACGCCATTTACGGCTCAAGCCGGACTATTGATTCCACCGGAACCATTGGCGGGCGACCGGAATTGGCTCCATCGGTTTCGGGGGTAAGAATCGTCAGCACCGATTCCAGCACTCCCGAGGTTAATTTTGCCGAAGGCTGGCAGGGTAAGGATCAGGCCGAGGGCGAGCGGCAATGGCTCGGACAGTCGGCCAATCAGACCGCCGAAACCATCAAGCTGCGACTGATTACCGAAGAGAATCAGCAGTCCAAAAGCGGAAAGTTCCAAATCATCGCCGACCAGATTCAACAGATCAAGACCTATCGGGTTGGGTTGCGCTTTGGTGGTTTGCTCGATCTGCACAATGATGTAGTGACCACCTATATTGCCGACCCGGCCGAGGAGATTGGCCATTTGGGGCGGTCGCCCTTTAACACCCTGATCTCGACCGAACTATCGCCGCCGCGGGCCTTTGCCCTCGATTGTTTGACAGTTGATATTGTTGGCCGCAGTTTTCCGCTGCTGCGGAGTGAGGGGGCGCAGTTTTTACTCGCCCTGCCGATCAATGCCATGACCCTGCAAAGACTGAAGCTGCGGGCAAAATATATGGAGCGGCTCAAACGATTGAGTGAGGAGGAGCGCAATCTCATTCGCCCGATGATCTATGGCCTGAACGAAATCACGCCTGGGCGGCTGCGCGAGATTTTGGGACTTTTGCGCGGCATTGCGCGGGCCCCGCTGGTGCGAATTGCCCCCGAGAGTGACAATATCGAGGTCTTGATTAACGAGAAATCCTTTGGCGCGATGATCGATGGGACTAAATATGCAGCGCAGCTTAGGACTCTCAGTTCGGATCGAACTTCGCGGCTGGTGCGCTATGCCAAGAATGCTAATCTTAAATTGGTTCTTTATAATCCGGCCACGATCCAACAGCTGCAATGGGCGATTGGTCAGGGCTTTGACTATATTCAAATTGCCACCATGGAGTCGACCGACGAGATACCACGGGTGGTGACAAGGCTCGACCGCAAGGCCATTGGGCTGTAGGGGGTAGGGGTTTGATGATTTAAGCAGTTATATTCTTTGTTTACTGTGTTTTTTTAAAAATTCAAAATTTTTTGTTTTTAGCGGGGGGGCGGATGCCCCCCGAGTTGCTTCGCAACTCCCCCCGATGGCTGGATCGCCTTGCTATCGCAACGCGATGAGGGGTTGTGTGAGGTTTTAACATTCCCTAACCCCTCATAGCGTCGTGCGTAAGCACGAGGCTATCGTGCGGGGGGAGTCGCACGAAGTGCGCCATACCTATAAGAATGGGCGGGCATCCGCCCCCCAACAAATTTCAGAGCAATTCCAATCTTTAAAAAGGAAGCGAGATTCCCCGTCAGCGGTTGCCCTTACGGGTCAACCTGGCGGGGAATGACAAATAGTCTGTATCAGTTGTAGTGGTTATAATCATCTAACCATTAGTCTTAACCAATACTACAATAAAAATAAGCCAATAGAATTAAGACTTAATTTAATCAGTTAATAACAAAAAAAACATAGACTTACTGTAACTTACACTTGCAATCCTGCGTAATGTAAATTACGATGCAATATCTTATGAGTAAAACAGTTTTTTTATCTATAAAGTGTAAATCTTAGTGGGGGAGGGATCAAATGAATAGTTCGATTCGCAGTCTACTCCGACAAGTAAACCTTAGCCATTGGCAGCAATACCTATCCAGACCGCTTAGACTATTTGGAGTCAAGCCGTTACACTTCATTAAATGGTTTAAATCTCGATTATCGCCGTCGGAATCGGTGGTTCACCCCCATTCGCGGCAGAGGCTTTGGCGGTTGCGCGGGATCATTTGGGGCAGTGCAGCAACCTTGATTCTGGCACTGTGGGTTGCGATTTGGGTTTTGCTCAACCACACCCGTCATTTTGAAATGCAGCAGGCCTTGAAGGATCTGCAACATCTTGATCACGCCTTTGGTTCATCGAGTTTGCGCTGGTTGGAGGAAATTGATCAGTCGCTGCAAAGCCTCAACCGCGCGATGATAATGGGGAGGAGTCGGGGCGACTGGATGACGCAAAGGCTGGTGCAGTTTGGGGCGGTCACAGCAAGGGCACCGCAATCCCCCTCCCCCTCCCCCTCCCCCTCTCTGGCCTATGATCAACACCTGTCGATGTCGATGATGGGGGCTGAGGCCGGGGCAGGCGATCCCGAGGGGGAATTCAGCCCGCAATCGACAATAGACTATCGCTATATCAATCTTGACGGTCGTGAAGCCGATCGCATCGACCTCAATTCAAGTAAAAAAACCGCTCCAGTCAATAGAACAGAACTAAAAAACAGTCATATTGATAAGGATTATTTCTTAATTCATGGCGATGACGAGAATTTTGGTCTCTATGTCAGTAAGCCCTGGCGCGATCCAACCACGGGGCAATGGAAACTTACCCTGTCACGGCGGGTTAATCGTGCCGATGGGAGTTTCGGCGGGGTTGTTGCAGGAACCCTTGATCCGCAGTTTCTCAGTCGATTGTTTAGGGTCATGGATGTGGGGGGCTTGAATGGGGTCTCGTTTTTGGGCGATGATGGAGTTATCCGTGTCGATTCCCGCCCAAATAGCACTAGCTTTGGCGCTGACCTGTCGAATTCCTCCCTTTTTATGGTCATGCAGGCGAGTCAAAGGCTCAAGAATGACGGCAGGGCTGCGACTAAATTCAACAACCATAGTCAATGGCTCGGCGAAGACCCCTTTAGCGGCGAATCACGGGCCTATAGTTTTACCCGTGGCACCACCATCCCCCTGTGGATTGTGACCGAGACCAGCGAGGAACAGATCTTTTCCCGCTACAAGATTGCCCGCACGGTTTATCTGGTCTTGGGCGGGGGCATGACGATCTTGATCATCTTGCTGTCGGAGGTTATGGCTCGCTCGATCTTCCATCAGATGCGCCTGTCGCAAAGACTGTTCGAGGCGACCGAAATCAAGACACAGTTCCTGACCAACATGAGTCACGAATTGCGTACCCCGATGAATGGGGTGATTGGAATCAGCGAGCTTCTGGCCGATACAGAACTGAGCTTTGAACAGACGCGATTTGTCTCCCTGATTACCCGTTCGGCGCGCGGCCTTATCGGGGTGATCGATGATATACTAGAGACCTCGAGCCTATCGGCCGGTCGAATCACAATCAAGCCGAGCCGTTTGGAACTGATGGAACTCTGCGAATCCCTGATCGAGGTCTTTACCCCCATCGCGCGGGAGAATCGTTTGGAGCTCGCCTATTTGATTCACCCCAGGGTGCCAGAATGGATCGAGACCGATGGGGCTCGGTTAAGACAGGTTCTGATGAATCTTGTCGGCAATGCCATCAAATTTACACCGCGTGGTCATATATTATTGCAGATTGGTTGCATGGAGCGGGCAAATGGAGCGGGCCAGCAGCTGTGGGTGGAGGTGTCGGATACGGGAATTGGGGTTCCCGATGGGCTTAAATCCTCGATCTTTGAAAGCTTTGTCCAGGGTGACCCGAGCAATAGAAGGGCCTATGGCGGCTCGGGCCTGGGCCTGTCGATTACGCGGCAGTTGGTGGAGCTTCTGGGCGGCAGGATTGGCGTATCCGACCGCGAGGGCGGGGGGTCGGTATTTCGCTTCTCCATCCCGCTCAATCCGATTCCGACCGAGGATATGCCGCCACTGCGACAGGTGCCTAGTTTTAAGAATCGTAGGGTTTGGCTCTATAGTCAGTCTGCTGTTACCCAGTTGGTGCTGGATGGTTATTTTAAACAATGGGGTGGGGTGGTTGCGGTCAATCCGTCGATACCGAATCTGCGGAAGATGGCCCCTTCGGCCCTTCCAGACCTTGTGATTATCGATGGCCAGAATCGGCTGGCGGCGACGGATGTCAGCGACCTGACCGAGATGATGAAGGGGAGCCGCAGGCTGGTCTGGCTCGGTGAAATCGATGCGCCGGAGGGAGAGGTGCAGCTGGCTCGGCCCATATTGTTCAAACAGCTGGTCGCGGTGGTGACGCGGCTGCTGCCCGATACAGCGGTGGCGATTGCGACGGAGCGAGAGGCGAAAGAGACTTCAAATGTCACTGCGGCGACCCCGGTTGAGACCGAAGAAAGGGCAAAGATATTGCTGGTGGAGGATAATCGGATCAATCAAACGGTCGTGACCACCATGCTGACTCGGCTTGGCCACAGTGTTGCTGCGGCCAATAATGGTCAGCTGGCCTTGAAGATGCTCGATGAGCAGAGTTTTGATCTGGTGCTGATGGATCTGCAAATGCCGGGCATGGATGGAGAGGAGGCGACGCGGAGAATCCGCACCGAATCGCGTTTTGCCAATCTGCCGGTGATTGCCTTGACGGCCCATGCCTTCAGTGGCGTGCGGGAGCGGGTACTGGCCCAGGGTTTTGATGACTATCTTTCCAAGCCCTTGCGGCGGGAACAGTTTATCGATCTCGTCGCAAGGTGGCGGCGCGGCAGGCATAGTGCATTACATGGGTTGTGAGGGGTTCTTGACTGTTGTTCGCGATGCCCCATCAGCGAGGTGCCGAGAATCTCAAATATTATGGAATCGGATGCAAGGCGAAGCCTTGCTGGATTTTTAAGGCGAAGCCTTAAATGGGTCTGGGCGAAGCCCAGCATTAATCCGCCAATCGGTGAGGGTCGGCGCCGCAAAACTTGTGAAGCTGCCGCGGTACAAAGCCAACGCCAAAGATAATCCTATGTGCGGCAGTTCGCGTTTTACAAGCCGAGCCCGAACCGATGGCGTTCGTTGGTCTGTTCCAGCGCGTTCTTATGAATTATTCATCCTTACTCGCTTTTTTGCTCACTGTGTTCGCAAGCGAGAAAGGATAAATAATTCATTGGGAGTAACGAACGCGCTGCTATTCAAAATACAAATTCCTGATTGTGCTGGGCGGGGAAATGCCTGCGGCGCTTCAAATGGTTGAACGGTCTGTGACTCCCTAACTTGGGCTTCGCCCATTGGCTTGCAGCCAAACCGCTTTTCTTTTTCCATTTTGGTTCTAAAATCAATTTGGTTTCTAAAAAATAACAAAGTGAGTTATCGTACTATCATTGATTAAATCAAAATCAAAATCAGATCGGCAAAGATAGCCATACCGATAAATAAGAAAATAAGGAACCGTAATGAGCAAGCCCAATTCAGGCCAGAAAAAAATCTTTATCATCGCCGGAGAAGACTCAGGCGACCTGCTCGGCGGCAGGTTAATGGCCGCCCTCCATCAACTGGCTCCCCCCACCGTAAGGTTCCAGTTTATCGGCATAGGCGGAGAAACCATGACAGCGCAGGGCTTAAAATCCCTCTTTCCCATGAAGGAACTGTCGCATTTCGGCTTTTTTGCCATCCTGCCACACCTGCCAAAATTAATTCGCCGCCTGCGCGAAACCGTGCAGCGGATTAAACTGGAAAAGCCCGATCTGGTAATCACGATCGATGCCCCCGCCTTTTGCCTGCGAGTCAGCAGCCGTTTGAGCGGAACCAAGATTCCACGAATTCACTATGTTGCCCCGCAACACTGGGCCTGGCTGCCCAAGCGCGCCAACAGCCTGCGGCACGAGACCGATAAGATCCTCTCTCTCCTGCCCTTCGAGCCCGAATTCTTCGCGGGCTACGGAGTCGATTGCCAATTTGTCGGCCACCCCGTCATCGAGTCGGCGGCTGCAAAACAGAACAGAGACACGGCAATCGATTTTAGACGGCAGTATAAAATCCCCGCCACTGCCCCCCTCCTGATGGTTCTGCCGGGCAGTCGAACAAGCGAATTTATCAGGCATATGCCTATCTTTGCCGAATCGGTTCGCCTGCTTTTTGCCAAGGTTTCTGACCTGCGGGTTGTCTTGGCGGTTACCGAACAGCATCTGGATGATCGGCACCATCACTCTATTCTCGAAGGGCTAAAAAATGATTACAGCGAAAGACTAACCATCATTAGTGCCGCCAGCTCCCCCGATGAATCGGATCGTTTTGCTGGTTTTGCTGCCGCCGATGCAGCCTTGGCGGTTTCGGGTACTGTGACCCTGGAACTTGCCTTGACCCAGACTCCGTCGGTAGTGGCCTATCGCCTCGATCGGATGAGCTGGTGGCTGGCGCAAAGGCTAATCACTGTGCCGCTGGTCGCCCTCAGCAATATTGTTGCCAAGCAGGAGATCATGCCGGAGTTGCTGCAAGACCAGGCCAGTGCGCAGAATATCGTCGCCAATCTTCTCCCCTTGCTGCGCCACCAAGCTGCCTATCATCAACAAAAAACCGCCCTTGCCGAGGTGGCCCGGAATCTGATGGCCGATAATCAGGTACCGAGTCTGATTGCCGCATCCCGAGTGCTTGACCATCTAGGCATAGGGGCTGATTCAGCGGTTCAACAAAGAGACTTTGAAATCAGTCGATAAATAGAATAAGATTTGCACCGTTAGATTAATTTTTAAAGGTTCAGCTATGAAAATCGCCGTCTTAAAAGAAATTCGTCCCTTTGAAGCTCGCGTTGCGGTCTCGCCTGAGACGGTACGGAAACTGATTGCCCTCGGGGCGACGGTGACTGTGGAGCAGGGGGCTGGAACCGCAGCCGCCATGACCGATGGCGACTATCAAAAGGCCGGGGCCGAAATTGCCGCGACGGCCGTGGCTGCCACCAAGGGTGCCGAGATAATCCTAAAGGTGCAAAGACCGATGGTCGCCGGAGAGGAGATTTTGGGCGAGGATGGCAAAAAATCCAAATCAAGCCAAGACGAGCTTAAACTCATCAATAAGGGGGCCTTGCTCATTGGTCTCATGTCCCCCTATGGCGGCGATCATGTGGCCGACTATGCCAAGGCCGGATTGACGAGTTTTGCCATGGAATTTGTTCCCCGCATTACCCGCGCCCAGACCATGGATGTGCTTTCGTCTCAAGCCAATTTGGCGGGTTATCGTTCGGTACTGGATGCAGCCGCCTATTATGGCCATGCCTTTCCGATGATGATGACCGCGGCTGGAACTATTCCACCGGCCAAGGTTCTGATCATGGGGGTCGGGGTAGCTGGGTTGCAGGCCATTGCGACAGCGCGGCGACTCGGGGCGATTGTCAGTGCCACCGATGTCCGTTTGGCAACCAAGGAGCAGGTCAAGTCGCTCGGGGCCAATTTTATCGCCGTCGAGAATGACGAGTCGCGCCAGGCCGAAACCGCCGGCGGCTATGCCAAGGAAATGAGCGACGACTATAAAAAACAACAGGCAGCCTTGATCGCCGAGACCATCAAGAAACAGGATATTGTCATCTGTACGGCCCTGATCCCCGGGCGCAAGGCCCCCATTCTGGTCACCAAGGAGATGGTGGCGAGCATGAAGCCGGGCTCGGTCATCGTCGATCTGGCGGTCGAACAGGGCGGCAATTGCGAGGGGGTTAAACTCGGTCAAGTGACCGAGGTTGGTGGAGTCAAGATTCTCGGCTTTGCCAATGTGCCGTCGCGGCTGGCGGCCGATGCCTCGGCCCTCTATGCCAAAAATCTGCTGGCCTTCTTGACCCCGATGATCAAGGACAAGAAACTCGCCATTCCGCTGGAGGACGAGATTATCAAGGCAAGTTTATTAACCCATGAGGGCAAGGTGGTGCATCCCAATCTGGCGAATCTGGCGGGGAAATAGGTTATGTTCGAGATTAACCAGGGGCAAAGGGAAGGCCTTGCCAGCATCAGTGATAGTCTGGCGAGTCTGTCGATTGCTTCTCTCGCCCTCTATTTGAGTGGCTATCTTAAAATTCCTGTGTCAGACGCGATTGGTTTGGCTCTTGCTATCTTTGGTTCCTTGATTTTCGGTTTTATCTTAAGGGGTACAAGACCATGAGAATATCCTTCGCCCTTCTGTTTTATATCTCTATCCCCGTGGGGATAGTTCTTTATAATTTAATTGCGGGAGGCACTCCCTTTTACAACATGACGCCCTTGTCCTATTTCTTGTATTTTGTCGTGCCTGCCGTCGGTGTCCTGGGCTATTTTATTGCCAAGATGGAGACGGTGGAGGAGAAGAAAAAAAGACTCCAGCCCAAATAACCATGGGTAACAAGTAATCCCATCCAAGGCTATTTTTATCCAGTTTGGGTGGACTATGCCTAAAGAGGTGAATCTATTAAATGCGGAACTTTAGGCCATGGCTGTCGATCAAAAATTCTACGCCTTTAAAAATCTCATGTTGCGCTATGCTGCCTCCCAGCGGGTCGATTTCAAGTCGTGGATGGTCTATGATCATTTCTATCCGGTAGCCAACAATTGCCAAGTCAAAGGATTAAGCAAGATTTACGAATCCATCTTTGGCAAAACCACCGAAGGCCTGTTTGTCGAGGTTGGAGCCTTTGATGGTCAAAACTATAGTAATACGGCGGGTTTGGCCGATATTGGCTGGCGCGGACTCTATATCGAACCCATCCTTGAATCGGCGATGAACTGCACCACCCGCCACCGCGACAATAACTGTTTGATCGTCAACCAGGCGGTTGGGGCGGAGTCTGGTCTTTTAAAACTGGTCTTTGGCAATGGTATGGAGGGGGCCTTTACCACCAGTGATCCCGAGATGATGGCTAAACTAACGGAACATCTGGGGATGGAGTACGAGGCGGAGATGGTCACCCTCGATACGGTACTCCAGCAAAATGGGATCGAGCCCAGTTTTGAACTTTTGGTGATTGATATCGAAGGCTATGAAGAAAATCTGTTCAAAGCTTTTGATATAGACTATTATTTGCCAAGGATGATGATTGTCGAGCTTTGTGATATTCACCCTGAATTTGTGGGAACCGAGATTGCCAAAAGCGCGGCCCGTGTTCGTGACTATATTGTCGCCAAGAACTATCAGCTTATCTATGGCGACAATGTGAATAGTGTTTTTGTTTTGGAGTCCCTGCTTGGTGACGATTGACGATGGACTTACAGTAAAGGAGTGATGATGCCAGACATGACGATTGAGCTCGCTGATCCAGCGATAGCCAATTTAACCGTTTTTATTCTCGCCTGTTTTGTTGGCTATTATGTGGTCTGGCGGGTAACCCCGGCCCTCCATTCGCCGCTGATGGGGGTAACCAATGCCATCTCTTCGGTGATTATCGTGGGGGCCTTGATTGCGGCTGGGCCGGCGGATATGAATCTGGCCAAGATTATGGGTTTTGTTGCCGTGGTTTTGGCCAGTATTAATATTTTTGGTGGCTTTATCGTGACGCAGCGGATGTTGTCGATGTTCCGCAAGAAGAAATGATCTAGTCCTTAGCTCTGGCGTTACAATTCTATCATTCGGGAGTTCCCATGTCTGCCAATCTCACGACCCTAGCCTATAGTCTAGCCACCATCCTATTTATTCTGGCCCTGCGCGGTCTGTCTTCGCCGATGACGGCGCGGCGCGGCAATCTTTTTGGCATGATTGGTATGGTCGTGGCGATTGCCACCACCTTGGCACAGCCCAATGTTCTCAGTTTTGGCTTGATTTTGGCGGGGATTGCCTTGGGCGGAGCCATTGGCACGGTGGTCGCGCTGAAGATCAAGATGACGGCCTTGCCGCAGCTGGTGGCGGCATTCCACTCCTTGGTTGGATTGGCGGCGGTCTGTGTCGCGGTGGCGGCCTTTAACAATCCGGGGGCCTATCATATTTTGAACGAACTGGGCGCGATCAAGACCCAGAGCCGGATCGAGATGGGATTGGGAGTCGCCATTGGCGCGATCACCTTTACCGGTTCGGTTGTCGCCTTTGGCAAGCTTCAGGGTTTGATTACCGGCAAGCCGCTGGTATTTGCCGGGCAGCATGTGATTAACCTGCTGATTGGCATTGCGATTATTGGTGGGATGGTTTGGTTTACCATCACGCCCGACCCGATGGTTTTTGCGGTGATAGTGATTCTGTCGCTGCTGATTGGTTTTATGCTGATTCTGCCGATTGGTGGAGCCGATATGCCGGTGGTGATCTCGATGCTCAACAGCTATTCGGGATGGGCGGCTT
>JASGCE010000228.1 GCA_030054295.1 Minisyncoccota bacterium
CCTAAAGCAGGAAGGGGAGGTATAATGATCCCGTTATTCATAAAAATGCTCTAAAGGGAGGGGGGACATTATTTTCCTTAAACATACCTTGGTCTTGCAACAATTATTGAATCTGTTCTAGTTTTCATTCCACACACAGATCAACCCGCTATTTTCTTATCAAAGTAAAAAACCACGGCACCCGACCCGCCGCAATCGCCTTGCGCTCATAGCGCGTCTCCGGCCAATCAGCCGGCCGAACCAGCCAATCCTCCGGCCGCCGCGCCAGCCAAATAAATTCCGAATGGGCCGAGAAAACCTCCAACATCGCCGCCTGATACAGCGGATCATCCGTCGCCAACCTAAGTTCAGCCCCCGGCACCATCAACCGCGCCAAACGATCCAAATTATCTGCATTGACAATCCGCCGCCGATGATGCCGTTTTTTAGGCCAGGGATCAGGAAATAAAATAAATACCCGCTCGAGACTCCGCGGCTGTAACAGAGCCAGCAAAGGCCGAGCATCCTCATCCCTTATGCGAATATTCTCAATCCCACCCTCGGCTATGTGATGTAGAAGCTTCGCCACCCCGGTGACAAAAACCTCGCAGCCAATCATTCCAACCTTTGGATGAGCCGCCGCCTGAGCCGCCAAATGCTCGCCGCCGCCAAAACCAATCTCTAACCAAATTGGCGAATCCGCAGGCAATAAAGGAAACAAGGACCGCGGGTCAAGACTCTCGGCAACCGCCCCCGGCGGGCAAGCAAGCCTAAGCCGCGGCAAAAACTCAGCCTGCAACCGAGCCTGCCCAACCCGCAAAGGCCGACTGATCCGACGGCCATAGAACCGATGGTCAATCAAATCAGGCAAATTCGCGCCTTAAGGCATCAACCAGATCGGTTTTTTCCCAGCTAAAGCCGCCATCCTGCTCCGGAGTCCGACCAAAATGTCCATAGGAGGAGGTTCGAGTATAGATCGGGCGATTCAACTGCAAATGCTCCCGAATACCGCGCGGACTGAGATTCATGAGCTGCGGCAAAATCGCCGCCAGCCGCGTCTCGTCAACCCGACCACTGCCATTGGTATTGACAAAAATCGACAGGGGATGAGAGACCCCAATCGCATAGGATAACTGTATGGTGCAGCGATCCGCCAGGTCAGCGGCAACAATATTCTTGGCCAGATAGCGCGCCGCATAGGCCGCCGAGCGATCAACCTTGGTCGGGTCCTTGCCCGAAAAGGCGCCGCCGCCATGGGGAGCCGCCCCACCATAGGTATCCACAATGATCTTGCGACCCGTGACTCCGGCATCGCCATCCGGCCCACCAATGACAAAACGACCGGTCGGGTTGACATAGAATTGATCTTCAGGGCAGATCCAACCTTTTGGGAGAATCTTGACAACATGGGGGCGAACGATTTCCCGCACCTCCTCCTGCGTCAAGGATTCATGATGCTGGGTCGAGACCACTACCGAGGTCACCGCCACCGGCACACCATTAACATAACGCAGAGTCACCTGACTCTTGGCATCGGGGCCAAGATGCATGATTCCTTTTTTTGCCTCGCTGTGTCTTTGTTCAGCAAGGGACTGCAAAATTCCATGGGAATAGAAAATCGGCGCGGGCATATAGACCGGGGTTTCCTTGCAGGCAAAACCAAACATGATTCCTTGATCGCCCGCGCCCTCGTCCTTATTTCCGGCGGCATCAACCCCTTGGGCAATATCGACCGACTGGGCATGGAGCAGAATCTCGACCTTGCAATTCTTCCAATGAAAACCATCCTGTTCATAGCCAATGTCACGGACGGCTTTGCGGGCTGCCGCTTCCAGCAGCTCCTTGGTGATCGATGATGGGCCGCGAACCTCTCCCGCCAGCACAATCATATTGGTGGTGGCCAGGGTTTCGCAGGCGACGCGGGCATAGGGGTCAGCTGCCAAATATAGATCCACAACTGAGTCAGAGATTCGGTCGCAGACCTTGTCGGGGTGACCTTCGGCTACCGACTCGCTGGTAAAAAGAAAGTCATGAGACTGATGAGTCTGTTCTGCTTTATTTGCCACGGTAGTACCTTTCGTGATTAGGCAAGAGAGGATTAAAACCCAATAGGGTCGGGTTGATTTTCGCCCCTAGATTCCCACAATTGGGATTCAAGCGCAAGTATAACTAGTTGTCCAAAAGAACTTCTTGATTTGAATAGCATAACTTAAAGATTATTCCGCAATAGCCATAATCAGATGCAAGGCGGAGCCTTGCTGGATTTTTAAGGCGAAGCCTTAAATGGGTCTGGGCGAAGCCCAGCGCGTAGCGAATCCCGCCGAGGTGAGTGGTCGGACGGGCAAAACTTGTGAAGCTGCCCCTCTCAAAATTTTACGAAATGAAACGGACTAGGCGGGGCAGTTCGCGTTTTGCCCGTCCGAGCCCGAACCGAAGGCGTTCGTTGTTCAATTCCAGCGCGTTCTTATGAATTATTTACCCTTGCTCGCCTTTTTGCTCTCTTCGTTCGCAAGCGAGTAAGGATAAATAATTCATGGGAGTAAACGAACGCGCAATTAAGAATTCTATAAATTTTTGATCGTGATGGGCGGGGAGGTGTCTGCGACGCTTCAAATTGTAGCAAAGTTCTGTGACTCACTAACTTGGGCTTCGCCCATTGGCTTGCAGCCAAACCGCTTTTTCTTTTTCTTTTTGAATTGTTCTTCCCAAAACAAACCGCCGTGCAACAGGGGTTACACGGCGGTTGTCTCGTTTATTACTCTGACCATCACAAGGCTAGAACCCATCAAATTCTAAGCCTCTTCAGTTGTATCATCCTCAGCCTGATTGTCAGAATAGAGCGAAGCCAGCGAACGGGTCAGCTCCAAAATCTTCTTCCGAACCTTGGGAGCCTCGATCTGGCTAAAGGAGTTCATAAGCTCCAAAGCTTCACGATGGCTGCTGATCCGGCCGTCATAATGGGTGGGCGGGTCATTCATATGCTGCACCCGCGCCTCGGGCGTAGCATAGCTGGCATCGAGATCATCAAAGAAGAATCCAACCGGAATGTCCAGAATCGAACTCAGTTCAAAGAGTCGGCTGGAACCAATGCGATTGGTACCCTTCTCGTATTTTTGCACCTGCTGGAAAGTCACGCCGAGCTTCTCGGCCAACGCTTCCTGACTAATTCCCATCATAGTCCGCCGAAGCCTTAACCGCGAACCCACATGGCCATCAATCTGATTGGCATTGTTGGTATTCATCGGCTTACGACCACGACGACCGGGAACCTTAACAACGGGAGTCTTGTCTTTCGTTTCGACCATAACGGGAACCTTTTTCTCTAGCAACGGCGGAGGGGATGACATGAGGGTTACGGGACTAATCTTATCAAAATTCGGGAGCACTTTTCTGGTTGCGCCTCTCTTGAATGGAGTCTTTTGCATAGTATAAACCTTTTACTGAATCTTGCACTAAGGTTGTGTAGGCAATTTCAGTTTTAAGTTAAGCAAGCAGGATTAGGAATTATTGTCAAAAATACTTTTGCGCAAACCACGACAATTCGATTTTTTAAAAGAATAGTATGTCGCTAACAGTACTTTCGACTAAGGATATGTCTCCATATCCACAATAGGACCAAACCTATACCCGCAATTAATAACCACAACCTATCAAGATATTTGGCATAAATTGTTTGATACTGCAAGCTATTCGGAAGTA
>JASGCE010000229.1 GCA_030054295.1 Minisyncoccota bacterium
GAGGAGGTGGAGGGCTATGACGATATGGTCATGCTCAAGGACATCCGATTTGAATCCTATTGCGAGCATCACCTGGCCCCGATCATTGGCCTCGCCCATATTGCCTATCTGCCCAATCGCCGCGTGGTGGGAATTTCTAAACTGGCGCGGCTGGTCGATGTCTTCGCCAAGCGCTTACAGATTCAAGAAAAGATGACCGCCCAGATCGCTACCTGCCTGAACGATACCCTGCAACCGCGCGGCGTCGCCGTGGTCATCGAGGCCGAACACCATTGCATGAGTACCCGCGGCGTCCATAAATCCGGCGTATCGATGATCACCAACCGCATGATCGGAGCCTTCCACGACGACCGCGACCTCCGCCGCGAATTTATGAATCTGATCGGCAATCCCACGAGCAGCCTTCGCGGGTAGGGTTTGGGAATGGGTGGATTATGGAAATTCACGATAGGGATATTCATACCATCGCCGCGGCCATAAGCAACCGCGAAATTCGCAGCCTGAGCAGGGCCATCACCCTGGTCGAATCGACCCATCCCGACCATCGGCGGCTGGCGCAGAATTTATTGGCGGAACTTCGGGGTTTTCCGATTAAAAAACCAGGGCTGCGGATTGGCATTTCGGGCCCACCGGGGGCCGGAAAATCGACCTTGATCGAATCGCTGGGGCTGAGATTGACTGCGGCCGGTCAAAGCTTGGCGGTGTTGGCGGTTGACCCATCCTCATGGCGCAGTGGCGGTTCGATACTCGGCGACAAGACGCGGATGGAGCGGCTGGCTCGCGATAGGCGTGCCTATATTCGCCCCCTGCCTTCAGGCGGGAGTCTGGGGGGGGTGACAAGACGGCTTAGTGACTCGATTGAACTGATTGCCGCGGCGGGTTTTGACCTGACCTTGGTCGAGACGGTCGGGGTTGGCCAGTCAGAGACTGCCGTGGCTGACTTGACCGACCTGCTGCTGCTGGTATTGCCGCCAGCATCAGGCGACGAGCTTCAGGGGATTAAACGCGGCATCGTCGAGCGGGCGGATATTGTGGTCATCAACAAGGCCGACGGGGATACCCGCGATGCCGCCATGCGGACGGTGGGGGACTATGCCAGCGCGATGCATCTGCTGCGGCCGCTGGTGGCGGGGTGGCAGGTGCCAGTCTTTGCGGTCTCGGCGGTGACGGGGGATGGGCTGGAACGGCTGGAGGCAGAGATCGAAAGCTTTCGGGTTTTTGGCCTTGATTCTGGTTTTTTGCAGCAACGACGCGGCAATCAGGCTGTAGCGCGACTCGGCCCCGAGGTCATGGCAGCCATCGCCGAACGACTGGAGGATCAGATTTTACGGCTGGAGTCCGAGATCCGCGCTGGCCGAATGACTCCCGCTGCCGCTGCCGAAAAATTGCTGGGGATGGTGTAACGACGCTTGCATTTTAAGCTATCGTCACCGCGAGCCTCATTGCCGCGCGTGCAACGCGCATAAGCAATGAAGGCGTGGCGGCAAGCCCGCGAAGCGGACAGATATATTTGCCCCTCTCCTCGAATGCAAGGCGGAGCCTTGCTGGATTTTTAAGGCGAAGCCTTAAATGGGTCTGGGCAAAGCCCAGGGCGAAGCCAGTCCGCCGAGGTGAGTGGTCGGTCATGGTTCACATTCCATGAGCGCGGTGGTTGCGCCATGGGTGAACCCATGACCGAACCCGAACCGATGGCGTGCATCTATGTATTGTTTAATGTCGGTTTTTCAAATGCCATTTTTAAAATTATATCACTGTTGAAGCAACCCCATTACTTTAAATTTTATCTTATAAATTTAGTTAAATAAACAACAAAGCATAACTACAAAAATTTATTTACAAACAAGTAACTTTGGTTTAATATTAAATTGTGATGTATTATGGCATAGGAGATTTACATGACATTTACTCTTGAAACTAAAACTTCTTTCTATTCGGCAACTAAACTTAAAAATGAAGATAAACCAAATACGATTGGTATAATCCCATTTGTTTTAAATGAAGACAAAAGTAATCACCTAAATATGTCCCTAGGATTAGAATCATTAAATTTATTAAAAATTTTGCGTGAAAACAACATCCCAACTGATGATAAATTATTTGACAAGTATAATGTGCAATTATATAGCCAAGAAAGTTCATTAGAAGAATTAGTTCTTTCTATTGTATTTTTTAGTCAAGCTTTTATATCAAAAAGTCCTGTCTTATCAAGTGTTGTCATCAATATAACATCGAATTACATATACGATTTAATTAAAAAACGAAATAGTAAGTCTGTGAAAGTAAAAATTGAATTACAGTTTGAAGAAGTTGAAGGTAATATTACTTCTTTAAAATACGATGGAAATTGTTTCCAACAATTTGAATTTAAAAAAAAGGCAGATGAAATAATCATTAGGATCAACGGAAAAAATAATGACACAAATTAAGCATATTGTAGAACAAATTGATCAGGTTTTAAAAATGGCGGCTCGCTATTCGGTAATGTCCGTTAATATAAATATTCAAAGAAATGTTATAGAAATGATAAATAATGCTTCATCAAAAAATATAATTAATTTGGAAAAATCAATTCGTAAGAATGACGATTTTTTATCAAACCTTTTTAAATCTTCGGATATTTCATTTAAATTTTTCAAATCACTTTTGCAATTCATGGTTTATATGAAAGAAAATAATGCTGAAGAAGCTTGGAATAGGCTTATTGAAGCTCAAAATTTATTATCACTTTCAGTTCAAATAAATCCATCACAGTTTGGGTTTGATAAATACATTAAGGAACTTGATGATTATGAGAGATTGCTATTTCCTAAACAGGTATTTTTAAGTCCAGCATACTACTCAGATAATCTAGAATGTACAATTTGCAATAATAGCTTATTCAAGTGTAATCACATCACAGGTCAACTTTATTCTGGTAAAATCTGTCAACTAAGGATAACCAAGTTAAATTTAGACCATATTGCAATTGTTGATGACCCACTTGACAAGCGTCGTAGAGTAACTTCAACGGAACAAGAAGACTATACATATGAAAATACGATTACATTAGAGCGTACTCCAATGACACATAAAGAAATAGAACAATCGAAAAATGATGGTGGAAAGACGAAAGGATTTAAAGCGATGGTAATACATCGGAATGAGGAATTGTGATTTTTTTGCTATAAATTACTTCTTTATTTTTCCCTTCATAAACAAATAACAGTATCAGAACAAACCAACATCCTCCCGACAATAATTCAGATTCTGCTTTGCCATCGGTTCGGGCTCGGCTTGCAAAACGCGAACTGCCCCGTTAAGTCCGTTTCTTAGCGTTAAGTTTTTGGAGGGGCAGCTTCACAAGTTTTGCTACGCCGACCCTCACCTCGGCGTTTTGGCTTCGCCTAAGGGGGAGCTTCGCTCGCCCCTTAACCCCCTCAGCAAGGCGTCGCCTTGCAACCGTTTTGATGGCATGAACATAAACATTATACAAATATACTCTTTTTCCATAAGTATTATTGAAGTTTTAACCCAAAATCGTCACTGCGAGCCTCGGCGGCGCGAGCGAAGCATGCACAACCGCCGACGGCGTGGCACAAGCCCGCGAAGCAGACAGATTATATTGTCCGCTACGCGGGCTTATTGCCACGGCCTCCTCGCTTATGCGCCTTACGGCGCGGCGAGGAGCCTCGCAAT
>JASGCE010000230.1 GCA_030054295.1 Minisyncoccota bacterium
TGATTGTTTCGATCAATGGTCAGAGTCCGAAGACCAATTCGGAATTGGCTTTGAAATTGGTCGAGAATGTTAAGCAGTGGCAGATTACAATGCGGCGGGGCGACCAGCAGTTCACGCTTAATGTAAGGATGTAGTGGTAAAGTGACATTCTAATCGGATGCAAGGCAGCGCCTTGCAGGATTTTTACGGCGAAGCTCTCTTAAAGGCGAAGCCAACCTGCTCATCCCATTGCAAACACCACCCCTAATTGTCATTCCCCGCCGATTGCGCAAGCAATCGAGTCGGGGAATCCAGAGTAACCAAAACCCATTTTCCTTTCTGCGACTCTGGATTCCCCGTCTGCGGTTGCCTCTTGACGAGGCAACCTTGCGGGGAATGACAAAAAAGGAAAAGTAATAATCGGATGCAAGGCAGCGCCTTGCTCGGGGATTTTTAAGGGGGCGAAGCTCCCTTAAAGGCGAAGCCAACCCGCCAGAGGTGAGCGGTCTTTTTGGCGAGCATTCCATGAGCGCGGTGGTTGCGCCATGGGCGAGACAAAAAGAGCCCGAACCGATGGCGTTAGTTGGTATGTTAAGGCGCGTTCTTATGAATTATTTACCCTTACTCGCCTTTTTGCTCACTGCGTTCGCAAGCGAGCAAGGATAAATAATTCATGGGAGTAAACGAACGCGCTACACTCTCACGATAAATTTGTGACTGTGTTGGACGGGGGAGGTGTCTGCGACGCTTCAATTTGTAAAACGGTCTGTGACTCCCACACATTCGCTGCGCTCATTGGCTTGCAGCCAAACCGCTTTTTCTTTTTCCTTTTTAGAATAATCATATTCAGTCTCCACCTTGCCTATCCGCCATTTGCGCGGTAAGGTAAGGTTCCAAAAACCAATGGCAGAAACTATGACCGGATTACCCCCAGGCAATATCTATCCCTTCCGCGGCATAGTCCCCCAAATTGCCACCACCAGCTTCATCGCCCCAACCGCAGTCGTCGCCGGCGATGTCACCATCGGCGAAAACTCCAGCCTCTGGTTCGGAGCCATAGTCCGCGGCGATGTCAATTTTATCCGCATCGGCAACCGCAGCAATCTCCAAGACAATAGCGTCGTCCACTGCACCAAAGACGGCAACCCAACCCTGATCGGCGATGATGTCACCATCGGCCACAGCGCCATCATCCATGCCTGCACCCTCGCCGACGCCTGTTTTATCGGGATGGGAGCCATCATCCTCGACGGAGCCATAGTACAATCCCGCGCCATGGTCGCCGCCGGTTCCCTGGTGACCGGAGGCAAGATCATAGCCTCAGGCGAACTATGGGCCGGCAATCCGGCCAAAAAACTTCGCGACCTGAGCGACAGCGAACGCGAAAATCTCCATCAAATTGCCGCCCGCTATGTCGAATATGCGGGCTATTACCGGCGCGGAGATTAACCCATGAAACCGATCATCTCCCCCCAAATTACCGAGGAGGCGGTAAAACTGATCCGCCTCGCCATCCCCCTCTGCGTTACTTTTTTATCGATCTATCTGATCAACCTAACCGAGCTGACCATTGTCGGTCGCCTCGGGGTGATCGAACTGGCAGCCGTCGGCCTGGCCTTCGATATGATTGTGATGTTTGACCTGATCGGTATCGGGCTTTTGACCACCTTGACAGTGCTGACCACTCAGGCCGTGAGTCGCGGCGACGAAAGGCAAGTTGCTGTGGTTCTGCGCAGCGGTTTGATGATCGCCGTGATTCTCGGTGTCATTGGCATGGTCTGGATCGGGCTGGTGCCATCCCTGATGGTCGCAACCGGCCAGGATGCCCGAATCATTGCCCCAGCCAAATCCTATGTCGTCGCCGCCATCTTCAGTGTCATCCCCGTTTTTATCAGCGAAGTGGTATCGAGCCTCGCCTCGGCCCGCGGTCAGAGGATGCTCAACCGAGTCGCCATCATCTGGGCCGCCGGTGTCGCCATTAATATTCCCCTCACCTGGTTTATGGTCATGGGATTTAACGGAAGCGGCGGCTGGGGACTAACCGGAGCCGGTATCTCGCGGGTCATGATTGGCTGTGCCATTGCCGCTGCCGAATTCTATTTTTGTGGCGCCAAAGATGTCCTGATTCGTAAAAGGGGAGAGATCGAGGCCTGGCTCAAGCTTGCTGAATTCAGACAGACCGCCAAGAAGATTCTACACCAGGGATTACCGGTCGCCCTATCGTTCTTTTTTGAATTCACTATGTTTGTCGCCGTTGGTCTCTTGATCGGTCGCTATGGCGCGGACTGGCTGGCGGCCAATAAGATGGTGGTGACGGTGTTGGAACTGGCCTTTTTTGTCTCGAGCTCCTTTGCCATGGCCGGCATGATTCGCATCACCGCGGTGCTTGAACAGTCGGGCCTTGACAAAAGACTGGCCCTGAGGCAAATCGGGCTGACGGCCCTGTTCTTGGCCATCATCATGATGACCGGCTTCATTGTGATCATGGAGATTTTCCCGCGCTTCTTGATCGGATTCTTTGTCGATATGGACAGACCCGACAATCAAAAGGCGATTGAGGCGGCCGTAATCCTTTTTGCCATAGCCGGGGTATTTCAACTGCTCGATACGATACAGATCGTCATGTCACGGCTGCTGCGCGGCTTCCAAGATGTCCGCTGGCCAATGGTCATTGCCCTGAGCGGCTATTGGGGCGTGGGTATCGGTGGCGGGCTGCTGATCAGCAATTATTCCGGGCAGCCCACCAGCCTGTGGTGGGCCCTGGCCGCTGGGCTGGGGCTGGTCTCGATCCTGATGAGCTGGCGGTTCTGGATCATGACAGCCAGGGTTAAGGGGTAGGGGGTAACTTACGCCGCCTTTAACAAAATGGCCTGGAGCTGTTCGGTGGCGGTAACCTCGTCGATCTTCTCCACCGCTGCATATTCGCGGGCAAGACGGTCGAGGGCAGCCTGATAGATCTGCCTTTCGCTATAGGATTGGTCGGCCTGACCGCTGTTGCGGTGGAGGTCGCGAATCACCTCGGCGATGGATGCGGGGTTGCCGGAATTGATCTTGGCCTCATATTCCTGGGCGCGGCGACTCCACATGGCGCGGCGGGTTTTGGTGCGACCCTTGAGTTTGGTCAGGGCGGCCTTCATCTCGGTCTGGGTCGAGAGGCGACGAAGCCCCGAATTCTGCGCCTTGGTGGTTGGAAGTCGCAGAGTCATGCGATCCTTCTCAAAAGAAATGACAAAAAGATCGAGCGAAAATCCAGAAATCTCCTGAGTTTC
Source organism: Minisyncoccota bacterium (assembly GCA_030054295.1). Taxonomy (GTDB): domain Bacteria; phylum Pseudomonadota; class Alphaproteobacteria; order Elsterales; family Elsteraceae; genus JASGCE01. The sequence continues at coordinate 3,249 of JASGCE010000230.1, forward strand.
GACGGCTAAGATCTTACCTACGCCATGGGATGGATAGACGACAAAATCCCCGGTGGCAAAAACACTGACTTGAGTCATGATTTATCCTCTTTGGCTCGCTAAAAAGCAAAATGCTTAAAAACGGTAAAAACAATGAGAAGAGCCAACAACCCATGTGCTGCGCACGGGCGGATCAGCCTGAAATTAACGAAGAATGAATGTTAGAAAAAATGACACAAAATCTTTGCCCACACCAACTAGACATAGACTATCAGACTAGGTCAAAAAAGGGAAGCAGAATTTGACTCATTAGGGATAAATTAATTTTAATTTATCCTATGTTTTCTTAAGAATTCTAGAAGTTTCAAACCAAAATCGTCATTGCCCTCAAGCTGCGATAGCAGCGCAGAGTGGCAATCCAGATCGGCATAAGCCAAACACAATA
>JASGCE010000231.1 GCA_030054295.1 Minisyncoccota bacterium
ATAGAAACTCTTGGTGAGACGAAGTCGAACCTTAGAGTTTCTTGGAGGGGTTGCAGTATAAATTTCGAGTTTTTCAGACCTTCCGTCAGGAGCAACCGTCTTTCTATTGTCATTCCCCCCCCCAAGAATCCAGTTTATTTTCCAGTTTTTATGTGTATAATTAAAAAAATTACAATATTTGATCGTAGAAACTGGTTGCCATGTCTCAAATTGAATCAAATAAGCAGCTCGAGTCTCGGCGGATTTTGCTGATCATTGGCGGAGGGATTGCCGCCTATCGATCATTGGATCTCATTCGCCGAATGAGGGATCGGGGTTGGACTGTCAAGACCATCTTGACTCGTTCGGCTGTGGAATTTGTCACGCCCTTGTCGGTCGCGGCCCTGTCGGAAAATACGGTTCATCTGGAACTATTGTCCCTGACTGAAGAATCCAAGATGGGCCATATTGAACTGGCCCGTTGGGCGGAGGCGATTGTGGTGGCTCCGGCCACCGCCAATCTGATGGCGCGGGTCGCGGTGGGAATGGCCGATGATCTGGCAACCACGGTTTTGCTTGCGACCAATCGTCCGATCTTGATGGCCCCTTCGATGAACCTCGAGATGTGGGGCAATTCGGCAACCCGTCATAATCATGCCCTGTTGCAGGGGCGGGGGATGGAATTTGTTGGTCCTGACTCGGGCGATCTTGCCTGTGGTGAATATGGTGCGGGTCGGCTGGCCGAGGTGCCAGAGATTATCGCCGCGATAGACAGGATTCTACACCGCCACTTAACCGCCTCGAGTCTCGCCCATAAAAGATTTTTAATAACCGCGGGTGCGACTCGGGAAGCCATTGATCCGGTACGATATATCTCTAACCATTCATCGGGTAAACAGGGCTATGCCCTTGCCCTGGCCCTGCGCAATGCCGGAGCCGAGGTCATATTGGTCAGCGGCATAACCACCCTGCCCGCCCCGGCGGGAATCAAAACCCTTGCCGTGACTTCAGCCCGCGAGATGTTATCTGCCTGTTTAGAGCAACTGCCGGTCGATGGCGCGATCTGTACCGCTGCAGTGGCCGACTGGCGGGTCGCCGAAGCCGCGCCGCAAAAAATAAAAAAGATCAGGGATCAACAGACTCTAACTCTCGAACTGGTGCAGAATCCCGATATTCTGGCGACACTATCCCATCACCCGTCAAGGCCCGATCTCGTGATTGGTTTTGCTGCCGAATCTGAATCCTTGATTGCCAATGCCAAGATTAAACTGGCCGCCAAGGGCTGCGACTGGATCATCGCCAATGATATTGCCGCGAATGGAGCGGTTTTTGGCAGTGATTACAATCAGGTCGCCATCATTACAGCCGCGGGAGTCGAATCCCTTCCCCAGATGACCAAGCTCGAGGTGGCCAATCACATCACCCAGCGAATCATCAGCCATTTTAACCCGGCGGGAGGGGTAAAATGACCCAAACGGAATTGACCATCGCAGTCCAGTCTCTCCCCCATGCTCAGGGCCTCACAGTGCTGCATCGGGCGACCGAAGGGGCTTCGGGCTATGATCTGGTCGCGGCTATAGCTGAGTCTGTGACGATTAAACCAACTGCGCGAACTCTGGTTCCCTGTGGTTTTAGTTTAACAATGCCAATTGGGATGGAGGCTCAGGTTCGCCCCCGTTCGGGACTGGCCCTGCATTATGGAATCACTGTCCTCAATAGTCCGGGAACCATCGATAGCGATTACCGCGGCGAGATTAAGGTTATCTTGATCAACCACGGCACGGCTGACTTTACCATCAACCGCGGGGAGCGAATTGCCCAGCTGGTTTTTGCCCAAAGCCTCCAGCCGAAATTTACGACTGTCGTTCTCGACCCAAAAACCACCCTTCGTGGCGAACTGGGATTTGGCTCGACCGGAATGGCAAGAATGGGGGAGCCAAAAACATCATGATCTTTACCCCCACCACCCGTCAACAGCTGGCCCTCGAGGCGGTATTGGATATTGCCTATCACTCGCTGGATAATCTGGTGCAGTCGAGCGACATTACGGCGCGGCAAGCCATCCCACGGCGCAGTTTGGAACCGGTGCTCCAGCACTTGACCCGCGCCGGAATTTTGGCCGGGGTGCGCGGCCCGCGCGGCGGCTATCGGCTGGCGCGAGAAAAGAGGCGGATCACCGTCGCCGATGTTTTTAGGGCGGTCAATGGTGCCGACGAGGCCAGCGAAGCCAACCGACCAGACCAGAATTCAGCCAATGACTATAGTCTTGGTGCAAGAATCCTTATGCCCCTGTGGCACGAGGTATCGCAGGAGGTACAGAGCGGGCTCGAAAAAATAACGCTCGAGAGCCTCTGTAGTCAGGCACAAAAACTCGGTATCAAGTCGCAGGCGCGACGCTCGAGTGACTTTACGATTTAACCCACCCCTCAACAGATGGAGACTCCCATGGGCAATACAACGACAACCTTTCGCGGCAAAATCTATGACTCGATTCTCGATACCATCGGCACGACCCCGGTGGTGCGCCTGTCGCACCTGGCCAAGGAGGCCAAGGTCGAGGCCGAGATCTTGGCCAAGCTCGAGTTTTTTAACCCCCTGGCCTCGGTCAAGGATCGCATCGGCCTGGCGATGGTCGAGGCGGCCGAGCGGGCGGGCAAAATTACCAAGGATACGGTTTTGATCGAGCCAACCTCGGGCAATACCGGAATTGCTCTGGCCTTTGTCTGCGCCGCCAAGGGGATTCGCTTGATTCTGACCATGCCAGAAAGCATGTCGATCGAGCGGCGCAAAATGCTGCGGCTGCTCGGGGCTGAACTCGAACTGACCCCAGCCGCCAAGGGGATGAAGGGGGCGATTGCCCGCGCCGAGGAAATGGTCGCGGCCAACAAGAAGGCCCTGATGCTGCAACAGTTTGACAACCTCGCCAACCCCGAAGCCCACCGCCAGGGAACAGCCCTCGAGATCATCGCCGATAGCCATGGTCAGGTCGATTATTTTGTCAGCGGGGTCGGCACCGGCGGAACCATCACTGGAGTGGGCGAGGTGCTAAAGGCCAGAATCCCGGGAATCAAGATCATCGCGGTGGAGCCAGAAGACAGTCCCGTCCTGTCGGGCGGTGCCCCCGGCCCGCACAAGATTCAGGGTATCGGTGCCGGTTTTGTCCCCTCGATCTTAAAAACCGATTTGATCGACGAGGTAATCAAGATCGCCAATGACACGGCCTTTAAAACCGCGCGGAAAATCGCTGCCCTCGAGGGGATTCCGGTTGGAATCTCGTCGGGTGCCGCCATTGCCGCAGCCTTGGAATTGGCCGCCCGACCCAATATGAAGGGGAAAAGGATTTTGGTGATCATTCCTTCCTTTGCCGAACGCTATCTCTCGACCGCCCTGTTTGAAGGATTGGAATAGGCGATTCATTTGGGCGGTTGAGGTATGACTTCTCGACCGCCCAGTGATGGATGGCGCAGTCAGTTGTGTTTTAAATTCGAAAAGACAGGTGATTGTGATTATTTGAATTTAGCGGGGGGCGGATGCCCCCCCGCCTATAGGAAAGTCTGAAAAACACCAAATTTGTCATTCTGAACTTAGAACAGTCCGAGCATTAGCTCGGTTAACTGTTCTTAGTGAAGAATCCAGAAAAGATTAACTCATTGTAATTACTTAGTTT
>JASGCE010000232.1 GCA_030054295.1 Minisyncoccota bacterium
ACTATTCCCCCCTTCTAAAGAAGGGGGGATAAAGAGTAACGATTTCAATCTATTAAACCTCCCCTTCTTTAGAAGGGGAGGATAGCAAACCTTAGCGATGACGAAGTCGAGCTTTAGGTTTGCTTGGAGGGGTTGCACTATTAATTTAGAGTTTTTCAGACCCTCCTAAAGGGGCAACCGCAGACGGGGAATCCCCCCTCCTCACTTAACCGTTTCGTCCTTTGCATCGGGAGCCAGTACCTCGGTCGAACCCGATTCCTTGCTGCCAAAATAGATGAGCAGCGGGGTAGCCAGCAATACCGATGAATAGGTTCCCGCGATAATCCCCCACAGCACGCCAATCGAGAAACTATGCAGAGCCTCTCCCCCGACCAAATAAAGGGCCAGCACCGCGATAAAGGTTGACATACTGGTCAAGATGGTACGAGACAGAGTCTCGTTACAGGCCAGGTTCAGCATCTCGATCACCGACAGCGAGCGGTATTTGCGCCGATCTTCGCGCACCCGATCAAAAATCACCACCGTGTCATTGATCGAATAGCCCGCCACCGTCAAGATCGCCGCCACCGTCGAAAGATTAAACTCGACCTGAGTAACGGCATAGATTCCTACCGTCGTGATCACATCATGGGCCAGGGCAATCAAGGCCGCCAGTCCATATTGCCATTCAAATCGGAACCAAATATAGATGCCAATCGCCGACACAGCCAATATAGCGGCGAGACTGCCAGCCTTTTTTAACTCACTCCCGACCTTTGGTCCCACGGTTTCGATCTTGCGGAATTCAAAGGATTTACCCAAGGATTCCTTAATCTTACCGATGGCCGCCTGCTGTGCCTGTTCGCCGCCCTCCTGTTCCTGGACGCGAATGGACATGTCGGTGCCATCGCCGAACTGTTGAATCGCCACCTCCCCCAGACCCAGGCTGTTAAGGCTAGAGCGGGTTGCAGCCAGATCAAAACTACTCGGCGAGCGAACCTCCATCAAGATTCCGCCGCTGAAATCAATGCCGAAATTCAGGCCCCAGGTCATGGGCAAAATAATCGAGGCAAGCACCAATGCCCCAGACAGGGCAAAGCCGGCAAAACGCATCCCCATAAAATTAATCGCGAGTTTCTCGGGAAGGAGTCTCATTTGATCGCCTTTCTCTCATACAGGATTTTCTTGGGGCGGAACCAGCGCAAATAGAGAACCATAAAATAATGGGTCATGGTCACCGCCGTAAACATGGAGGCGAGAATTCCAATCGACAGGGTAATGGCAAAGCCGCGAATCGGCCCGGTGCCAAAAACATACAGGAACAGATTGGCCAGCAGAGTCGTCAGGTTGGAATCGACAATCGCATGAAGGGCCTTGTTATAGCCAATATCGACCGCCTGCATTACCGTGTGGCCGTTGCGTTCCTCCTCTCGGATTCGCTCAAAGATCAGCACATTGGCGTCAACCGCCATACCCATGGTCAAGACGATTCCGGCAATTCCGGGCAGGGTCAAACTGGCCTGCAACAGGGTCAGGGCGGCAATCACAATCAGGACATTAAAGACCAGGGCAATATTGGCCATCAGTCCAAATCGACCATAGATCATAAAAATAAATCCAGCGACCAACAGGAATCCCAGCAGGGAGGCCATGGTTCCAGCCCGGATCGAATCGGCCCCGAGTCCTGGCCCGACGGTGCGCTCCTCCAACACTGTCAGGGGGGCGGGCAAGGCCCCCGCCCGCAGCAACAGTGCGAGATCAGATGCCGACTGGGCGGTAAAGTTCCCCGAGATTTGACCGCGCCCGCCGGTAATGGCTTCGCGAATGACCGGGGCAGACAGTACCTTATTATCCAGCACAATGGCGAAGGGCTTGCCGACATTCTCGGTCGAGGCATCGCCAAACCGCCGCGAGCCAATCGCATCAAAGCGGAAGTTAATCACGGCAGTACCGTCTTGACCAAAACCCGGCTGGGCATCGACAAGGTTCTCGCCACTGACCATGATTCTTTTGCGCACGGCCATCTTATAGGGGACGCCTTCGGCTGTTTCAGACTTGTCGAGCGGCAGCAGGTCAACCCCGGGAATCGGTTTGTTACCCTGAGCATCCTGTGGGCTTATATCGGTATCGACCAGACGGAAGGTTAACTTGGCCGTGGTTCCGATCAAATCCTTGATTCGCTGAGGGTCCTTAACCCCGGGCAGCTGCACCAAGATTCGATCCTCGCCCTGTTGTTCGATGGAGGGTTCGCGGGTTCCGGTCTCGTCGATGCGGCGGCGGATGATCTCGATCGACTGATTGACGGCCTGGTCGCGGATGGACTTGACCATGGCTGGGGTTGACTTGACGGTAATCAGATTGCCGTCATTGACCACATCGAGTCCGGCATCGATGGTACGAATGGCGGAGATAGCATCCTTGACACTGGCCCCCTCGGCCAGTTTAAAACTCAACCCTGGCAGTTTGGCCGAGGCATTGCCGCTGCCCTCGAGCTCAGTCATGGCGAAGTCGCTGAAGCCGAGTTTTTGGCTGGTCAGTTCCGAGCGAATGGCATCGGCGGTTGCACTAAACCTTTCCGACTGAATATTCTTGAGGTCGATGGCAAAGAGCAGGTGCGAACCGCCCTGTAGATCGAGACCAAGACTCACTTGGCGGGTTGGCACCCAGGATGGCATGGAGTCCAGTTGTTTTTGGCTAAAGAGATTCGGCAGAGCCAAGATCAAAGCCACCAACAGAACCGCATAAATCGTGAAGATTTTCCAACGCGCAAAGTGAATCATTTTGTTATCCCTTGATCAGGCCGGGGGAATTATTTCTTGGAATTCTTTGGCCTGCTGCCGAAGATCTTGGCCATCATCGAAGGTTTTTCGGTTGTTGCTGAGTCCTTGGCCTCCTTGTTCAATTCGGCCTTGGTCACGGTCTTGGCCTTGGCTTCGGGCAGGATGTCGCTGATGGTGGCGCGGGCAACGGTAATGTCAACATCCTTGGCGATGGTGATGGAGATCTCGGCATCGTCGATGACCTTGGCTACGGTACCGATGATTCCGCCGGCGGTCAGGACTCGGTCGCCGCGTTTGATGGTCTTGAGCATCTGGCGGTGCCTTTTGGCCTTTTGGCTTTGCGGGCGGATGAGCAGAAAGTAAAAAACGGCGGCGATGGCGACCAGCATCAGAATTTGCGGATCGAAGGGAAATCCACTGGCGGGGGCAGCGGCGGGGGCAGCGGCTGGAGCAGCGGCGGGGGCTGAGGCCGGAGCGGTTTGCGCCATCAGGCTGGGGGATAACAGGAAGCCTGCGACCGACAGTTGCAGAGATTTGTAAAGGATGGACTGGAACATTCTAGAGTGCCTTTGTGTGATGGGTGTGATTGTTTGTCTCAATCGGGTGCAGATTATAGACTATCTTTGTGGAAATCAATCATAGATAGGATTCTTTGGGTTCAAAAGGACTGACAGGGCTGTTTACATTGATTTTCAAATTGTTTGTATGCTCCGTTGACTTGAGAATTCAAAATTTTGGTTAGGTTTCAATAACTTTCCACATTCGTCATTGCCGCCGCTCGCTTTGAGCGGCTGGCAATCCAGCGGGGAGTTTG
>JASGCE010000233.1 GCA_030054295.1 Minisyncoccota bacterium
AAGCACGAGGCTATCCAGCGGGGGGAATCGAACGAAGTGAGATGGGGGGCGTCAGCCCCCCCACAAATTTTTATCTAAATTACGCACCTGAGTTTTTAAATTCTAAAGTGAACAGAATATATCTGAAAATCTCTGGTGATTCAACGATTGATATTGCGGCCTGTTTGCAAAATCGAACTTACCGCTCCTTCAATGACGCGACTGCCAACTGGCAAATATCATTGGCGGTAAATCTCGCCAGTTGATATTGCGCGGCGGGCGAGTCGTGGTCGATAAAAATATCGGGCAGATAGATCGGGCGGAATCGCAACCCACCGTCGAGCAGTCCATTCAAGGCCAGGAATCCCATTACCTGAGCCGCAAATCCGCCAATCGCCCCCTCCTCAATTGTGATCAAGAGCCGATGGTGCCGCGCCAACTGCCGCAGTAAATTCTCGTCGAGCGGTTTGGCAAATCTTGCATCGGCAACCGTGGTTGACTGGCCCTGACCCGCCAACAGATCAGCCGCCAGCATGGCCTCGGGCAGATGTGCACCCAGGCTTAAGATCGCCACCTGATCGCCTTCGCGCAGCACCCTTCCGCGACCCAGTTCCAAAACCGCACCCCGCGAGGGAAGTGTCACCCCAGTGCCTTCGCCACGGGGATACCTTAATGCCGACGGGCGGTCGTCAATCGCCACCTGAGTTGCCACCATATGCATCAGTTCAGCCTCGTCAGCCGCGGCCATCACCACCATCCCGGGCAGGGCAGCCATAAAGCCAATGTCAAAACTGCCGGCGTGAGTGGCTCCATCGGCCCCGACCAATCCGGCGCGGTCAATCGCAAATCGCACGGGCAGGGATTGAATGGCGACATCATGCACCACCTGGTCGTAACCGCGCTGGAGGAATGTCGAATAGATGGCGGCAAAGGGCTTCATCCCCTCGGCGGCCAGGCCAGCGGCGAAGGTCACGGCATGTTGCTCGGCGATACCGACATCGAAGGCACGGTCTGGGAATCGTTCGGCAAATTCCCCGACTCCGGTGCCCCCCGGCATGGCGGCGGTGATGGCAATAATTCGCGGGTCGCGCTCGGCCTCTGTAATCAGGGCCTTGCCAAAGACCGAAGTATAGCTGGGTGCCTTGGCCTTGCCGCTTTTTTGCGCCCCGGTCTCGACATCGAATTTATTGACGCCGTGGAACTTATCGGGCGACTGTTCGGCGGGGGCATAGCCGTGACCCTTGCGCGTCACCACATGAATCAGCACCGGGCCGGTTTCTTTGGAGTCACGAACATTCCGCAAGACTGGCAGCAGATGGTCGAAATTATGGCCATCGATGGGGCCAATGTAATAGAATCCCAGTTCTTCAAACAATGTCCCGCCGGTTAGGATGCCGCGCGCATATTCCTCCGCCCGCTGGGCGAGGGTCTCCATTTTTTTGGGGAAGCGCCGCAGCATATCCTTGGCAATGTGGCGGAGGTGACGGTATGAACTGGATGAGACGACCCGCGACAGATAGGCACTCATGGCCCCTACCGGTGGGGCGATTGACATGTCATTGTCGTTCAAAATCACGATCAGGCGGTTCTTCATCGAACCGGCATTGTTCATCGCCTCATAGGCCATGCCCGCGCTCATCGCGCCATCGCCGATCACGGCAATCGCGGCGCGGTTTTCGCCCTTGGCGCTGCTCGCCACCGCCATCCCGAGGGCCGCCGAGATCGAGGTCGAACTATGGGCGGTGCCAAAGGGATCAAATTCGCTCTCGCTTCTTTTGGTAAAGCCCGATAGTCCACAGCCCTGGCGCAGGGTGCGAATGCGATCACGGCGACCGGTTAGAATCTTATGCGGATAGGCCTGGTGCCCCACATCCCAGATCAGCCGATCATAGGGGGTGTCAAAAACATAATGGAGGGCGATGGTCAGCTCCACCACCCCTAGACCAGCCCCGAGGTGACCGCCGGTCTCAGACACGGCCGAGATCAATTCTTGGCGCAATTCATCGGCCAGCTGCGCTAGATCGCTATCGGGTAGCTGTCGTAAACCAGTCGGCAAACCACAGCGATCCAAGAGCGGAGTCACAGGTTTCGCGTTACTAAGCGACGACGGCACGGGAGTCGGTGCAGGGGAAATTGCCAAGGGCTGGATTGTGCGAGTCAAAATATCCTCATGATACAGATGCCTTAACCTATGCTGGAATCCTGCGGGCTGCAAGTGCTGTTTTGAATGACGAGGTTTTTGATATAAGGCTTGCAGCGGGCATAAATTATCTCTATGATTAAAATAAGTTAATCTTGCGACTTAAATCTTAGCCTTAAAAAAGGAAAATTCATGACTGACTATCTTATCTCTCTTCTCGGGCTCGATCTATCGCCCGAGAGCCTATCTGCGATGACTGCATTCTTTACGGTCATTGTTGCCGATTTGGTTTTGGCCGGAGACAATGCCTTGATTATCGGCATGGTGGCATCGCAACTCCAACCGCAATACCGTCGCAAAGCCCTGTTCTGGGGTATGGTGATTGCGGTGGTGGCGCGAATTCTTATGTCGCTGGTCGCGGTCTATCTGCTCAAGGTGCCGGGTCTCCAGCTGGTGGGTGGATTGCTGCTGCTGTGGATCTCTTGGAACCTCTATACCAGAATCAAAAAACCCAAGGTCAAGGATCACAGCAAATCGCTTGACGAGAAGGCCTGGTGGCATCGTTTTTACAAGCCAAAGAATGCGACCTTTGCCGCCGCCATGATCAATATTAGCATTGCCGACATCAGCCTGTCTTTGGACAATGTGTTGGTGGTGGCGGGGGCGGCGCTTGACCATCCCTATATTATGATTCTGGGTCTGGTTCTGTCGATCGCATTGCTGGGGGCGGCGGCAACCTTTATCGCCAAACTGATGGAGAAGTATAAGTGGTTGGGATTGGTCGGGGTGGTCTTGATCGCCATCATCGGGGTGCAAATCTCTTGGCACGGGATTGTGGCCTTGCAGCAGTTTTTCGGTATGGCTTAAATAATTGCTTAAACTAAAGCAAGCAGGGGTGTTGCAAGCCGCGCGATAATCCAGTAATAGAATATTGTCTTCTGTTATCTGTTCGCGCGTCTTGCAATCAACCTTAACTGTGCTAACCTGCGGGAGTAAAAAATGGGTTTGAGTATTTGGCATCTATTGATTCTTTTGGTCGTGGTTATTCTGGTTTTCGGCACCGGCAAACTTACCAAGGCGATGGGCGACATCGGCCGCGGCGTCAAGGAATTCAAAAAAGGCATAGCCGCGGAGGAGGAGAAGACCGATACTCCCGCCAGTAATTCTACCGTGACCATGGCCAATCCCCCCCCGGTTAAGGCAGCCCGTTTGGCGGCTCCGGTTAAAAAGCCCGCGGTCAAGGCTGTGGCCAAAAGGCCGGTGGTAAAGAACACTACGGCAAAGAAAACCACGACAAAAAAGGTATAATGATTGGGGCGGGGTTGTCGCCCTCTTTGGGATCATTATACCTCCCCTTCCTGCCTTAGGAATGTCTGAAAAACTCAATTTTTTGTCACTCTGAGCGTCGTCGCGCTTGACTTTGCGAATGCAAAGTCTTTAG
>JASGCE010000234.1 GCA_030054295.1 Minisyncoccota bacterium
TCCAGAGGGGGGGAGTTGCGTAGCAACTCGGGGGGCATCCGCCCCCCGCTAAAAACGAAAAGTTTTGGATTTTCAAAGAATCAAACTATTGAATCCTTCCACTATGAATGAATAGAATAGACCCATGTCACCAATTGTCAAATTGTCAATTATGGTGATAGAATCAATTCAAACAACGGGAGTAAAAACATGTTCGAATTCCATATCAATTGGGTCACCTATCTGGTCAATTTTATCCTCTGTTTTGTGATCGGCTGGCTGTGGTACAGTCCGATGGTTCTGGGCAAGCAGTTTAAAGCCGGGCTCGGGATCGATCCCAGCAAGTCGGGAGCCCTGCCATCAACCGGTATGGCCTTACAGATTCCGACCACGGCCTTCGAGGTGTTCTTTATCGGATTTTTGGTATCGATGCAGGTCAGCACAAAAATCTGGTGGATTGTGCCGCTCTATATTCTGGTCATGACCAGTGCATCGATTACCGGGCAATATTGGTCGGCACGCAAGCCCGTGGTGATTATGATTACCGCCGGGCAGACGATGGTGACGGAGACGATTGTCGCCCTGATCTTCTGGGCATTTTGAGCAATTTGAACGGGGAAGGTTCTCATGAAAAATAAAAACTCTTTTGGCAGCCGCAAAACCATGACAGTCGCCGGTAAAGACTATAGTTTTTTCAGTCTGGCGGCCCTGTCTGATCGCGGCTTTAAATCGGTTGAGACCCTTCCCAATTCGCTCAAGGTTCTGCTCGAGAATCTGCTAAGGTTTGAGGATGATCGTTCGGTCACCGCCGCCCATATTACCGCCCTCGCCAACTGGCAGCCCAATTCAAGCCTCGAGACCGAGATTGCCTTTCGCCCGGCCCGGGTTCTGATGCAGGACTTTACCGGCGTTCCCGCGGTGGTCGATCTGGCCGCCATGCGCGACGCGATGGTCAAGATGGGAGGCGACCCCAACCGCGTCAATCCCCTGTCGCAGGTCGATCTGGTGATCGACCATTCGGTGATGGTTGACTATGCGGGTACGGCTACCGCCTTTGGGCAGAATGTCGATTTGGAATTTGAACGGAACGGCGAGCGATACGAATTCCTCCATTGGGGACAGAGTGCCTTTAACCGTTTCCGTGTCGTGCCACCCGATACCGGCATCTGTCACCAGGTCAATATGGAATATCTGGCCCAGGTGGTCTGGAGCGACCCCACCGCCGCGCCCGAATCCGATGGCTCGATTCTCGCCTATCCCGACAGTCTGGTGGGTACCGACAGCCACACCACCATGGTCAATGGCCTGGCCGTTCTGGGCTGGGGCGTGGGGGGGATCGAGGCAGAGGCGGCAATGCTCGGCCAACCGGTATCGATGCTGATCCCCGAGGTGGTGGGGATGAGATTAAACGGCGCATTACGCCCGGGAGTCACCGCGACCGACCTGGTTCTTACCGTCACCGAAACCCTGCGCAAGGCGGGGGTGGTGGGTAAATTCGTCGAGTTCTTTGGCGCCGGGTTAAAGACCCTCGCCCTGACCGACCGCGCAACCATCGCCAATATGGCCCCCGAATATGGCGCCACCTGCGGTTACTTCCCGATTGATGAGGAGACACTGCGATACCTGCGATTCACCGGTCGTGACGAGGATCGAATCCAGCTAGTCGAGGCCTATGCCAAGGCCCAGGGACTGTGGCGCGACGAGTCCAGCCCCGAGCCGCGATTCTCGACCGTGATCGAATTTGACCTGAATGCCGTGGTGCCAAGTCTCGCTGGCCCCAAAAGACCGCAGGATCGCGTCGCCCTGCCCGCCATTGCCGCTTCCATGACGAAGTTCTTGGCCGAATCGCAAATCACGACTCCGCGCCGCAGCCCGGTCGCCAATCGGGATTTTAGTCTCGGCGATGGCGATGTCGTGATTGCCGCCATAACATCCTGCACCAATACATCCAACCCTTCGGTGATGATGGCGGCGGGACTGGTCGCCAAGAAGGCCGTCGAACTGGGGTTGCGTTCCAAACCTTGGGTCAAGACTTCTTTGGCTCCGGGGAGTCTGGTGGTGACCGATTACTTGACAGCATCGAATCTCCAATCCTATCTCGACCAGCTGGGCTTCAATACGGTTGGCTATGGCTGCACCACCTGTATCGGCAATTCCGGCCCGCTGGAGAGCAATATCGAATCGACCATCAGTCAGAATGACCTGAATGTCGCCGCGGTTCTGTCGGGCAACCGCAATTTTGAAGGGCGAATTTCCCCGCTGGTCAAGGCCAATTATCTCGCCTCCCCTCCACTGGTGGTGGCCTTTGCATTGGCGGGAACGGTGTTGATTGATCTTGATCAGGAACCCTTGGGCACGGGCAAGAATGGCCAGCCGGTCTACCTCCGCGATATTTGGCCCTCGGCGGAGGAACTGAGTAAAGTTCTCAGCCAGTTCCTGACCCGTGATAGTTTTATCCGCCGCTACAGCGATGTCTTTACCGGCCCCAAACAGTGGCAGGAATTCCAGTCGAAGAAAACCACCACCTATGGCTGGAAGATGAACTCATCCTATGTTCAGCATCCGCCCTATTTCGACGGAATGAAGCGCGATCCCGAACCGGTTAAGGACATTATCGCCGCGCGGTGCTTGGCAATTTTTGGCGATTCGATTACCACCGACCATATTTCCCCAGCGGGATCGATCAGCAAGAACAGTCCGGCGGCACTCTATCTGCAATCGCTACAGGTGGCGGCAAAGGATTTTAATTCCTATGGCGCAAGGCGCGGCAATGACAGTGTGATGGTTCGCGGCACCTTCGCCAATATCCGCATCAAGAACGAAATGCTGCCCGAGACCACCGGCGGGGTGACCAAACATATCCCGAGTGGCGAAATCATGTCGATCTATGATGCTGCGGTAAAGTATCAAGCGACCAGGACTCCGCTGATTGTTTTTGCCGGCAAGGAATATGGCACCGGTTCCAGCCGCGACTGGGCCGCCAAGGGAACCTTGCTGCTGGGGGTCAAGGCGGTGATTGTCGAGAGCTTTGAGCGAATCCATCGTTCTAACCTGGTCGGTATGGGGGTTTTGCCGCTCTATCTGCCCACCGGCGTGACCCGCAAGACTCTGGGGATTAAGGGCGACGAGACATTCGACATTACTGGGATGGAGGCGGGATTGGTTCCGCGCATGGCCGTGACTCTGACCATTCACCGCGCCGATGGCCGAGTCGATCAACTGCCCCTGCTCTGTCGGATTGATACCCTGGACGAGGTTGAATATTTCCGCCACGGTGGGATTCTGCCCTTTATGGTGCGGCAACTGATGGCGGCTTAGTTTGTGAATGAATTTTGGCTCGATTGTCATTCCCTGCTTGAAGCAACCCGCCCTTTTTATTGTCATTCCCCGCAAGGTTGCTTCGTTAAGAAGCAACCGCAGACGGGGAATCTCCCTTCCATTTTTATCTGTGATAGCAAAGCGAGATTACCCGTCTCGCCTCGTAAACGAGGCGGCGGGTAATGACAAGGGGTGGGTAGGCGTTTTCCCTTTTTATTGTCATTCCCCGCAAGGTTGCTTCGTTAAGAAGCAACCGCAGACG
>JASGCE010000235.1 GCA_030054295.1 Minisyncoccota bacterium
GGTGTTGGAGTGGCTTGTTAAGAATTTTTATGAATATACTCCGTTCACTTGAGAAATCAAAAACTCAGGTGCACATCGTAGTTTAAAATTTGTTGGGGGGGCGGATGCCCCCCCATCTCACTTCGTTCGATTCCCCCCCGCTGGATAGCCTCGTGCTTACGCACGACGCTATGAGGGGTGATGGGAGGTTTCAACCTTTCGATAGCCCTCATCGCGTTCTGCGGAGCAGAAGGCGATCCAGCGGGGGGAGTCAAGCGAAGCTTGACGGGGGGCATCCGCCCCCCACAAATTTAAATCTTAATTAAGCACCAGAATTTTTGAATTCTAAAGTGAACACAGTATATATCACAGTGCCTCAACACAAAGACAAAGGAATCGCTCAGGCCGCGCCTGCTACCCCCCATCGGCAATCTGTTTCAAGCGATAGAGGGCCTCGAGGGCATCTCGGGGCGACAGATGATCCGGGGTAAGGGTCTCCAAAACCTCGAGCAGTTTTTTACCCGTACGGTTCGCCCCACCCGCCTTCTCTGCCACAGCCGCCTGATAGTTGGGCAGGTTGGGCATGGTCTTGGCCCCTCCCCCCTCCTGAGACTCCAGCTGGTGCAACACCGTCTCGGCGCGGGCCACGACCGCTTCGGGCAGGCCCGCCAGCCGCGCGACATGAATACCATAGGAACGGTCGGCCCCGCCGCTCACCACCTGATGGAGGAAAATAATCTTGCCCTGCCATTCCTGCACCAGAACACGGTGACTCGAGAGCTGCGGCAATGTCCCCCGCAGTTGGTCGAGCTCGTGATAGTGGGTGGCAAAAAGCGTGCGGCAGCGGTTGACATGGTGGAGATGTTCCAGACTCGCCCAGGCAATCGACAGGCCGTCGAAGGTCGCGGTACCGCGGCCGATCTCGTCGAGAATCACCAGCGACTGTTCGGTGGCCTGGTTCAGGATGGTCGCGGTCTCGATCATCTCGACCATGAAGGTCGAACGGCCGCGCGCCAGATCATCCGAGGCCCCGACGCGGCTGAAGAGCCGATCGACGATCCCCATCCTCAGCCGCTGGGCCGGGACGAAGGAGCCCATCTGGGCCAATATGACCATCAGGGCATTTTGCCGCAAAAAAGTCGATTTGCCGGCCATGTTGGGGCCGGTCAGCAGCCACAGCCGCGACTGATCATCCAGGCTACAGTCATTGGCGATAAAGTCGCGCGGGATGCCATCGCCGGATTCTTGCCGCAGGGCGATCTCGACCACCGGATGGCGGCCGCCCTCGACGATGAAGATCGGCTCGTCGCTCCATTCGGGGCAGCAGTAGTTCTGCTCCATCGCAAGAGTCGCCAGGCCAACCAGCAGGTCAAAATGGGCTAGGGCTTCGGCCAGCCGCGCCAAGACCTCGCCGCGCTGCACCACCTCGGTCACCAGGTCTTCAAAGAATCGCAGTTCCATCGCCAGGGCGCGGTCACTATCGCCACTGACACCGCGCTCGAGGCCCTGGAGTTCGTCGCTGGTGAATCGCGCCGCCCCCGCCATGGTTTGGCGGTGCCTGAACTGTTCGGGTGGCAGGCGCGATGCCTCCTTGGGATTGACCTCGATAAAATAGCCGATGATGTTATTGAATTTGATTTTAAGGTTGCTAATTCCGCTGTCGCGGCTGTATCGCGCCTGTAGGTCGCTGATCTTCTTGCGCCCATCGGCCTGACTATAGCGGAGATTATCGAGCTCGACCGAATAGCCCGCGGCAATCACGCCACCATCGCGCGTCACCAGCGGCAATTCGGCGGCCAGGGCCTGACTGAGCCGCTCCATCAGGGCGGCATCGCAAAGCAGGGCCTTGCCTTCGCGAGACAATAGTTCAGGCAGGGTTTCGCGCCGCTCGGCTGTGACCAGGGTTTGATTACTCAGCATCGGTTTAAGCTCGGCCGCCCCCTGTAATGCCGCGCGAATCGCCCCAAGATCGCGCGGGCCACCGCGCCCGAGGGCCAACCGCGACAATGGCCGTTCGAGATCGGGGATTTTGCGCAGCTGGTCGCGCAGGGCCCGCGTCAGGTCGGGCTGGGCCTTGAGCCAGCCAATCGCATCCGACCGCGCTGTAATCCGACTGCGGTCGGTCAAGGGCGAGGTCAGCCAACGAAACAGCAGCCGCGCCCCGCCCGCCGTCACAGTGCGGTCGATGGTCGAGAGCAATGTCCCGCGCCGTTCAAAACCAAGACTCCGAGTCAGTTCCAGACTCCGCGCCGTCGCCGGGTCGAGGCGGAGAATCTGGTGCGACTCCGACTGGCGCAGTCGCTCCAACCGCGGGGTTTTGTTCTTTTGCGTCAGGGCGAGATAGTCGAGCAGGGTTCCCGCCGCCGCCACCTCGGCCGGGATAAAACTGCCCAGCCCATCGAGGGTCGCCAGATCATAATAGCCCTGAAGCCTTAACAACCCATTGGCATAGTCAAAGCGCGGATTGGGCAGGATGGTCAGGCGCGACCGCCATTCCTGCCAGAGTTCATAGAATTCCGGCTCGGTTTGCAGCGATTCAGGCAGAAGAATCTCGCTCGGCTCCAGCCGCTGCAACAGGGCAGCCAGGTCAGCGCGGCGCGTCGTTTCGGTGAAGAATTGGCCCGTCGATAGCTCGACTCCCGACAGGGCCATCTGACCGCGAGTCTCGGCCACCGCTACCAGATAGTTGTTTAACTTTGGCTCGAGCAATGTCTCCTCGGTGATCGTGCCGGGGGTAATGAGCCGCACCACTTCGCGTTTGAGCGAGGCCTTTGCACCGCGTTTTTTCGCCTCCGCCACCGTCTCGGTCTGTTCGGCAATCGCCACCTTAAAACCGGCGCGAATAAGCCGCGCGAGATAGTTTTCGGCCGTGACGAGCGGTACCCCCGCCAGCGGAATATCGGCACCCTTGTACTTGCCACGCCGAGTCAGTGTAATACCCAATGCCGCCGAGGCCTGCACCGCATCGTCGAAAAATAACTCGTAAAAATCACCCATGCGGTAAAAAAGCAGGGAGTCGGGATTCTCGGCCTTGAGCTCGAGGTACCGCGCAAGGGTCGGAGTCACCTCCTCCCCCGCTTCACCCAGCGGCGGAGAGTCGTTCGGAAAGAGCGGATTCATCGAATCAGTGCGTCGTGCCATGGTACAGAATTATCACAGCCATTGGGATTGACACTAGCGATTTTGTTTTACCGCCAAAATCGCAATCATCCTTTAAGAAAGACTGAAAAACTCACTTTATTGTCACTCTGAGCGTCGTCGCGCTTGCCTTTGCGAATGCAAAGGCTTTAGCAACCCTGAGCGAAGCGTGAGGGGAAGAGTCCAGAAATCTAAGGAATTACAATGAGTTAAGCTTATCTGGATTCTTCGCTAAGAACAGTTTGCCTCGCAAGGCTCGGACTGTTCTAAGCTCAGAATGACAAGTTTGGAGTTTTTTTGGGTTTCCTTTAATAATCCGTGACGATAAAATAAAGCCCGGCCATCAGCAGCACCAAACCGATGAGCAGCTGCGGCGATGGTTTCTCTCGCCTGATGGCCAAGGAGAGCAGCGGCACCAGCACATAGTTGGTCG
>JASGCE010000236.1 GCA_030054295.1 Minisyncoccota bacterium
TCGAGGATTCCATGTCAAGCCCCCTGCCCGCCCCCCATATTGCTGCCCTGACCCTCGATGAGCATTCGGTTCTCCGCCGCAGCCCCGAGATCGAACACGAACGCACCGTCGCCATCACCGACCTGTTGGCGGGCAATTATTTTGTTCTGGTCGAGGCCGAACGACAGTCGCTGCAACCGCCTTATAATCTCCATCTGTCGCTGGTCGATGATCGGCTGCTGCTCGAGGTTTCGGCGCAATCGGGCAGCCACACCCCCGCGACCATTGCCCTGCCGATGAGTTCATTTCGGCGGCTGGTGCGCGATTATTTTATGATCTGCGACTCATACTTTCGCGCGGTCAAGTCGGCGGCTCCGCATCAGATCGAGACGATTGACATGGCGCGGCGCGGCATCCATACCGAGGGCGCGACTCTGCTGACCGAGCGGCTCGCCAAACAGGTCACGATCGATTCCGAGACGGCAAGAAGGCTCTTTACCCTCATCTGCGTTCTCCATTTAAAGGCCAATCCATGAATTCAGCCCCCGCCTCCGCATCGGTATTGTTTATCTGTAGCTATAATGCGATTCGCTCCCCCTTGGCTGCGGCACTGTTCAATCACTTGACCCAGGGTCGGTTGAGGGCCGATTCGGCGGGGCTCTTTACCGAGGGCGGCCACCCCCTGACCAGCCAAACCATGGCCGAGGTTTCGGCCACCGCCGCCGAAAGCCTGTCGCACCATCAGCCCAAATCCTGGCAGACGGTGCCTGCGGCCGGGATCGAACTGGTGGTGGTTCTATCGGCCGAGGCCAACCGCTATGCCGAGCAGTTTAGCGAAAAATTCGGTTGCCCGGTCGAATATTGGCCGACCACCGACCCCACCGAGGCCGAGGGCAACCACGAACAGCGACTCATGGCCTTCGGCATGGTGCGCGAAGAGATTGCCGCAAGGCTGAAAAAAAGATTTCCGGAGTGTAATCAATAGGGAAGTAACCCACATCCGAGGTAAAAATGATCAGCCTGAATATTGGCGGAATGCACTGCGCTTCCTGCGTCGCGCGGGTCGAAAAATCCCTGAGCGCGGTCGCGGGAGTCACAGATGTCACGGTCAATCTGCTGACCAACGAGGCGCGAATCTCCGGCAGTAAAATCAAGCCCGAGGATTTGATTACCGCGGTTAAGAACAATGGCTATGAAGCCAGCCTGAAATCGCCCGCGCCTGAGTCGCATCAGATGGCTGGTCACGATCATCTGTCTATGCCGCGAATCCCAACCTGGCGGGTGGGTGTGGCTCTGGTCATTGCCCTGCCCCTGATGCTGGCGATGGGGTTGGATATGGTGGCGCCGCACAATATGATTCTGCCGATCATGGCTATGGCCTATGGCTCGGCGGTGCTGGCGACGGTTTCGCTTTTTTGGCTGGGTTCGAGTCTGTTTAAATCGGCCTGGCGGGGAATCAAGGTCTTTCGCGCCGATATGGATCTGCTGGTGGTTTTGGGGGCCAGTGCCGCCTGGGGTTTGAGCATCGGCAATCTGATTGCGGCGATGATCACACCCCCCACAGAAGGGGCGATGATTCCTCTGTACTTTGAAGCCACGGCGGTCTTGATTGCCTTTATTCTGCTCGGCCGTTGGCTGGAGGATCGGGCCAAGGCTCGCACCGCGACGGCGATTGGCGAACTCCACCGACTCGCGCCGTCGCAGATCAGAATCATTGACCGCGACCGTAAAACCGAAGCGATGAAATCCCCCGATGCCATTATGATTGGCGACCTGGTGATTGTGCTGGCCGGGGAGCGAATTCCGGTCGATGGAATCATCGAGACCGGCACTGCCGCAATCGACGAATCGATGCTGACGGGGGAGCCTCTGCCAGTCGCGCGGCAGGCGGGTGATCGGGTCATGACCGGGACTCTGAACCTCGATGGGCGGCTGGAGATTATCGTCGCGGCCCTGGCGGGCGAGACTCTGTTGGCGGGGATTATCCGCAGCGTCGAGGCCGCGCAATCATCGAAACCCAAATTACAGCGGCTGGTCGATCGAGTCGCGGCGATCTTTATTCCGGTTGTCATGGCCATTGCTCTGGTGACATTTGTGGCCTGGCTCAGTCTTGGCTATAGCCTCGCACAGGCGGTGATTGCCGCGGTGGGGGTGCTGGTCATTGCCTGCCCC
Source organism: Minisyncoccota bacterium (assembly GCA_030054295.1). Lineage (GTDB taxonomy): Bacteria > Pseudomonadota > Alphaproteobacteria > Elsterales > Elsteraceae > JASGCE01. The sequence continues at coordinate 2,152 of JASGCE010000236.1, forward strand.
TGCGCCCTCGGGCTGGCGACTCCGACGGCGGTGATGGTCGGTACCGGAGTGGCGGCGCGGCGCGGTATTCTGATCGCCAATGCCGAGGTGCTGGAACAGATGGGCAGGATCGCGGTGGTCGCCTTCGACAAGACTGGCACCTTGACCCAGGGCAGGCCGCTGGTCAGCGATGTTTTGCCCTCGGCTGGGATGACGGTGGAGCGCGCGGTCAGCCTCGCCCAGGCTCTACAGGCGGGTTCGACTCACCCGCTGGCGACGGCGATTGCCGCTGGTTTTGCGAGCCTGAATAGCCCCGAATCGATGACCGCCCGCGACCTGCAAAATCGCGCCGGTTTTGGCGTCATGGGCAGGATCGGCAATCATTTATACTGTCTTGGTAATCGGCGGATGCTCGATGATTCCCTGGCCAATGCAGCTGAAGCGGTGCGGAATTTTGATCTTGCCGCCTTGGATGCTGCGGGTAAATCGATCAGCTTCCTGGCCGAGGTCAGCCCGACTCCGCGTCTGCTGGCGGTCTTTGGTTTTAGCGATCAGCTGCGCCAAGGGGTGACACAAACCATTGAGTCGCTTCAGCAATTAAAGATCAAGGTGCTGTTGGTCTCCGGCGATTCCGAGGCCGCCGTCGCCACCCTGGCCAAACAGATCGGAGTCGATGGATACCATGCAAATATCCTGCCCGACCAAAAACGCCAGATCATCGCGCAGTTGGTGGCGGCGCAAAAAACCAGCGGCGGCGGATTGGTGGCGATGGTGGGCGATGGGATTAATGACGCTCCAGCCCTCAAGGCGGCTGACCTCGGGATTGCTATGGGTAGTGGCACCGATACGGCCATTGCCAGCGCGGCCCTGGTGCTGCTGCGCCCCGAACCGCAATTGGTGCTCGATGCCCTGCGCTTGTCGCGGCGAATTCGCAGCAAGATAATTCAGGGCCTGATCTGGTCAGGGGCCTATAATCTGGTGGGGATTCCGCTGGCGGCCTTGGGTTATTTGAATCCAGCGGTGGCCGGAGCGGCGATGGCCGTCAGCTCGGTCGCAGTGGTGGTCAATGCCCTGAGTTTAAGATGGGGGAGGTAGGGGGGGTAGGGATATACTGAATTGCCCCCCCCTCCCTTCAGGAAACCCTAAACAAGTCTAAATTAGAGTTGTCTCCCCCTAGCAGGGGGAGATAGGCTTGCTTGATTTTCGCCTCTTTGCGAAAATCTTTAGCAAGCCTTGTGGGGGTAGCAGGCACGGCCTGTTCGATTCTTTATTCTTTGGTTTTAACACTATGGTTAAAACCCAAAGAATACAAAATGGCACCGCGACCTTCGCGGTCTACCCCCACCAAGTATTTCTATGGCTCGTAAGCACTCGCCAAGAAATACTATC
>JASGCE010000237.1 GCA_030054295.1 Minisyncoccota bacterium
ACAGTGCCTGGTATCTGGGGATGATTGGGCTGGCGGGATTTTTGCCCTTTGTCGTTATGTCGATCTTCTCGGGTATGCTGATTGATCGCTTCGATCGGCGCAAGGTTTTGACCATTGCCTATTGTATCTATACTGTAGCGGCTCTGCTGTTGTTTGTGAATGCTTGGCATGATCCCACGCGAGTCTGGCCGGTCTTTATCATCATGGGGATTGTGGGGATGGTGCGGGCCTTTACCCTGCCGACGCAGCAGGCCCTGACCCCCAATGCCGTGCCGCGTAGTGACTTGGCGGCGGCCATATCCTTGGGATCATCCACTAATTTTTTGGCCATTATGATTGGCCCGGCCCTCGGCGGTCTGCTCTATGGTTTTGGCGCTGATGTGGTCTATGCGACGACGGCGGGGATGCTGCTGCTCTCGATTGCGGTTTTGCTGAAGCTTAGGATTACGGCTCCGCCGCTCAAACGCGAACCCTTTAGTTTTGACCATCTGTTTTTGGGGCTGAGATTTATCCGCCATCGCCGTCCGGTGATGGGGGCCATCTCGCTCGATCTTTTTGCCGTGCTGCTGGGGGGGGCGACGGCACTGCTGCCCATCTATGCCCAGACCATTTTGCAGGTGGGGCCGGTCGGTTTGGGGCTGTTGCGGACGGCTCCGGCCTTGGGTTCGATGATTATGGCGGTGAGTCTGGCCTGGCGGCCCTTGACCGCCGGAGCGGGCAAAATCATGCTCTGGATGGTGGCTTTTTTTGGCCTGGCGACGATTGTTTTTGGCCTCTCGACCAATATCTATTTATCGCTGGCGGCCCTGTTGGTTTTGGGTGGCACCGATATGGTCAGTGTCTATGTCCGCCAGACCATGATTCAGGCTGGAACTCCCGACGAGATGCGCGGGCGAGTCGGGGCGGTGAGTTCCCTCTTTATTGGTGCCTCTAACGAACTCGGGGAGTTTGAATCAGGAGTCACGGCTGCAATTTTTGGCACGGTACCGGCGGTGGTCATTGGCGGAGTCGGGACCATTCTTGTCGCCATATTTTGGGCGATTGGCTATCCCGAACTGCGCAAGGTTGACCTCTCGCCCGAGGGACTCGACCGACTGGCGGAGGCTGGTCAGGCCAGCATGGCCCATCTGCGAACCAAATCATAGATGACCGGCCAGACCTATAATCCCAATCAGGCCGAGGCGATTGCCACCCTCGATGGCCCTTTGCTGGTCCTGTCGGGGGCGGGTACGGGCAAGACTCGCGTCTTGACCGCGCGGTTGGCCGAGATATTGCGGCAGCACCGGGCCTATCCGTCGCAGATTCTGGCCGTCACCTTCACCAACAAGGCCGCGACCGAGATGCGCCACCGCGTCGAAGCGATGGTGGGGGAGGATGCTCGGGATCTCTGGCTGGGTACCTTCCATGGGATCGCCGCCAAGATATTGCGCCGCCACGCCGCGCTGATGCAGCTGACCGCTAACTTTACCATCCTCGATCCCGACGACCAAAATCGCGTCATGAAACAATGTCTGCGCGAATTGGGCATCGACGAAAAATTGACAAAACCGCGCTATTTTTTGGGGATCATCGACCGCTGGAAAGACAGTGGCTATAGCCCCGACCAGGTGCCAGTGGGGGAGAAGAATAATCGTCTGGTCGAAATGGCCGGCAAGTCCAGTACGGTCTCTCATCTTGATGTCTATCGCCTTTATCAGAACCGCTTAAGACAGATCGATGCCTGTGACTTTGGCGATCTGTTGCTGATGGTGGTCGAGATCTTTAAGAATAACCGCACTGTTCTTGAATCCTACCAAAATAAATTCCGCTATATTATGGTCGATGAGTTCCAAGACACCAATCGAATCCAATATTATTTTTTACGATTACTGACCGAATATAATAAAAACCTCTGTTGTGTTGGCGATGATGATCAATCGATCTATGGTTGGCGCGGGGCGGAGATCACCAATATTCTCAATTTCGAAAAGGATTTTCCCAAGGCCAAGACCATCAGGCTGGAGCAAAACTATCGCTCGACCAAACATATTCTGGGCGCGGCATCGTCCCTGATTGCCAAGAATGGACGGCGGCTGGGCAAGTCCCTGTGGACGGAATTTGACACCGGTGAGAAGGTCAAGATCGTGACCCTCGAGGATAATCGCGCCGAATCTGCCTGGGTTGCCGAGGTCATTGATACCCGGCAAAATGAACAAAAACCCTTGAGCGAGGTCGCCATTCTGGTGCGCACCAGTTCTCAGACTCGCGGCTTTGAAGAGTCCCTGTCCTACCGCGCCATTCCTTACCGCGTCTATGGCGGGCTGCGTTTTTACGAAAGGCAGGAGATTCGGGATGTCATTGCCTATCTTCGATTGATCCACCATCCCGCCGATGATCTGGCGTTCGAGCGGATCATCAACCTGCCCAAACGCGGCATTGGTGATACGACATTTGAAGCCCTGCGGGCGCGGGCGCGGGCCGAGGAATCTTCGATGATCGAGGCTTCTCGGAATTTGGTTGGGATGACTCAATCGGGCGCGATTCTCTCGGGTGACAATCACGATTCAAAGGATGTTAAACCAGCGGCGCGGCGGGCCCTGTTAAAATTCCTGCAATCCTATGGGCTTTGGCAAGAGCGAATGGCCAGTGACTCGCCGTTGGAATTCTTGACCTTTTTGCTCCATGATTCCGGGTACCAGGCCATGTGGGAGGCGGAGTTGGGGATAGAGAAGGAATCTCGTTTAGAAAATCTCCGCGAACTGGAGCGGGCGATGCGGGATTTTACCTCGATTGCCGAGTTCCTCGACCATGTTGCCCTGGTGATGGATACCATCAATGATTCGTCGCGGCAGCAGGTCAGTATCATGACCCTCCATTCGTCAAAGGGGCTGGAGTTTGACACGGTTTTTTTACCGGGGTGGGAGGAGCAATTATTTCCCCACAGCAATGCCCTTCATGATGGTCAGGATGGGCTGGAGGAGGAACGGCGACTGGCCTATGTTGGCCTCACTCGGGCGCGGAAGCTGGCGGTGGTTTCGTGGGTCAAGCGGCGGCAGGTCTATGACCAGTTTCTTGATCGTTTTCCGAGTCGGTTCCTGCGCGAAATTCCTGCCGAACATTGCCTGATGGAGACAATTATCGATGGCGAGGTTTTTGTCACGGACAGCCCGCGGTCTGAGATGAATCTTGGTTCCCAGACTGTGGCGGGTTCTGGCGGCACACCGTCTTTGGTGCAATCGAACAAACAGTCGGCGATTGGCTCGAGTTTGTCTATGGCAGTCGGCGACCGGGTTAGTCACAAAATGTTCGGAGTCGGAGTCATTCGAGTCAAGGATGGCTCTCACCTGACCGTTGATTTCGGCGGCGATTTTGGCGTCAAAAAACTGATCGATGCCTATGTTAAGAAAATTGACTAATTTTTTGGTTAGAGTTTGACTCTTTAATAATCCAAAAAACTTTTTGTTTTTAGAGCATTTTTATAAATAACGGGATCATTATACCTCCCCTTCCTGCTTTAGGAAGGGGAGGATAGAAAA
>JASGCE010000035.1 GCA_030054295.1 Minisyncoccota bacterium
GACTGAGATTATTTTTGGTACTTTTCTTTCCATTCGGCCATGGTCATGCCATAGACTCGCTCCCGCGCGGCGGCATCGGGTAATTCAAAACCTTCGGTCGCGGCGGCTTCGCGGTACCAACGGGATAGGCAGTTGCGGCAAAAACCAGCTAGGTTCATGAGGTCGAGATTCTGGACATCGGTGCGGGTTTGCAGATGGGCGACCAGGGCGCGGAAGGTTGCAGCCTCTATCGCCTGTTGGGTTGCTGGGTCGATTTGCTCGGCTGATTCAATCGATTTGGAATGGGATGGGGTGATTTGGGTTGGCTGCATTCTGCACCTCGAGCCTTTTGCGGCCATGGGGCCGGTGTAAATTTGGCGTCTCCAACGGGATTCGAACCCGTGTTACCTGCGTGAAAGGCGGGTGTCCTAGGCCTCTAGACGATGGAGACAAATTCACTCTGACCATCGGTTTGATACAGGGATTTGGACCGCAGGTCAATCAAATTGAGACAGAAACCGTACATAAGTTTTTCTTGCTTGATTTTGCCCTTGAATATCGTAAACTATTCAATGACAATAGGTTCAACAATTGAGGGGATCGATTATGGAAAAGGTTAAGGGATTGGATGCCTATACCAGGCAGGCGGCGGCTGAGGCCAAGTCTCCCACTGGCCGTGGGGCCGAGCGGATCAATCGGCAAAATCGTCCAACGGCAGAGCCTCTGACGGCCAATCAAAAGCTTCAGGTGGCGCAGCGGATTGACATTACGGCCAACCCCAGCCAGGGTTTGATCACGAACAAAAAGGCCTGAGGGGGTTTTGTCAATTGTCTGTAGTTTCTTTTGTACGGTCAGAGTTGACCACACTTAAATTTACAAAAGGAAAAAGAAATGCGGTTTGGCGGCAGCCAATGCGCGAAGCGCAGGCACGGCCTGAGCGATTCTATATCAAATTCTTGACACAGAAATTCTCAACCAATTTTTGGGTTTTGTTAAAACAATTGTTAACAATTTGAAGCGTCGCAGACAAATAAGAATCCCGCGAACTGAAAAATTTGAATGTCTTTGATAGCGCGTTCGTTTACTCCCATGAATTATTTATCCTTGCGAGCTTGCGAACGCAGTGAGCAAAATGCGAGTAAGGGTAAATAATTCATAAGAACGCGCTGGAATGTTTTGCTGAACGAACGCCATCGGTTCGGGCTCGGCTTGCAAAACGCGAACTGCCCCGCATAGTCCTCATTCTGTCGTTAAATTCGCGGTGGGGCAGCTTCACAAGTTTTGCTGCGCCGACCCTCACCTCGGCGGGCTGGCTTCGCCTAAGGGGGATTGCATCCCCCTTAACCCCCAGCGCAAGGCTCCGCCTTGCATCCGAATTCATAATTTTTGTCATTCCCCGCAAGGTTGCTTCGCCCGCGAAGCAACCGCAGACGGGGAATCTCGCTTCCTTTGAATTTCTGAAAGCAAAGCGAGATTACCCGTCTCGCTGCTGCGCTGACAAATGTCGGCATTCGCCGACGGGGACGAATGTCGGCATTCGCCGACGGGGGGGGGTAATGACAAAGGGGGGTGAAGGCGGTCAGCGACGAGTCATGACAAAAACAACAAACAGTAACCTGCCTCTAACCCTACTCCGCCTCGGTCTTGAACAGGGGCGCAGCAGCAGCCCTGGTCTGGTTAATCAAACCATTGGGCAACAAAAAGTAACCAACAATCAAAACCACCGCAACCCCAACAACCCAGGATTGAATCCGCCCCGGAGCCTCAAAAGACGATCTGGCCTCGTCAAAATAAATGATCTTAACAATCCGCAAATAATAATAGGCAGCAACCACACTCGATAAAACACCAACAACCGCCAAGACATAGAATCCCGCATCAATCGCCGATAAAAAGATAAAATACTTGCCAAAAAATCCCGCCAAGGGCGGAATTCCAGCCATGCTAAACATAAATACCGCCAAGGCAAAGGCCGTCTTAGGATGATGTTTCGACAATCCCGCCAGATCAGATAGCCGATCAAGACTGGTTCCACCCCGCCGCAGCAACAGAATCACACCAAAGGCCCCAACCGTCATCACCGCGTAGATCGACAGATAGAGCAGCAGACCAGCAATCCCATCCACCGTCCCAACCGCCAAACCAATCAAACCATAGCCCATATTGGCAATCGAACTATAGGCCAACAACCGCTTGATCGAATTTTGCGTAATCGCAGCAAAGGCCCCCAAAACCATCGAGGCCACCGCCATCAGGATAATAATCTGCTGCCAGGATTCTTGCATCTCGGCAAAGGGCCCAACCAACAAACGAACCAGCGGAGCCATGGCCGCAACCTTCGGTGCCACCGCAAAAAATCCGGTCACCGGCGTAGGCGAACCCTGATAAACATCAGGAGTCCACATATGGAATGGCACAGCCGAGATCTTAAAGGCCAGCCCCGAGATCACCAGAACCATCCCCATCAGCAGCCCCAGCGACAAGGATGCAGCACCCATCCCCTTGACCGCCGCAGCGATCTCGGTAAATCCCAGCGACCCGGTCGCGCCGTAAATCAAGGATGCCCCATAGAGCAACAGACCCGAAGACAGGGCCCCGAGCAGAAAATATTTTAACCCCGCCTCGCTCGATTCCCGATGGTCGCGGTTGATCGCCGCCAGTACAAACAGGCAAAGACTCTGTAATTCCAAACCAACATAAAGACTGAGCAGATTATGGGCATCGGCCATCAGCCACATGCCAAGAATGGCAATGACCACCAACACCGGAATCTCGAACCGCCCGAGCGACTCACGCTCCAGCCATTGCCAGCCCATCAACAGGGCCATAGCCCCACCAATCAGACAGAGACTCTTGACATAAAGACCAAATCCATCCAGCCGCAACAGGCCGTTAAAGGGATCAAGCACCAGCTGATTTTGCCCCGAACTCCATAATGCGACCAGGGCCAGAACCATCACGGCCAGACTGACCGTCAGGGTCAATCGCGCCGATAGAACCCCCTTGGTAAAGACACCCACCATCAAGGCGACCATCGCCCCAACGGCAAGGATAATTTCGGGCATCAAGAGCAGCAAATCAGAAGACTTCATGGTTCTATCCTACTATCCTTACTATCCATCAACGAAGTATCAAGGCGGCTGGTTTTTTCGGCTCGGCCTCATCGCCCTCCGCCGCAGCCGCCGCCGCCGCCGCAGCCGCAGCGGGGTCTGACCCCGCGACGGGAGAGGCGAGGGCCGCGTCATAGTCGGCAATGATCTTCTTGACCGTCGGCACCATTGGCTCGGTAAAGCTGGTCGGATAGATTCCCATCCAAAAAACCAAGCCGATCAAGGGAACAAAAATCGCTATCTCGCGCCAGCCGAGATCGGCCAGACCCTTTAAATCAGAATTGACCAGCTTGCCAAATATAACCCGCCGATAGAGATAGAGCATATAGGCCGCGCCCAGAATCAACCCGGTCGCGGTGCTAAAGGCCAGCCAGAAATTAACCTGATAGGAACCGAGCAGCACCAAAAACTCACCCACAAAACCCGATGTCGCCGGCAGGCCAATCGAGGCCATGGTAAAGATCATAAAGACAATCGCATAGTGCGGCATGATGCTCGCCAAACCGCCATAACGGGCAATCTCGCGGCTGTGCAGCCGGTCATAGACCACCCCGACGCACAGGAACAATGCCCCCGAAACAATACCGTGACTCAGCATCTGGAATATCGAACCCTCGACCCCTTGGAAATTGAGGGTAAAGATTCCGATGGTGACAAATCCCATATGGGCGACCGAACTGTAAGCAATCAGCTTTTTCATATCGGTTTGAGCCAGGGCCACCAACGAAGTATAGATCACCGCCACCACCGACAGGGTGAAGATCAAGGGGGCAAAGTCATGAGCCGCCAGCGGGGCAATCGGAATCGCCAACCGCAAAAACCCATAGCCGCCGAGTTTTAACAAAACCCCCGCCAGAATTACCGAGCCAGCCGTTGGGGCCTCGACATGGGCGTCGGGCAGCCAGGTGTGAACCGGCCACATCGGCACCTTGACGGCAAAGGCGATAAAGAAGGCGAGGAACAACCAAAACTGCGCCTGGGCGGTAAAACCAAACTCGGCCAGAGCGGGAATGTCGGTAGTGCCAGCGGTGATGCTCATCCACAGAATCGCCAGCAGCAACAGCACCGAACCGGTAAGGGTATAGAGGAAGAATTTAAAGGCGGCATAGACTCGCCGCTCCCCACCCCAGATGCCGATGATCAGAAACATCGGGATCAAAACGGCTTCAAAAAACACATAGAATGTCAGAATATCGAGGGCGCAAAAAGAACCAATCATCAAACTATCAAGGGCCAAAAATGCAATCATATAGTCGCGCGGCCGATGGGTAATGGAGTCCCAAGCGGCGAGAATACAGATGGGAGTAAGAAAGGCACTCAGCAGCACAAAGAACAGCGACAGACCATCAATCCCCATGTGATAGCGAATATTCAGGCTGGGGATCCAGGCGTAATTCTCGACAAACTGCATCGCGCTGCTGCTGCTGTCAAAACCGCTCCAGAGCAATAGGGATAGTAAAAACACAATGGTTGATACCACCAGCGCAATCCATTTGGCCGTGTGATCGCTGCCGGGTTTTAGCAACAGCAGCAACAGCACCCCCACCAGCGGCAAAAATGTAAGGATCGAGATCAAGGGAAGACTTGTCATCATGCTCATACTCGCAGTTTTGATTGCGCCAGTTATAGCATGGAATTTTTTGAGTGGGGATAAAATTTAGGGCATTTCTCACTTTGTCTGACCCATTGAATTGTCATTACCCGCCGCTACGAAGTAGCGAGTCGGGTAATCTCGCTTTGCTTATATTCACAATGAAAGGAAGCGAGATTCCCCGTCTGCGGTTGCCCCGCTGACGCGGGCAGCCTTGCGGGGAATGACAAAGATGGGGGAGACATCGCGCCGCGCCCCCCCGCCGACGCATGTCGGCATTCGCCGATGGGGCAACGCGATGAGGGGTTTTGAGAGGTTAAAACCTCCCTTAACCCCTCATAGCGTCGAGCGAAGCGAGAGGCTATCCAGCGGGGGGAATCGAACGAAGTGAGATGGGGGGCATCCGCCCCCCGACAAATTTTAAACTTAAAGACTCGATTAGTTTTTGATTTATCAAGTGAAGGATCTATAGTACTTTATTTGATAAGAATGTTACAGTCATATCTGGTTCAATAATCTGGAGCAAAAAAATGAAAACTATAAAATCAACCATTCTGGTGCTGGCGCTGATTCTATCCGGGGCGGGTTCGGTCTATGGTTTGGAGGGCAAGTCGCGGTTCGATGAATGTCTGGCCCTGGGCGACAAGGCCGATAGCAAATGCCAGCTATCCCTGGCCATCTATTACGCCGATGGTCTGGTGACTCCCAAGGATGATGCCAAGGCCATGAGCCATCTTAAAAAATCAGCCGAGCAGGGCAATGCCGAGGCACAACTGGAACTGGGCAAACTCTATGCCCATGTAAAGATATGGCATGAGGCGATCATTCGGAATTCGCCCGAACTGGGACCACGGGTCAAGCTCGACAAGGTCAAGTACGATCAAGATAAGGCGCAACAGCTTTTTGCCCTATCGGCCAAACAGGGCAATCGCATGGCTGAATATTTCGGCACCACTATCATGCTTAAAACTCTTAAGCAGGGAGACACTTCACAGTTGTTAAAGTTTAAGGATCCGCTCAAGATCATTGCCGATCAGGGCAATTCCTATGCCCAGGGGGAGCTTGGAACCTTTTATTTTATCTGGCAAGGATTTAAAGACACGAGTCTGGGGCTGCATTATCTCGAACTGGCGAGCGAACAGGGCAATACCGCCGCGATGATTTTTTTGGGAACCACCTATGTCTGGGGTCAGGATGTCGAGAAGAACACTAAACTGGGCGCCGATTACTATGACCGAGCGGCAAAACGCGGTGATCCTGAAGGCCTGTACAATATTGGCTATATGCATGATTCAGGGGAATATTTTAAAAAGGACCCGGTGGTCGCCTTTGCCTATTACAATGTCGCCGCGCGCAGCGGCAACCGCGAAGCCCAGTACAAACTGGCGAGCTTTTTTGCTACACCCTCGACCATACAGGACTATAATCAGGCGGCGGATTGGGCCTATCGATCGGCAACCCAGGGCTATGTCGCGGCCCTTGATATGATCTCGCAGTTCTATAGTTCGGGATTTGGAGTGCCAAAGAATAACAAACTCGCCTATTTCTATGCCAGCCTGGGTACCGAATATGGATTCACTCTGCTGGAGCCCAAAAGAACCATGCTGGCCGGAAAACTAACCGACAAAGAAATGACCGAGGTCAAGAAAATGCTCGAAAGCTGGAAAGAAAACCGAATCTATCCACCGTTAAAGTGAAGGGGGGGGTTAAGCGTCATTGCGAGCCTGGGCGACATACCCGCAAACTGTATTTATATCCGTCATCGCGAGCCTCATCGCCGCGCCTGAAAGGCGCATTTGCGATGTGAACTATTGCAGTACCATCCCGACCCCTCATCGCGTTGACCCGTCAGGAGGCGATGCAAAGAAATCATGTGGACTGCGAATGTCGCAGTTAAATTTTTATTCTTTTACTTTAAACGAGACAGTTAGCCACAAAAGTAGTTTATACTAATGATTAGTTATTGGTCGGTGGATAGCGAACAGTCCTAGGTAATTCGTTAGGATTTTGAGAAGGAATAATAAAAGAACCGACTAATGTCGGACCATTATTATCTGTAGAAATCTGCCCAAGGATGGTTCCCGCAGATGAATTGACAATGTCAACGGAGCTACCCCTTCCCGAAACAGACCCAAAACCGCCCTGGAGTGAAACTGAACCCGCAGCACGGAAGTGTACCCCTCCAACAATTAAATTTGTACCCACTATGGTTCCGTCAGAACTTGCGAGGACAAGGCTGGCACCGCCAGAATTAATATTACTGAGACTAATATTACCAGTTGTGTCGATCTTGATCGAAGCGCCACCTGTGTTGATTGCATTCCGAGTAACGACACTTTGAGCTGAAATATCCAGTCTTCCAGAACCACCTTCGGATGACATTGTATCTAATGTCACGACACCACTTGATACAATTTTCAACACACCACCATTAAATTTAAAATTCTCTACGGTAGTCTCGGTTGACTTAGTTATTTGTATTGTGGAACTATTCGAGCTATTTCTAAGATTTACGGTACCGCCGCTGTTTATCGTTAACGATGAATCACTGTATAATCCAAAATTTTCTACTGATACATTACCGCTGGTGGTCGTAACATTAAAATTAGGTTGATCAATATATTCACCTAAATCACCTATAATGGTTACTTTCCCTTTTAAAGTTTTAATTCTTAACATAGGGTATAGTGAAGTGCCTTTCTTTGCAACATTAACGGTAACATTATTATCCCTTCCACTAATTTCTATATCTTTACTTAAAGTAATGTTATTTAAATAAACATCGCGCCCCGTACTACTTAATGAAGAAAAGGGAAACTTACTTTCCGTAAATTCATAGTTTTGGTATATCACAGATGTGTTACTCCAATACAGTAACTCAGTCGTGGCGCTATTGAAGTTAACATTCATAGCATTGTTGAGATTAAGGAATGAAACAGCACTGGCACCTTGGCTATAAATTTGAACCAGATCTGATCCCGCCGTAAAGGCTGAGGAATCTGCATCTTGTTTAAAATCTCCATTCAAATTGATTCGGAAACCACCGGTGCCGGTAATGGTGACCATGCCGCCAGTAAACTGGGTTGCCTTTGTTCCGCCGGAGTTAACCGTCAGGCTCTTGCCCGCCGTGAGAATGAGATTTCCATTGACCGTTGTCCCTTGATTTACCGTCACATCATTGGCAAAACTAAGTTCATTTCTTGTCCCCAAAATCACATTGCCATTCAGAACAACCGAGGTTCTGATCACAAGATTAGTCGTCGAGGATAGGTCCAAACCATTTATCGCCACATTGGTTGGTTTCAAACCAACTGGTAAAGGACCAAGGGTTGTCGTTCCGGCCAGCACTTCGGATGGAGAGAAATAATTATAATCATTATTAATTCGAGTAATATTTAGATATTGGTAATTGTTGTCTTTTGGAATTGTTGTACCCGCATAGGCTGCAAATGGTTTACTCCTTGTACCCGTAGGATTTAGGATGGTTTGGGTAAATGAACCCGTCCCCAGGTCAAAAATAACCCCTGATGTATCCTTAAATCCAAATGTTACTGCGAGATTTTGATTGTCAGTAGATTGCCATTTAACACCATCATTACTATGAATTTCTCCCCCAGTTTCGTTACCATTTTCATCGAGTTTTTTTAGAGTAATGGTTATTTTTTTATTTGCAATAAGTTTATTACCATTACTATTGCTTTTAACCGTTGTTAACAATGTAAAGGTTTCACCTGTGAAGATTATCGGTGCCCCTGTAATCTCATCAGTGGTGCTTAAAACGAAATCTACTGTATTAACTGCAAGTCTATTTTTTGCCTTCAATCCAGTAATGATCTTAAAATTATTTTTACCTGCAAGCGAAATAACATCGCCAGCCTCTACTTCAATTGAACCATTGGTGGTAATTGATGCTGGAATTCGATTTGTTTCCGTTTCTCTAACTATTCCTTGCGCTATTACAGTTAAGTTCTCGAAGGTATTTTTTCCTTCAAAAAATATGTTTTTCGCCTTAACACCAATATTTTTTGATGTATAATTGACATCACTAAAATATACATCAAGATTATAAGCTTCTAGATCCAGGATTGGATTGCTACCTGTAAATTTTGCAATATCAGAAACATCGGTTTGATTTCTAAGAATGCCGATTCTACCAATCTTATCCATTGTAAAATATCTAGATTCGCTATTGGTATTGTCCGTAGAGGAACCAACATTAACAAAAAACAAAGAGTAAATCGGGCTCTCGGTTGCAATAGCCTCATCCAGCGCATTAATAATCTCCGCAGAAGATGATCTTAATGTCTGATTAAAGACACCGGAAACGCTGTCTTTGGTTAACAGAAATGCCATGGTGCCGCCCGTAATATTGGCCCCGCCATAGGCAATGCTGACATTTTTGCCACTGCTATTCCAGCTATAGCCTTTGTTGGTATAGACGCCGTTGCCCAGGTCGATGGTCACATCGCCACCTCTGGAAATGACATTACTCGACAGGGACAGGGAACCGGCCGTCACGCCAATATTCCCGACCGAGGTGATAGTGCCACCCAGACTCATCTCGCCGGTTGCTGTCAAGTTAATCGTCGAGGCGGAATTGATTGTCACATTTCCGCCGCCAAATTTCAACGAACTGAGACCATTTGAACTGATCGTCCCACTGCTTGCCGTAAGCCTATAGTTGCCGCTAAATTCGACCAGATTGGTCATAATTATATTTTGGCTGGCCGCAAATTCGGTTGTAAAAGATGCTGAAAGGCTGTAACTGCTGTTAAAGGTGATGTTGCCAGTGACCATAAATTTCTGGCTCTTGCTTGTGGCTTTAACCTTGGATTCAAGCCAACTATAGGTTGAATTGGTGATGGTCGGGACGGTAAGGTTGCCTGTATAGTTATTGATAACCGTAAAGTTTTTGACTGCAAATTTTGAATTTACATAACTGAAGGCAGTTGAAATTTGATTGGGGTTGTTACCATTTCTGATTAGAGTAATATCCTTGGTGCTGGTAAAAACTGCATCATTAAGCTGTAGGCTTGCCGTACTACCCAAATCAATGGTGACATTAAATGGCAACGAATTCATGGCGGAAAGACTAATCCATTGGCGCGGACGGAGAATCAAATTATCACCAACCGCATCTGGGGCGCGAATTACATTAATTGTTGAATCAAACGAGATTGTGTCGCTTGTCAAGGTGAAGTCACCGGAAAGATTCAACGAACCTCTAACTGCTGTAAAGTATAGATTGCCATTAAAACTCTCACCATTTTGAGCGGTGACAATGGCATTCTTGCCGATGGTTAAGCTAGCTACTGTAAAGCCATCATTGGCGGCTTTGCTCAGGGCATAGGTGCTTGAAGTGATGGCAAGATTGACATTGCTCCGGGTGACAGTCGGCCCGGTAAAGGTGGGGGCAGCGACGCCAGCCTTGACTCCAACACTATAATCACTCGCGGTTACGCCAAAACCAATGCCTTCGGTACTGCGAATGCCTGAAGAATTCAGTAAAGCCCCACTGTAATAGAGTCCCGAATCATAGACGACATTGGTACTGTTAGCGTAAATATGATTGGCGGTAAAACTTCCCACCGCATCAAATTGAAAAACATTTCCCGCACCAGCGGTTCTGGTCGGCAAAAGCCCATCATAGCTAACCGCCAAGGCTCCGCCCCCACTGGCATCGAGATGGAGAATCGTACCTTTGCTGGTGATTTTGCTGGTGCCGGTTTGACCTACCTTGAAGTCAATGTTATTGGCCTTGATTTTAAAGTCCGAATCCGTTCCATTCAGGACAATTTCGCCGCCCGCACCCGTAATCTCGAGAACTACAGACGATCCAAGACCATTAGCAACAATCGATTTAATTAAGGTGATTTTTGATCCAGCCTGTAGGGTTAACCTATGCCCGCCTATCCAGCTGTGATTAAGACCAATGGTTTCTTTGACTTCAATAGTGTTTCGCGCTGTAAGTAAATAGTTTCCATTGGTATTGAGATAGTCTACCAATGCCGTACTGCTGACATAGGTGGTGATACCTGTATAACCCGTGGGCGGCAAACCACTTGCGTCAACAATTATATCATCAGGATCAAGCCAAAATGTACCTGCTTGGCCATTGACCGCCATGGTGTTTACCGTACCGAGCAGATTGACCGACTTACCCGAAACCTCGATAAATCCGCCATTGCCCGAATCTGTGCCACCTTTGGCTGTGAGGATGCCACGGAAATCAGTATCCCAATCCGACCAAACCGTTATCGTCCCACCATTACCATCGACCGCTGCATCGGCGCGAATGACAGCTGTCGTGCCAATGGTGGTAACGGTGGCAGAGGAGATCAGCACCGTGCCACTAACCGCAGTCAGGGTTCCCTCGACCGTAATCTTGTCAGCCAGGGCAGTAATCATGGGGGCGGTAATATTGCCATTTAACGACAAGGCTCCCGTGCCCAATTGGCCAAAGGCCAGTGAAGTGACCTGATTATTCATAAATTCTATGCTACTCAGTGCTCCGCTGCTGACAATTAAGCCATTGGCAGTGACTCGTGATGTTGCATCAAAAACCAAGCCATTGGGATTGACAAACAGAACGACTCCGTTGGAGGTCACGGTGCCGCTGATGGTGCTGGCGGCATTGCCGGTGATGCGGTTGAGGGTCGCGCTGGTGCTGGTCGGGACGATAAATTCTGCGGTTTCATTGGCCGCCAGATTAAAACTGCTCCATTCGATCACCGCGCGGTCGCTGGTTTGGTTGATGGTGGTGGTGGTCGGGTTGCTGACGGTGATGGTTGCCGCGCCGCCGACCAGGGTTCCGCCCGCGGGCAGGGCCTTGGCACTGTTCGCTGCCACAATCATCATCGCCGCGGATACCGTCGCCAGAAGCACCCCCCTAATCCGGGTCGGTGTGCGCTGAGATAGGTTCGGAACGAAATCGATATTATGATTTATGTTATACATTTTGATTTCCCCTTCTCTTTTGTCACTTATGTTGGTTACCGTTAAATTACTATCTAAGACATTGATTTTCCGTTGTTAAATCCAAGTTTGCCCTAAACATGTTTAACGCATGTAAAAAATCTATAATTTTGCAACCTTTGAATCAATAAATTTCTTTCATTAATTGCAAAAATAACTTCATTCTGTGAATTATATCGCACAAAGGTTAATAAATAGTTAACCAAGACGGTATGATTAAAATTATTTTTTTAATGTTGATTTCTGTATTTTAACAATCCTCGTGTAAATTACAGCAACAAAAAAACTCCCCCTTTTGCATAACAAAAGGGGGAGTCTGTCGCCGTCGCAGTCGCATTCGCATTCGTCATGCATCTCAACTCAATTAGCAATCGCAATCCGACTTTACGACCCCAGGCTTGCCTTGACGGCATCGATTCCGGGTTTGCCGTCGATTGTGGTTACGCCTTTTAACCAGGCGTCAAGCACTTCTGGGTGAGCCTTCAGATATTCCTTGGCTGCTGCCATGGGTTCCATCTTTTTGTCGGCGATGGAGTTCATGAGATCGCTCTCCATATCGACTGTGAAGGCGAGGTTGTTCAGGAAGGCTCCGACATTGGCGCAATCCTTGGCATAGCCGGCGCGGATATTGGTATAGATCTTGGCCTCGCCGAAGTTTGGCCCGAAGACATCATCGCCACCGGTCAGATAGGTCATTTTGAACTTGATATTCATGGGATGCGGCGCCCAACCCAAGAAGACAATCGCTTCATTCTTGGCGCCCATCTTCTCGACCTGACCCAACATGCCCTGTTCCGACGACTCGACCAGTTTGAACTTGCCGAGGCCGAACTTGTCGGCCTTGATCATTTCGTCGATCAGGCGGTTGCCGTCGTTACCGGCCTCGATGCCATAGATTTTACCGCCGAGTTCCTTGTGGAACTTGGCAATGTCGGTAAAGTCTTTAAGGCCCTTGTCCGCCAGATAGGTTGGAACGGCGAGGGTATATTTTGCCCCTTCGAGATTGGCGCGTAAAACCTCGACCGACTTGTCATCGACATAGGCCTTGCGGTCATTCGCCATCGACGGCATCCAGTTGCCAAGGAAGACATCAATGTCCTTGTTCTTCAGGCTGGTATAGGTCACGGGAACCGACAGACTCTGATCGCTTGGTTCATAACCAAGGCCGGTCAAGACAAACTTGGCCATGCCGTTGGTTGCGGTAATGTCAGACCAGCCAACATCCGAGAATCTCACCGCTTTACATTCCGCAACTTCACTCTTTTTGCCACAGGCCGACAGGGCGAGGATGGCCGTGAGGGCCAGACCCAGAGTTGCCATCCTGGACCATTTGCTCTGAGGAGCCGGTTTTTTGCTATTGTGATTCATAGTTTACTCCAATTAATTTAGGGTTGCCGTAGTCGCCGATATATTCTATTGCATCTCTGTAACCAGCGGCGATTAGCGGTGTGGATTATTACAGAATAATAAACCACAAGTAATCTATACCATAGAATTTAACTTATGGAGCGTCAAAATGTCTCACCCCAGTTATGTTTTTGCCGATCAGGCCCCGTCGGACAATGAATTCAAGCCATTCGTCACCATCAACCCTGCCACTGGGCAAAAACTCGCCGAGATTGCTTCTGCCGGCTATGCCGAGGTTGATGCTGCGGTGGCCAGGGCGGTAGTCGCTCAACGAGAATGGGGCCGCCGCACTGGGGCGGAGCGCGGGCGGGTGCTGCGCCGAGTCGTCGATAGTCTGCGGGCGCGCAATCAGGAACTGGCCGAACTCGAGACCCTCGATACCGGTAAACCGATTCAGGAAACCTCGGCGGTCGATGTTTTGTCGGGGGCTGACTGTTTGGAATATTATGCCGGATTGGCGGCGGGCATTACCGGCGAGACGGTTGATCTTGGGCCCAATGCCTTTGGCTATACCCGCCGCGAACCCTTGGGGGTGGTTGCCGGAATTGGCGCCTGGAACTATCCCATTCAGATTGCCTGTTGGAAGTCGGCACCGGCCCTGGCCTGTGGCAATGCGATGCTGTTCAAGCCTGCTGATCTCACGCCCTTGACGGCGGTTAAGCTGGCCGAGATCATGGCCGAGGCGGGAGTTCCGGACGGAATCTTTCAGGTGATCCAGGGCGGTATTGCGACGGGGCGGTTGCTGACGGCGCATAGGGATATTCGCAAGGTTTCGCTGACCGGATCGGTTCCGACCGGGATGAAGATTATGGCGGCTGCGGCTCCGACGCTTAAGCAGATTACTCTCGAGCTGGGGGGCAAGTCGCCGCTATTGGTTTTTGCTGATGCCAATATTGACGATGCGGTGAGTGGGGCTCTGCTCGGGAACTTCTATTCGGCGGGGGAGGTCTGTTCCAATGCGACGCGGGTTTTTGTCCATGAAGATATTCGCGCTGAGTTTATGAAGCGGCTGCTCGCGCGGGTGGCGCGGCTGAAGGTTGGGGATCCGCGCGATCCGACGACGCAGATTGGCGCATTGATTTCGGCGGGTCATATGGAGAAGGTACTCGGCTATATTGCGCGGGGTAGGGCGGAGGGGGCGCGGTTGCTCTGTGGGGGAGAGCGGGTCACGGTTAAGGGCTGCGAGGGGGGGTATTTTGTCTCGCCGGCCATATTTGACGGGTGCAGTGATGGGATGGCCATTGCGCGGGAGGAGATTTTTGGCCCGGTCATGACGGTATTTTCTTTTAGGGACGAGGCTGAGGTGATTGCTCGGGCCAATGATACGGACTATGGGTTGGCGGCGGGGGTATTTACGACGGATTTGGCGCGGGGTCATCGGGTGGTGGCGCAGTTACAGGCGGGGACTTGCTGGATTAACAACTATAATATTACGCCGATTGAATTGCCTTTTGGCGGGATGAAGCTGTCGGGTTTGGGTCGGGAGAATAGTAAATTGGCGATTGATCACTATACTCAGGTCAAGTCGGTCTATGTGAATCTGGGGGCGGTGGCCGCGCCTTATTAGTGGCTGGGGATTTTTAGTTCTGTCACGGCGAGGCGGTCGAAGTTATGCAGGTAACGGATCCAAGGCGGAGCCTTGGCGGGTTAAGGACGGAGCCCTTATGGGTCTGGGCGAAGCCCAGGGCGAAGCCTGAGCGCACGAAGGTCGTGACCCAATCGTTATCAAATTGTTGAAACCGAAATTCTCGACCAATTTTTGGGTTTTGTAACAATAGTTCTCAACAGTTTGAAGCGTCGCAGACACTTCCCCGCCCTGCACAATTCGCAATTTTTCATATCTTGTTTAGCGCGTTCTTTTACTCCCAATGAATTATTTATCCTTACTCGCTTGCGAACAAAGTGAGCAAAAATGCGAGTAAGGATAAATAATTCATAAGAACGCGCTGAATATTTACTACCCACTCAAACGCCATCGGTTCGGGCTCGTTCTGTCTCGCCCATGGCGCAACCACCGCGCTCAAGGAATGCTCGCCAGAACGACCACTCACCGATTGGCGGGTTTCGCTACGCGCTGGCTGCCGCCAGACCGCTCGGGCTTCGCCCGAACCCA
>JASGCE010000036.1 GCA_030054295.1 Minisyncoccota bacterium
TTCGCAAAGTCAAGCGCGACGACGCTCAGAGTGACAACGAAAGTTAGTTTTTCAGGGTTTCCTAAAGAGCGAACGGGGACATTCTTTTCCCAAAACAATCCTTTTGTGTGCGACAAATCATGAAATACTCTACCCCCCCACTACGGCTTCTCGTAATCAATCCCAACCGCATGGAGATTCACCCGCGTGAAATAATCAACCTCATAACCATTCTCTGCAATGGTCCGCGAAGCCAAATTCAAAATCCGCGCAAAATTATGAATCTGCGAATCAATCTTAATCACCACCGGCCCCGACTTGATCCGCAGCCTCATCCAACCATCCTTCTGATCGCGCCGCTTGGCAAAAAAAGACAGTTTTAAACCC
The DNA here is from genome assembly GCA_030054295.1 of Minisyncoccota bacterium. GTDB lineage: Bacteria > Pseudomonadota > Alphaproteobacteria > Elsterales > Elsteraceae > JASGCE01. Next base: position 367 of record JASGCE010000036.1, read on the forward strand.
GTCACCCGATTCCAATCCATGGTCACCGTCTTAAAACTCTTGACCGTGATCGATTCCTCGGTCACCACCGCCACCACCTTCTGCCGCTCCCACAAGGCAAAGGCTGCGCCAAAACAAACCACTATAATCACCATCCAGATCAAGGCCATGGCCATAATCGGCTTGAAGAAAAAAAGCATAATCAGCGATATGACAATCCCCGTTATGGCCAGGAACAAACTCCGCACCAACAGCTTTGGATTATATGAATGCCGCGTTTCCATCTCACCTCCCCCTTAAAACAACCAGAGTCAAATCTTCAGATCAACCACCACCGGCACATGATCCGACGGCGATTCCCACCCACGCATCGCCGCCACAATCTCGCCCCGTTGCAAACCAGCCACCAAGGGCGGCGTGACCCAAATGTGATCGAGCCGCAAACCGCGATTGGCCTCCGCCCAGTCCTTTGCCCGATAACTCCACCAACTATAGAGCTTTTGTGTCGCTGGCACAAAATGGCGCATCGTATCGCAAAAATCGACCGAGGCCTGCAACCGCGCCAAATGTTCAATCTCAATCGGGGTATGGCTGACGATCTTCGACATATATTTATGCGACCAAACATCATTTTCCATCGGAGCAATATTCAAATCCCCCACCAAAATCATCCGATCTTGACGGCTGCGATGGTCGCTGAACCAGTCGCTAGCCTCCCGAATAAAACCGAGTTTATGGGCGAATTTAGGGTTTGACTCCTCGTCCGCCACATCCCCACCCGCGGGAATGTAGAAATTATGAATCTCCACCCCCATAAGCCGCGCCGCGACATGCCGAGCATCCTCCCTACCATACCAATGGCGCGACTCCCCCTCCTCCAGCGGCAGCCGCGATAGAATCGCCACGCCATTATAGCTCTTGATACCCCTGAAGATTTGATGAGGATAACCCATGGCGGCAATCGCCTCCCGCGGGAAAAACTCATCCATGGTTTTGGTCTCCTGCAGGCACAGAATATCAGGCGAGTGATCGTGCAAAAATCGCTCGATGGTCGCCAGTCGCAACCGTACCGAATTGATATTCCAACTGACGATTCGTAGATTCTGGGTCATCTTTACTCAATTCTATTGTATTGCCAGCCTATATTAGTCTATAGTTGCCAAGATTAAAAAAATGCCGAAGTAGCTCAGGGGTAGAGCAACTGATTCGTAATCAGTAGGTCCGCGGTTCAATTCCGCGCTTCGGCACCACTGCCGTGTGGTTTTATCAGTTTTTGTGGTTCCCATTTCTTGGTAACTTAGGTTAACTGGCTTGAATGAAACAGGCCCTTTGTTACAAAACCAAATATCATTTCTTGGTGACTGTCGGCTAACTGGCTTGAATAAAACAGGCCTTTTGTCACAAAACCAAATTTCATTTCTTGTCTATCCCTATTCTGGGAAATCAATATTGCTGGCGGCCAGTTGGCTGCGCAGCTGTTGCTTCAATCGCAGCAGGCCTTCGCTGCTATGGGATTCGGCCCGCGCGACCAAAACCGCCTGAGTATTAGAGGCCCTGAGCAACCACCAACCATCGCTGGTGCTTAACCGAAGCCCGTCGATTTCGTTGATCTCGCAGGCCATGCCCTTGGACTGTTCCAACCTGATCCTTTGCTTAACCTCGGCAATGACCTCGAATTTGCGCTGGTCGCTACAGTCAAAACGCAGTTCCGGCGTGTTGATCCATTTGGGCAGATGCTCGGTCATTTGCGACAGGCTCTGGGCTTGATTAGAGACCAGTTCGAGCATCCGCAGGGCGACATAGACCGCATCGTCAAAACCATAGTAGTTATCGGCAATAAAAATATGACCCGACATCTCGCCCGCCAGCGGGGCATTGGTTTCCTTGAGCTTGGCCTTGATCAAGGAATGGCCAGTGCGCCACATCAGGGGAGTCCCACCCAGCCGAGCGATCTCGTCAAACAGGCCTTGGCTGGCCTTAATGTCGGCAATGACCGTCGCCCCCGGCAAGCGCGCCAAAATCGGCGCGGCCAATAGAGACAGGATTTGATCGCCCCACAGAATCTGCCCGCGATTATCGACCATGCCAATCCGATCGCCATCGCCATCAAAGGCAAAACCAAGATCGGCACCCTGCTGCTCCATTGCCCGCTGCAAATCGACCAGGTTTTTTGGCTCGGTCGGGTCGGGATGGTGGTTGGGAAAGCGACCATCGATCTCGGCAAATAACAGATGATGTTTGCCCGGGAGTTGTGGCACCAGTTTACGCACTATGTCACCGGTCGCGCCATTGCCGCAGTCCCAGACACAGGACATGGCTCGGCCAAATTTCAAATCCCGCAGCATCCTTGCACTATAGTCAGCCTCGACCGACTGTTTGACTCCCTTGCCCTTGGTCTCGGCATTTTGCCATTGCCCCTTCTCGGCAATCTGGGCGAGTTTTTGGATCGACTCGCCGTAAAAGGAACTGCGACCGAGCATCAGTTTAAAACCATTATGACTCGGGGGGTTGTGCGAGCCAGTGACCTGAATCCCACCATCCACCGCCAATTCATGTACGGCGTAATAGAGCATGGGTGTCGGCCCCATGCCAATCTGCACCGTATCGATTCCGGCTGCATGGAGACCCTGAACCAAGGCGGCTTCAAAGGATGGCGAGGAGGTTCGACCATCATAGCCAACCGCAACCCTTTTACCCCCCTTGGCTCGGACAAGGGTGCCAAAACTCCGCCCAACCGCATAGGCATCGGATTCGCGCAGAGTCTGACCAACAATGCCGCGAATATCATATTCCCGTAAAATGGTTTTATCGAATTGATGTTTGTCAAACACAATGGAGTCCTTCTTTAAGATTTAACCTGCGGCCGACCGATCGAGACATATTTAAACCCGGCAGCCGCCATCGCCAGAGGCTGATAGATATTCCGAAGATCGATCATCAAGGGCTGTTTAAGACTCGACCTAACCTTGACCAGATTGAGGGCGCGGAAACGGTTCCATTCGGTCAAGATGACCAATGCATCAGCACTGTTCATAGCATCATATTCGTCTTTGCACCATTCGACCATGGGCAGAAGTTTAGCCGCCTCCACCATGGCTTCGGGGTCAAAGGCGCGAACCGTGGCTCCCGCCGCCTGTAATGCCGGAATCAAATCGAGGCTGGGGGCTTCGCGCATATCGTCGGTATTGGGTTTAAAGGCCACGCCCAAAACGGCGATGGTCTTGCCCTTGACGGTGCCGCCGCCCATCGCGTCAATGACCCGCTGGCCGAGACTGGCCTTGCGCTGCTGATTGACCCGATCCACCGCCGCCATGATTTGCAGCGGAGCCTTGGCATCGGCCGCAGTTTGAATCAGGGCCTGAACATCCTTGGGGAAGCAAGAACCGCCATAGCCCGGCCCGGCGTGAAGGAATTTCTTGCCGATCCGCCCATCCAAACCAATCCCCTGCGCCACCGCCTGAACATCACAGCCGAGGGATTCGCACAGATCGGCAATTTCGTTGATAAAGGTAATCTTGGTCGCCAAAAATCCGTTGGCGGCATATTTGATCAGTTCCGAGGTCTCGATACTGGTCACCACCATCGGGGTCTCGAGCAAAAACAACGGGCGATAGAGTTCCTGCATCACCGCCTTGGCGGCATCGCTGCTCACGCCAATGACGACTCGGTCTGGGCGCATAAAATCATCGATGGCCGAACCTTCGCGCAAAAATTCTGGGTTGGATACTATGTCAAATGTCACACCCTTGCCGCCGTCGGCGCGGTTGGCCAGAGTCTCAGCGATGATTCGCCCCACCTCTCGGCCCGTACCCACCGGCACGGTCGATTTGGTGACAATCACCGTATAGCCCGTGAGGGACAAGGCGATCTCCTTGGCCGCAGCATAGACATATTGCAGATCCGCATGACCATCGCCGCGCCGTGACGGGGTTCCCACGGCAATAAAAACCGCATCGGCATCGGCTACCGCTGGCCTTAAATCAGTAGTGAAGCGCAGCTTATCGGCGGCAAGATTCCGCGCCACCAGAGACTCCAGCCCCGGCTCGTAGATCGGCATTTTACCGGCCAGCAGGGCGGCGATCTTTTGATGATCGCGGTCAACACAGGTAACTGCGACGCCAAATTCGCTAAAGCAACTCCCCGACACCAGACCAACATAGCCGGTACCGATCATGGCAATTTTCACGACAGAAATCTCCTTCAGGGAATCAATCCCATAAAACTCGGGCAATTCAAGCAATTATGACGAGCGGATCATAGCTTATCTTGGAGTCATTTTTCTAGCGAATAACTCTGAGCAAAAACTTCACCCATCTTAGCGAAGTATTTAGACTTGGGTGGTTAAATCAAACTCTAGTTTTTTTACATTATGACAGGAACAAGCCATGGAATACGAGATTATGCAGACCGACGCTTCAATCGAGGTTCAGCTTCAGGGGCGAATGGAATTTACCGACCATAAACTCTTCCGCGACCTGATTGCCCAGCTTAACAATACCCAGGGCAAGAGTTTAATCTTCAACCTCTCGGGCTTGGATTTTATCGATTCCTCGGGCCTTGGGATGCTGATCATCGCCAATAATGTCGCAAGGCAAAACAATGTCGGTTTTCGCCTGATGCGCCCCCGCGACGGAGTCCGCCGCGTGCTGGAGGTGGCAAAGTTTCAAACCATCGCCCCAATTGATCCGTAGGGTTTGGCATTTGGAAAGAGTGAAACTGAGTCGATAGATCATTATGAATTAATGTCCCCCCTTTCTTTAGAAAGCGGGGGAAAGCAAGTCTCAGCGAGTGCTTACGAGCGATAGACTTGCTTGGGGGGTATGTCTTAACACAATCAAAAAACTCCAAGCCCTACCCCCCCTGTCTCACTCTGCACAGCAGAGTGAGACTTCCCCCCGCTTCCCAAAGGGAAGGGGGGGCAGTTTAGTTACTGCACTATAATGAAAAGCGAGGTTCAATGTTACCACAAACCAAATTAATCGAACGCAATCATGGTGTTACGGGCTTGCCCCAACCGCCCCAATCAGGGCTGAAATTCTTTCGCCAGTCTGTGCCATTGGCGCAGGCGCAGACTGAGGTCGAGGCTGGAGCGGATCACCCCTGGGCGATGGTTGAATCCCCGATGATGAGCGAATCAGACGATTCCTTGCAGCGAGAAGTAACCACGACGGTGACACAAATTCTCAGCAATCTCAGCATCACTAGCCTTGAGAGTTTGATTGTCCAAAAACAGATTTTTGTTTTGAATCTGACAAGCGGTACGGCGATGAACTGTCCCTTGGCGAAGCTCTATACCGATGCAGTACTCCAGCGGTTCAAGGGCGATAGAGTGCCAAGGGATGAGGCCGAGCGGATCGAACTCTGCCTTGCCGAGGTGATTGCCAATGCGATTATTCACGGCAATTTGGGACTGACCCCGCTGTGGCAGTTAATGCCGCAGGCGATTGATAAGAACCAAGAACTTCGACGATTAACCCTGATTGCCTTGATTCACCGCCCGATTCAATCTAGCCAAAGGTTCGAGATTATTGTCTCTGATGCCGGACAGAAATTCTCCGACAGATTCATCCCCGACCTTCCCTGCCTCGACCAGCTCGACCAGAACCAAATGCCGCGCGGCCGAGGTCTGGCCATCGTCCGTGAACTGGGGGTAGAGCTCGGCTGTATCCTCGGCAATAATTCGGTCAGATTGAGTTTCCCATGGAAAAACTAATCGCCTTGCCATCTTCGGATTCGCCCTTGTCGCTGCCTGCGGCCTGGCCGATATTGCTGGTCGATGATGACCACGAGACCCTGATGGTGACCCAGATTGCCCTGTCGGACTATCAGTTTCGTGGCCGGGAATTGGAACTGATTAATGCCCATTCAGCCGAATCGGCGCGGCGGATTCTGGCTGCCCGCCGCGACATTGCCATTGTCATTTTGGATGTGGTGATGGAGACGCAAAATGCCGGCCTGACCTTGGTGGAGGCGATTCGCGGCGAGCTTCAGAATCATCAGATTAGAATCATCCTGCGCACCGGGGAGAGTCACTTTGACCTTCGGGAATTGATTCACCGCTATGACATTAACGACTTCCACCACAAAACCGACATTACCGTCGAGCGGCTCGAGATTATCATCACCGCCGCCCTGCGGGCCTGGAGCGAAATCGAACTGGCGGCCAAGGCGGCAGCCCTCCATGAATCAGCGCGGCTGGCCGAGGCCGAGATGCAGATTCTCGCCAAGGTGCAGGAGCGACTCGATGACGATCTGTCGCGGGCGCGGCAAATGCAACTGGGGATCATGCCGCGAGAGGAGGAATGCAAGGCCCTTGGTCTTAGCCATGGCATATCCTGTCAGGCCTATTTTGAACCGGCCCACGAATTGGCGGGAGACTATTGGTCACTCCGCGCCATTGACGATGAGAGTCTGGTGGTCATATTGGTTGATTTCTCTGGTCACGGGGTTACCGCTGCCCTCAATAGTTTTCTGTTTCACAGCCTGTGGCTCCGTTGTCCGGTGACGGTCGATGATCCGGCGGCAAGTTTAAACCACCTCAACCGCGATCTGCACGAGATTTTGCCGAGCGGAATTCTCGCCACCGGGATGATTGTCACCATCAACCGCACACAGAATCGCATCTGGTGGAGTGCCTCGGGCTGGCCGAGTGCCGCCCTGCTCCGCGGCGAGCAGATCAGCTGGTTGTGTGGCGACGGCCCCTTGCTGGGCCCGATGGCCAGCCCCGAATTTGTGACCCACAGCCAAGAGTTCTTACCCGCCGATTCCTTGATCCTCTATAGCGATGCCCTGATCGAGACTCAGGATTCGCTCCAGTCGGATTCGCCCGAACAACAGTTCCGCCAAAGATTTAGCGATTCCCTGCGGCAAGCGCGGCTGGAATCACGGTCGCAAAGACTTTCCTGTCTGATTAATGCCAGCTTAAAAAATGAAATCCGCCCGCTGCGCGACGACCTTACGGTTGTATGGTTACAGGCGGAATAGAAGAGTCCTTCTATATTCGCTTGACAGAGGTGCTAATTAGCCCTAACAGATTAGCAATCTATGCTATAGTTCGCAGGTGCAGCATTTACCCGACTGTCCAATGCTTGCGACAATTTGGCATGAGGTTACTGGCTCAAAGCACTTAAAGGTGAATTGCTATGAAGATACTCGTCGCCGTCAAAAGAGTTGTCGATTTTAATGTAAAGATCAGGGTCAATGCCGATCATACAGCGGTCGATCTCGCCAATGTCAAAATGTCGATGAATCCCTTTGACGAGATTGGCGTGGAGGAGGCCTTAAGGCTTAAGGAGGCTGGAATAGCGACCGAGGTGGTTGCCGTATCGATGGGGCCAGCCAATGCCGCCGAGACGATTCGCACCGCCCTGGCAATGGGAGCCGACCGCGGCATATTGGTCGAGACCACCACCGAACTACAGCCCCTGGCCGTGGCCAAACTGATGGCTAAACTGGTCGATAAAGAAAAACCCGATCTCGTGATTCTGGGCAAACAGGCAATCGACGATGATTGCAACCAAACCGGTCAGGTTCTGGCCGGATTGCTGGGGTGGGCTCAGGGTACCTTTGCCTCTAAGCTGGAATTTGCCGCCGATAAAAAGACTCTGACCGTGACCCGCGAAGTCGATGGCGGGCTCGAGACCCTTGCCCTGGCCATGCCGGCGATCATTACCACTGACCTTCGTTTGAACGAACCGCGCTATGCTTCGCTGCCCAATATTATGAAGGCCAAGAGCAAGCCGCTCGATAAACAGACCCCTGAGTCGCTTGGGGTTGATGTGACTCCGCGCCTCATCACCATCCGCATTGACGAGCCCCCGCCCCGCGCGGCCGGAGTCAAGGTCGCTGATGTTGCGGAACTGGTCCACAAGCTCCGCGACGAGGCTAAGGTTATTTAACCCTTGCTCGGTTTCTCTGATTTCCATTTGCATTCTATGAGGAAATGTCATGTCTATTTTGGTAGTTGCCGAACACGACGGTAAGCAGATCAAGGCCGCAACCCTTCACGCGGTGACGGCTGCAACTAAACTCAATGCCGCGGTTACCCTGTTGCTCTGTGGCGCGGGCAGTGGCGCTGTTGCCGAGTCGGCGGCCAAGATCGCTGGTGTGGCGGAGGTGCTGGTGGCTGAAGTGGCTGACCTCGACAATGGGATGGCCGAATCGATGGCCCCTTTATTGGCCCATCTTGCCAAGGGCTACAGCCACATAGTCGTGACCGCCACGGCCTTTGGCAAGAATATTTTGCCCCGTGCCTCGGCCCTGCTCGATGTGCAGCAGATCTCCGAAGTGATCGAGATCAAATCAGCCGATAGTTTTGTCCGTCCGATCTATGCTGGCAATGCTCTGGCGACGGTCAAGTCAAATGACAAGATAAAGCTTTTGTCGATTCGCATGACCGCCTTTGAACCGGCAGCAGTGTCTGGCGGTTCGGCAGCGGTTAAGAAACTCGCGGCGGGTGATCTTGGGGCGGTGGCGCAGAAACTGTCGCAGTTTAAGGGAGCCTCTCTGTCCAAATCCGAACGGCCCGAATTGACCTCCGCCAAGATCGTTGTCTCGGGCGGGCGCGGAATGCAGAATGGCGAGAATTTTAAGCTGCTCGATGCCCTGGCCGACAAACTAGGCGCGGCGGTTGGCGCGAGTCGCGCTGCCGTCGATGCGGGTTTTGTCCCCAATGAATATCAGGTTGGACAGACCGGTAAGGTGGTGGCCCCTGAACTCTATGTCGCGGTGGGAATCTCCGGGGCGATTCAGCATCTGGCGGGGATGAAGGATAGTAAGGTCATTGTCGCCATCAACAAGGATGTCGATGCGCCGATTTTTCAGGTTGCTGACTATGGACTGGTGGCTGATCTCTTTACCGCTATTCCGGCCCTGACTGCCGCGATCAAAAAATAAAAAACTTCCGCGACAAGAAGTAAATCGCTTCCGATAAAAAAAGGATAAGAAAATGATCAAGACTGTGGGCATTATTGGTGCAGGTCAAATGGGAAGCGGTATTGCTCATGTTTTTGCCATTGGCGGATTTGAAGTTCGTTTAAGCGACATTAGCGAAACCAAATTGCAGGAGGCGGTTCAAGGGATCGAAAAAAATATCGGTCGCTTAATCGCCAAGGGCAAGGCGACCGAGGCCGACAAGAGCCGCGCCATGGCCGGCATCAAGACCAGCACCAGTTTTGAATTCTTCCGCGACTGTGATTTTGTCATCGAGGCCGCGACGGAGAACGAGGCGATCAAGCGGGAGATTTTCCAAAAACTCACCCCCTTCTTAAGCCCCAAGGCGATGCTGGCTTCGAATACATCCTCGATCTCGATTACGCGGCTGGCGGCGGCGACCGATCGACCGGCGCGATTTATCGGAATGCATTTTATGAATCCGGTGCCGCTGATGCAGCTGGTCGAACTGATTCGCGGCATAGCGACGGAGGAGGAAACCTTTAACGCCGTGCAGGAACTGACCAGGCAGTTGGGTAAGACCGCGGCTGTGTCGGAAGATTTTCCGGCCTTCATCGTCAATCGCATTTTGCTGCCGATGATTAACGAGGCCGTCTATACCCTTTACGAAGGGGTGGGTTCGGTGGAGGCGATTGATACGGCACTGCATCTTGGGGCCAATCATCCGATGGGGCCGCTTTTGCTGGCCGATTTTATTGGGCTGGATACCTGTTTATCGGTGATGCAGGTGCTTTACGAAGGTCTGTCTGATTCCAAATATCGCCCCTGCCCCTTATTGGTTAAATATGTCGAGGCGGGTTGGCTCGGTCGCAAAACCAAAAAGGGCTTTTACGACTATTCGGGAGAGGTTCCGGTTCCGACGAGGTAAGCCAATCGGCTGCACTCGCCTGAATTTCAATTAACTTTAGTAAATGCAGTCTCTTTCGTGTATAGTTCGCCAGTTTACGAATATTCTGGTTCCGAGGTGCATTATTTCCTTCACGCTGATTCATTTTTTTTACGGACTCGCGAGCGGAATCGCGGTGGCTGTGCCGATTGGTGCGGTTGCCATTCTCTGTATTCGGCGTTCCTTGGTCTATGGTGCACTATTGGGTTGGGCAACCGGAGCGGGGGCCTTAGCGGCAGACTTTATCTATGCTTTCCTCGCGGCGGTTGGCAGTGAAATGGTGGCACCGTGGATTGATTCGATCAGTCTATATCTTCGAATCTGCGGCGGCATTGTCTTGATTCTACTGGGAATCCGAAGTTGTCTGCGGGTTACTAAGATGGTCGAGAATATTCATCATTTACCGCTCTTTGATGCTTTCTTTTCGGCATTTTTGATTGCCATGACCAATCCTGGCTCGCTGTTGTTTTTTACCTTCGCCTTTGACGCTTTCAAGATGGCTGGTAATGACATGACTGGTATCGACAAGGCGATTCTTTTGCTTGGCGTATTTATGGGAAGTCTTCTTTGGTGGGGGATCATCTCGTGGTTGATTTCGCGTTATCGGCGGTTTTTTGATGCAAATAGACTGCGTTATCTCTATTACACCTCGGGTGGATTGTTGATTATTTTTGGCACGGTGATGCTGGTTTCGATCTTTTTTATCGATATGGGTAGCAGTGATTAGTCGTTCATAATCAATTATTAATCCATTGATTTAATTTTATAATTTACTTTTTTCTTTTGATAAAAATTGCAATATTTCGCGTTAAGACATAAAAAGCATTGCAATTTTGAAGATAGAAGATAGCAAAAAAAGAAAAAGAAAAGCGGTTTGGCGGCAGCCAATGCGCGAAGCGCAGGCGCGGCCTGAGCGATTTTATATCAAATTGTTGACACTGAAATTATCAACCAATTTTTAGGTGTTGTTAAAATAATTTCCAACCATTTGAAGCGTCGCAGACAAATATGAATCCCGCGCAATTGGTTGTTAAAATTATGTTTATAGCGCGTTCGTTTACTCCCAATGAATTATTTATCCTTGCTCGCTGCGAACGAAGTGAGCAGGTTACGAGTAAGGGTAAATAATTCATAAGAACGCGCCTTAACAAACCAACGAACGCCATCGGTTCGGGCTCGGCTTGCAAAACGCGAACTGCCCCGCACAGTCCATTTTCTGTCGTTGAATTTGCGGTGGGGCAGCTTCACAAGTTTTGCTGCGCCGACCCTCACCGATAGGCGGGTTAATGCTGGGCTTCGCCCAGACCCATTTAAGGCTTCGCCTTAAAAATCCAGCAAGGCTCCGCCTTGCATCCGACTATCTTTATCTTTGAATAGCCATCATCTTAAACCAGTTCAAACATGTCATTCTCTATGTACGAAAACCTATCAATCACCTATCGCCAAATTCCATTCCTCAATGACCGAATCATCTGTCTCGGGCTGCGGTAAGTTCTGGCGGAGTTTACTCATCTCGACAGGCACCAGATAATTCCGCGCCGCCCATACCGCCATCCCGCGCACCAATGGCGAATCATCGCATAACAGAGGCAACACAAGCGGCATAAAACTCGGCTCGCCGCTATTGCCCACCGCGATCAAGACATTGCGAATAAAACGATCTCGACCAATTCTTTTAATCGGAGAGCCACTAAATTTTTGCCTAAAATTCGCATCATCAAGGGTTAAAAACCCACCCAGATTCTCCATGCGATAGTCGCTGTTAAATTCCAAATGGCCCGTAACCCGAGCAAATTTATTCCACGGACAGACCGCCAAACAATCGTCACAGCCATAGATGCGATTACCAATGGCGGATCTAAATTCCCGCGGAATAACCCCTTTATATTCAATGGTTAAGTAAGAAATACAACGGCGAGCATCAAGACGGTAAGGGGCAACAATGGCGGCGGTCGGGCAGATGGTGATGCAGCGGTTGCAGCCGCCACAATGGTCGGTTTCGGCCTCAGTCTCGCCAAGGTCAGAGGCGACAAAAATCTCCGCCAGCAGCAACCAAGAACCATGGTCGCGCGAGACCAGATTACTGTGTTTTCCCTGCCACCCCAGCCCACCCAACTGGGCCAGAGGTTTTTCCATCACCGGAGCCGTATCGACAAAAATCTTGACCTCGACTTGCAGGGATTCGCTAATCCACCGCGCCAAGATCCGCAGCTGCTTTTTGATAAAATCGTGATAGTCCCGACCGCGAGCATAGGCACTGATGGCACCAAAATTGCGATGCTGCAAATCATCGAGAGGGTTGGTTGCCGGGCCATAGTTCATGGCGACTGTTACCACCGATATGGCTTGGCTCCACAGATTCTGTGGGGCTGATCTTTGATGGCTGCGCTCGTTCAGCCAATCCATCTCGCCATGGTAGTTTGCGCTTAAAAACTGCTGCAATCGCTCGGCAATTTCGGGTTGTTGCGCGGCCGAGGCAAAACCCACCGCATCAAATCCCAAACCGCGAGCCCGTTCGGCGATCTGTTTTTGCCGCGCGGTGAATTCGGTTCTATCCCCGGCCACGGTAGGAGGCTACTCCCTGTTCAGGCAGCCAGAGTCCAGCGGGCGGCACATCCGATTGCCAAAAAACATCGATGGGAATCCCGCCGCGCGGATACCAATAGCCGCCAATCCGCAGCCAATGGCATTCGGTGGCGGCGATGATTCGCTCGGCGATCTCGATGGTGCAGGCCTCGTGAAATGCCCCGTGGTTGCGATATGATGCTAAAAATAATTTCAGCGACTTGCTCTCGACCAGCAGTTCATCTGGCACATAGTCTATGACCAGATGGGCAAAGTCGGGCTGACCGGTAATGGGGCAGAGGCTGGTAAATTCCGGCACGGCAAACCGCACCAGATATTCAATCTCAGGGTGGGGATTGGGCACGGTTTCCAAAACCGCCTCGTCTGGATTTTCGGGAATCTCGGCCGGCCTTCCAAGTTGCGTTAATGACATCTATCCCTCCCCTGGGTTGCTTCTATCCTCATTCTCACTACCATAGTCCAAGCTAAAGTCATGGGCAAAGTTTTTAAGCCGATCCTCGCGAATTGCTTGGCGCAGTCCGGCCATCAATTCTTGGTAATAATGGAGATTATGCCAGGTCAAGAGCATGGCCCCCAGAATCTCCTTGCTGCGGGTAAGATGGTGGAGATAGCCACGGCTAAATTGCCGACAGCAGGGGCAACTACAGGCGGGATCAAGCGGCTCAGGCGAATCCTGGTGGCGGGCATTGCGGATATTGACCGTGCCAAATCGCGTAAAGGCCTGAGCAGTGCGACCCGAACGGGTCGGCAAAACACAGTCAAACATGTCAATCCCCCGCATCACCGCCCCGACAATATCGGGCGGCTTGCCAACCCCCATCAAATAGCGCGGGCGATCTTGGGGGAGATGGGGTTCGGTCTGGTCGATGACCTGGAACATAATCTCCTGCCCCTCCCCCACCGCCAGGCCGCCAATGGCATAGCCTTCAAACCCCATCTCGAGCTGCGCCGCCGCCGATTCAAGGCGAAGTTCAGGGTAGATTCCGCCCTGAACAATCCCAAACTGGCCATAGCCCGCTCGCGGATCAAAGGCTAGACGGCTTCTTTTGGCCCAGCGCAAGGAGCGCAGCATCGATTGCTGGGCCTGATCACGGGTGGCAGGATAGGGGGTGCATTCGTCAAAAACCATCGAGATGGTCGCATCCAAGAGTCTTTGAATCTCGGTCGAGGATTCCGCCGTCAACAGGTGTTTACTCCCATCAAGGTGCGAATTAAAGGCGACCCCCTCCTCAGTAATTTTGCGCAGCCCAGCCAGCGACATGACCTGATAACCGCCCGAGTCGGTAAGAATGGGGCCCGGCCAATTCATAAAACGATGAAGCCCCCCCAGTCTTGCCACCCGCTCCGCCGTCGGGCGCAGCATCAGGTGGTAGGTATTGCCAAGGACAATCTCCGCCCCAGTCGCCCTGACCGATTCCGGCAGCATCGCCTTAACCGTTGCTTGCGTGCCAACCGGCATAAAGGCCGGAGTCTGAATTGACCCATGGGCGGTGGTGACAAGACCAGTTCTGCCGCGACCTGATTTTTTTTCTAGTCTAAATTCAAACGAACTCTTCATATACTGCATCCACTGTTATAGTTAACTATTCTGATAATTGTAAATTTTGCCATTGGATAGTTATAATTAACTTTGATTTCTGTAAATATTGTATTAGATTAATTCAGGTTTATTGAGTTAGGAGGCTAATATGGATATCAGCAAGTTTTTACACCAGCATGAAGAGGCACTGGAACTATTGCAAAGGTTAGAGGATCATTGCAAACAGATTCCTTTGAATTCCCGCGAAGTAAGCGAATCCTTGGTCGGTATTGCCGCGCAACTTAAATTCCATCTCGCCATGGAAGATAAGTTTCTGTACCCCAAGGCAAGCCAAAGTTCCGATGCCGAGCTGAAAAGCCTATCCCACCATATGAGCGACGAGATGATGGAGATCTCCAAGGTCTTCGACAAATATGTCAATGCCTGGACCAAATCATCAATCGACCGCGACAGTGCAAAGTTCCTGGCCGAAACCGCCCAGATCATCGCCGCAATTCGCGATCGGATCGAACGGGAGGAGGGGCATCTCTATCCCCTCGCCGAGGCAAGGCTTTAAACAGTTTAGGTAAGTTTAAATATTTGTTGCACCAATTGAGTTTTGGTTTAGAGAAAGAATGTCCCCCCTTTCTTTAGGAAAGTCTGAAAAACTCACTTTTTTGTCACTCTGAGCGTCGTCGCGGTTGACTTTGCGAATGCAAAGTCTTTAGCAAGACAAGCGAAGAGTCCAGAAAACTT
>JASGCE010000037.1 GCA_030054295.1 Minisyncoccota bacterium
CCCCGCTGGATAGCCTCGTGCTTACGCACGACGCTATGAGGGGTTAGGGAATGTTTAAACTTCCCACAACCCCTCATCGCGTTGCGAAGCAACGCGATCCAGAGGGGGGGGGGAGTTGCGTAGCAACTCGGGGGGCATCCGCCCCCCGCTAAAAAGTACGAGTTGTCGGAATTTCTAAGAATCAGACAGTATTTCGTCTCGCCTCAGTCCAATTTTTTTGTCATTCCCCGCAAGGCTGCCCCGTTAGGAAGGTCTTAAAAGCTCAATCTTTTCAGACAGTTAGGCAACCCCCCTTAGTCTCACTAAGAAGTAAACTTCTAAGTTCGACTATTCCCCCCTTCTAAAGAAGGGGGGATGATTAAAAGATTACCTCCCCTTCTTTAGAAGGGGAGGATAGAAACTCTTGGTGAGACGAAGTCGAACTTTAGAGTTTCTTGGAGGGGTTGCACTATAAATATGACTTTTTCAGACCTTCCTATAACGAAGGACAGGCAAAAGTTACTTTATCTTCGATTCCTTGAAGATCACATGTTTCCGCACCACTGGATCATATTTCTTTTTTTCCATCTTTTCGGTCTGGTTACGGGGATTTTTTTTGGTCACATAGAAGAAACCCGTCTCGGCGGTGCTGACTAGCTTGATGAGCAGACTATTGGTCTTGGCCATAATATTCTCGACTTCATTGGGTGTTAAGGATTTTACGCGAACAACTCAGGGTAAAACTGCCTGTTCAGGGTGATTTTGTCAAGCCTGACGATTCCCTTGACAATTAATAAAGCGGAATCTAACCGATGAAGTCCGACCAAAATCGCCTAGACCGCAACCAGCAGCTTGCTGGACTGGACTTGACCTAAAGCATGGTTACTGCTCTCGAGCTTGGTATAGATGAGCTTCAGCACCAGCTTAAAATTAACCTGATGATAGTCCTGGCTGAGGTTAGCATTGATTCCGCGCAGCAACTGAGCCAGGGTAAAGGGAATGATTTTAATCCTGGCCTCCAATGCTTTCCAAAAACCTTGCCAATTTGACGCCAGTTCAATAAGGCCAAGCGAAGCGGCAACATGGGCCCTATAGTCACTGCCCACTGGCGCACCAAACAGGGCATAGATATCGGCAATGGTATCGTCGTGACTGACCGCAATCAGCAGGTGATTAACGCTGTGGCTGACCTGATCCAACATGGTCGCCAAATCAATTAAATGGGCAAAGAGGGCGATTCGTTCCAGCGGGTCCAGCACCAAGAAATCAGTAAGGACAATCCGCAGCAATTCGTTATCGGTTACGATTGCAAGCTGGATCATATCGGCTTCCGGCAGCCTTAACAGGGAATCAACGAACTTGACCATCGATCCGTCTCGGCTGAGGTTAAGCTTACCAAGCTGGTTTTCCATTGCCGCCAGGCTTACCAAATTGGTAAAGATAATCTCGGTCTCCAACTGACCGCGAAGGGTCATGGTCGGATAGTGATCATCAAGGGTTTGAACCGAATCAATGGGTGACATTCTATGCTCCAGGGTATAATAAATGCGCCGTTATTGGGATAGCTGATCGCGTAATTGCACAGCCTGTGCCAGCCGCTGCCATAAAGATAACCCTTTGTATTACAAAGCGAATTTGGCAGTTTTATTTTACGAGTTATGCCATCAATGATCAGACCTGCGCAAATTGCACAGGCAAAAAGCCTAAACTATGGCATAATGCATCGCTTCAACCCTCGACCCCCACAGGAGTTTGTCCAAAATGCGTAAAAAACCCCTTTTAAGGCTCAAGGCTCTGGCCGAAACCAAAAGACAATCAGAGCCCTATGATTTTTTAATCGTGCCGGAATTTGTCGAGCCAGCGGTATTTGAAGAACTCCACCAGGATTTTCCGCGGGTCGCCAAGGGCGGTTCCTGGCCGGTCAATGATCTGAAGGTCAGGCCAATCTTTAAGCAGCTGATTGAGGAGCTTGAATCCACCGAGATGCGCAAACTGGTCGAGGAAAAATTCAATCTCGACCTGTCCGACAAGCCCACCATGATTACGGTGCGCGGTCAGGGTCGCAGCAAGGATGGCGGGATTCACACCGATTCGATCGATAAGGTGATTACTCTGCTCCTCTATGTGAACCGCGAATGGCCGCACGAGGGTGGGCGGTTGCGGATTTTGCGCAATGGTCAGGATATTCAGGACTATGCCGCCGAGATTGCACCGGTGCGGGGGAATCTTTTGATCTTCAAACGCAGCGACCATTCCTGGCACGGCCATTTGCCGGCGGCCGATCAAAGACTGTCGCTGCAAATGAATTGGATGATCGATCGGGCTTCGCGCGACAGTGAATTGGAACGGCACCATCGCTCGGCCTGGCTTAAAAGGCTCTGGCCCTTTGGTAAGGGTGGGCCTGCCTATTGAGTCTCGACTATAGTTTGGAGCGAAGCTACGGCAAAAAAGTCTGTGGCATTGACGAGGTGGGCCGTGGCCCCCTGGCTGGGCCGGTGGTCTGTGCCGCGGTGGTTTTGCAGCCTGAATTCCTCTCCCGCGACCTGCTGGAGGCGATCAAGGATTCCAAAAAACTAACCGCTTCACGACGCCAATGGATCGCAGCGGAACTCCGCACCGCCGCCGCCAATGGCAAGGGAGCCAGTTATGGTTTTGCCGCCGCCTCGGTCACCGAGATCGCGACCTATAATATCCTCGGTGCGACCTTGAGGGCGATGGCGCGAGCGGTCGCGCGATTGCCTGAACAGCCCGACCATATTTTGGTCGATGGCAATCGTCTGCCGAGCCATTTGCCAGTTGCCGCCACCGCGATTGTGGGGGGCGATGGTAAATGCCTGTCGATTGCCGCAGCCTCCATCCTCGCCAAGGTTCTTCGTGATTATCTGATGCAAAGACTGAGTGTTCGTTATCCAGATTATGGTTTTGACCGTCATTCTGGTTATGGTACCCTTTATCATCGACAGGCGATTGGCCGCTTGGGTTTGACCCCGCACCACCGTCTGTTATTCTGTCGTAAACTCAGTCTGGGAGTCTAGCCGATGGTGAGTAAACCTGCCCGTCACGCCATTGTCCCGGCAAGTCCACTGGACTATGATGTCATTATCAGTGGCGCGGGCTTGATCGGAGCGGCACTGGCGGTTGCCCTCGGTCGCGGCGGCTTGCGAGTCCTGCTGCTGGAGGTCGCGGGTCACAGGCCGAGACCGCCAAACTCCGCCGACCGCCGCACGACCGCCGTCGCTGCGGCTTCGCGCCAATGGCTCTGCGACATGGCTCTGTGGCGACAGGCAGCCCGCGAAGGGGGAGAGATTGCGGCGATTCGCGTATCGGATCGGCAATCCCGAATGTTTTTGGATTTCGACCCCTTGGCCCTTATCCCCAAAGATCAAGAACAGCCCTTGCCCCGAACCTTGGGCACCATTGTCGAGAATCACATTCTTCATGAGGATTTTTCTGCGGCGATTGCTGAACTGCCGCAGCAGATTACCCGAATGACTGTTGCGGAAATTCTGTCGGTCAAAACCGACTCGGTCGAAGCTGCGCCAGCTAAAATTAACTGCCTTACCACAGGGGCCGAGGGAACAAAGACAGTCGAGTTTACCACCCACCTGCTGATTGCCACGGATGGCAAGAATTCTCCGCTGCGCCAGATGATGGGGATTGAATCGCTCGCTTGGGACTATGACCAGACTGCACTGGTCTTTATCGTGCAGCATCAGGAACCCCATCAATCGATTGCCCATGAGAGATTCTTGGGCGGAGGGCCCCTGGCATTTTTGCCGCTTAAGGAGCCAAATCAATCTTCGGTGGTCTGGACTGAATCAAAGGCGGTGGCAGCCGAACTGGCCAGCCTGAACTCGGGCGAATTGGCGGAGGAACTGTGGGTTAGGTTTGGCTCGAGTTTGGGTGGCTTGCAAGTCTTGGAACCGCCAAAACAATGGCCGCTGCAATTTGCGATGGCCAGAAGGTTGGTCGCGCCGCGATTTGCTTTGGCCGGAGATTCCGCCCATCTTCTCCACCCCATTGCCGGCCAGGGGGCCAATCTGGGCTGGCGTGATACGGCCCTGCTGGCCAGGTTGATTATCGAGGCCAAAGCCCAGGGACTCGATATTGGCTCCACCACCCTGTTGCAAAAATACGAAGCGCAAAGATGGCCTGATCTCATCAGCCTGTCGGTTGTGACCAATGGTTTGAACCGACTGTTCCTGAGTAACCGCGCCGAGGTTGCTTGGCTCCGTTCGCTTGGACTCGGGGCGGTTGATCACCTTCCTTGGTTAAAAAAACCGCTGATGCTCCAGGCCATGGGTTTAGGGGCTGGTCAATAGAACCAGACTGATGACAAAAAGCTATGAATTGAAGATACCTCCCCTTCCCCAGGAAGGGGAGGATAGAAACTCTTGGCGAAGCCGCAGGCGAGCCTTAGAGTTTCTTGGTGGGGTTGGTTTTTAGTTTTTAATCAACAAGATAACCAACCCCTCCAAGTCTCGCTAGGCAGCAAGCTGCCAAGCTGCGACTATCCTCCCCTTCCTGGGGAAGGGGAGGTGAAGAAAATTTGGACCTTGTCAACAGTCTGAGAATCCACTCAATAGCCGCACCCAGCCTGATTTTAGATGCACCGCCCGATAGATCATGCTATTGCCTTGTGCAGGTCCACAAATCAGAGTGAAGCCCATGAAAATAATGAGCGGCAATAGTAATCCAGCCTTGACCACCGCCATTTGTGCCGAGCTTAAAATCGCTCTGACCAGTGCGACGGTTAAGCGGTTCAGCGACATGGAGGTCTTTGTCGAGGTTAATGAAAATGTCCGCGGTGCGGATGTTTTTGTCGTGCAATCGACCAGCTATCCGACCAATGACCATCTGATGGAACTGCTGGTATCTTTGGATGCCTTAAGGCGCGGCTCGGCGCGAAGGATTACGGCGGTTATACCCTATTTTGGCTATGCCCGGCAGGATCGTAAATCGGGCCCGCGCACCCCCATCTCGGCCAAGCTGGTCGCCAATCTCATCACCACGGCGGGGGCTGATCGCGTCTTGACCCTCGATCTTCACGCCGGACAGATTCAGGGTTTTTTTGATATACCGACCGATAATCTTTTTGCCGCGCCGGTTTTTGTCAAGGATATAAGGGAGGGTTTTGGCGACCTGACCGATGTTATGGTTGTCTCCCCCGATGTGGGCGGAGTGGTTCGCGCCCGTCAGATTGCCAAGCGGCTCGATCTTGATCTGGCGATCATCGATAAGCGGAGAGAAAAGGCTGGCCATTCCGAGGTTATGAATGTCATCGGCGATGTTCAGGGCAAAAGATGCATCCTGGTCGATGATATTGTCGATTCGGCGGGAACCCTTTGCAATGCTGCGGTGGCCTTAAAGGGCGCGGGAGCGACGCGGGTATCTGCCTATGTCACCCATGGTGTCCTTTCGGGATCTGCGGTGACGCGGATTAAGGATTCGCCGATTGATATGTTGACTACCACCAATTCGATCAGCCCTACGCCCGAAATGCTGGCGGCCAAGAATTTACGGCATCTGTCGATTGCCCCCCTGCTGGCCGAGGGAATCCGACGGGTTTCCGCCGAGGAATCGGTCTCCAGCCTTTTTGAATAGAGGGACTGGTCAGGCCATCCGTTGATAAAAGGCTGCAAGGGAGGAAGCTTATAGTCTTGCACATTGCTCTATCTTATGTTACGAGCGGTAGCAGGATAATTAGGAAGATTTCAAACCATGGCTCAAGGTAAAAAATCAGAATTGCAGAGCGGACAAAAGGACAGCGATTCTCCCAATTCGATGGAGGGTGGATCCCTGGCAGCCCATCGCTATGCGATGGCCATCTGTGACCTCGGCGAAGATCATAAGTCCTTGGACGCGATTGCCGAGGATATGGATAAACTAAGCCAGACCCTTCGTACTGTTCCAGAATTTGCCAGCTTTATCGCCAACCCAACCTTGACGGCAGAGAAGCAAAAACTGATTCTTCAGTCGATTGTGACCGAGCTCAAGCTTCATGACCTGACTCGCCGTCTGATTGGCGTGCTGGTCGAGAATTCTCGGGTTGCTTTGATTCCCGCTGTCATCCGCAGCTTCCGCATCGAAATTCAAAGAAGGCAAGGGGCGCAGACGGCGGTGGTAACCAGCAGCCAATCCCTGTCGGAGGCTCAGGTGGCAAAACTTCTGGCGCGGTTGCAGGGTAAATATGGCCAGGGGATTAAATTGCAACAGCGGGTTGATCCAAGCCTGATCGGTGGACTATCGGTTGAAATTGGAACTGTGTTAATTGACTATTCACTTAAATCGAAACTGGCGCGGTTAGAGCTGGTTATGAAAGGGGCTGTGTGATGGAGATCCGTGCTGCTGAAATTTCGGCAATTCTCAAAAAGCAAATCTCATCCTTTGGCGGCGAGGCCGAGGTAGCAGAGATTGGTCAAGTCCTGTCGGTGGGCGATGGTATTGCCCGCGTCTGGGGACTCGACAATGTGCAGGCTTCGGAACTGGTCAGCTTCCCCAATGGCGTTAAGGGTATGGCCCTCAACCTCGAGAATGATAATGTCGGTGTCGTGGTTCTCGGCGATGATATGGGAATCAGCGAAGGCGATACGGTCAAACGCACCAAGGAAATTATCGATGTCCCCGTGGGTCGCGGTTTGCTCGGCCGGGTGGTCGATGCTCTTGGTAATCCGATTGATGGCAAGGGGCCATTGGTCGATGTCAAACGCACTCGGTTAGAGGTCAAGGCCCCGGGAATCATTGCCCGTAAATCGGTGCATGAACCGATGCAGACGGGTCTTAAGGCGATTGACTCGCTGGTGCCAATTGGCCGCGGTCAGCGCGAGCTGATTATCGGAGATCGCCAGACCGGCAAGACCGCCGTGGCGATTGATACGATTCTCAACCAGAAGGCCGCCAATGCCAAGGGGAACGAGAAGGAAAAACTCTATTGCATCTATGTTGCGACCGGGCAAAAACGATCGACTGTCGCCCAGATTGTCAAGACCCTGGAAGACCAGGGGGCGATGGACTATTCAATCGTTGTTGCCTCGACGGCTTCGGAGCCGGCGCCCCTGCAATATCTGGCCCCCTATGCCGGTTGCGCGATGGGCGAGTTCTTCCGCGACAATGGAATGCACGCCTTGATCATCTATGATGATCTGTCGAAGCAAGCCGTCGCCTACCGTCAGATGTCGCTGTTGCTGCGCCGTCCCCCGGGTCGTGAAGCCTATCCTGGCGATGTGTTTTATCTCCATTCGCGTTTGTTGGAGCGAGCCGCTAAACTCTCGGATTCCCAGGGTGCGGGTTCCTTGACCGCCTTGCCGATTATCGAGACTCAGGCGGGCGATGTCTCGGCCTATATTCCGACCAATGTGATCTCCATCACCGATGGTCAGATCTTTTTGGAAACCGAGCTTTTTTATAAGGGTATTCGCCCGGCGATCAATGTCGGTATTTCGGTGTCGCGAGTCGGTTCGGCGGCCCAGATCAAGGCGATGAAACAGGTCGCGGGCAAGATCAAACTCGACCTCGCGCAGTACCGCGAAATGGCCGCCTTCTCTCAGTTTGCCAGCGATCTCGATGCCAGCACCCAACAGCTTTTGGCCCGTGGGGCGCGGCTGACCGAAATCTTGAAGCAGAATCAATTCTCCCCCATGGCGGTGGAGGAACAGGTGGCGGTGATCTTCACCGGTGTCCGCGGTTATCTCGATAAGATTGCGGTTGGCGATATTGTTCGGTTCGAGAAGGCCTATTTGGCAGCCCTCCGCAAGGAAGGGGCCCATATTCTCGAGGCCATTCGCCACGACAAGGCCTTGACCGACGAGACCGAAAAGAGACTCGAGAGTTTTATTACGGGTTTTGTTGCTTCGTTTAAGTAGGGAAACTGCTCCGCCATGCCTAGTTTAAAATCGCTCCGGATAAGGATCACCAGCGTCAAATCGACCAAGAAGATTACTTCGGCGATGAAGTTGGTCTCGGGTGCGAAACTCAAACGCGCGCAAAATGCGGCGGAGGCTTCGCGCCCCTATTCCGAACGGATGAACAGTCTGGTTGTGTCCTTGGCTGCCTCGACCGTTGGTCAGGGGCCGGAACTTCTGAGCGGCAGGTTCAAGGACGGGGTGCGGCTGGACCGCGTCCATCTGATTATTGTTGCCACGGCCGACAAGGGTCTGTGCGGGGCCTTTAATGGCTCGATCGTCCGTGAAGCGCGGCAGACGATCAGGCGGTTGCAGGCCGAGGGCAAGGAGGTAAAGCTGCTCTGTATCGGTCGCAAGGGGCGGGATCTGCTGCGGCGCGATTACGGTTCGCTGATTATCGAATCGCGCGAACTCGGCAATCTTAAACAGATTCCATTTTCTCTGGCCCACGAGATGGCGGAGATTGTCCGCAGTCGGTTTGTTGCCGCAGAGATTGATACGGCGACCCTCATCTATTCGCAGTTTAAATCGGCAATTTCTCAGCAGGTGACCAAGCACCAATTGATACCGGTGGTTCTGCCCGAATCAGCGGGGTCGGTCGTTCAGACGGCAACCGAATTTGAACCGGAGGAGGAACGGCTGCTCGATGCGATTCTGCCGCGCAATCTGGCGGTGCAGCTTTACCGTGGTTTGCTCGAGAACGCCGCTTCCGAACAGGGGGCGCGGATGACGGCGATGGATAATGCAACGCGCAACGCGGGGGATATGATTGCTCGCCTGACTTTGAATTATAACCGAACCCGCCAGGCCGTGATCACCAAGGAACTGATCGAAATCATCTCGGGTGCCGAGGCATTGTAGGGTTGAAGACTACTGTATTTTTGTCCCGTTCATCAAGCAGCGATAGTAATAGTCACTAAACCCAGCTGCATCCATCAGGTCAAACACTGGCTGCATATTATAGTCAACCCGGTGGAGGGTAAATTCACTGCCATCAAAAACCGCGAAGGCTGCCCGCGGGTCATTGTCGCGCGGCTGGCCGACCGAGCCGGGATTGCAATAGAGCTTATCACCAAATCGCTCGACCGACTGAATATGTCGGTGCCCCGAGACAAAAAACCGCCCCTCAATTCGGTCAAAATATTCGGCCGAAGGAATCAAATATTCGTCTATCGGATCAGACCAGCCGCCATGAACCATCTGAATCTGTTCAAAAAATAACTGCACCGGCAGGCCGCGCAACCATGAGATATTGTCAGGGCGAATGACGGTACGAAGATAGCGCAGGCAATCATTGACCGCCTTACCCCGCGCGCAGAATCCGCCGCTCGCCATGTACCAGTCATGGTTTCCCATCACGGTTTGAACTTTTCGCCTGCGCAATTCATCGCAACATTCATTGACCTGGCTGTAGAATCCAACCACATCGCCGGCGCAGTAAATATCGCTTATCCCTTGTCCATCGATCGCCGCGAGTACTGATTTTAACGCCTCGTAATTGCCGTGAATGTCAGAGATTATGGCCAGTTTCATAAAAAATAAAATCCTCGGTAAAACGAATCGCCTTGCCTCGACGAATTAACGGCTGGCTTGGCAAAATACCATGGCAAAAATAATCCAATGCCATCAGAGATTCATTATAGCCAAATGCCGTGCGAATGGAAGTTGCCGATGATATTCGGGGGTTTATCTCGAGCAACCTAGGCCCAGAAGCCTCCAACCTAAATTGAAAATTGGTCGGCCCAATCGGTTTAAAATGCCGACAGAGTTGGATAATCGACGGCAGAAATTCATCATCATCAACCACCTCGGCCTTGGCGGTAAAACCATCTTTTGAGAGTCTGCGCCGCAGGCTCATCAATCCACAATATCCGCCCTGACCATCGCCAAAAACCGATACGGTATATTCCTGATCATCCAGACCGACAATCGGCTGGGCCATCAAAACTCCACCCATCTGCGATTGCAAAGGGACAAATTCTTCGTACGACTCGATTCGCACAATTCCCTTTGAACCATGGCCGCGGCGAGGTTTAAGCAAAAATGGCAGACCAAAGGACTTGACCAAATGATCATAGTCATTATCCAAACTCGACGGAATGGCACAGTCGGTTATGTCTTTGATCTCACGATAGAATTGCCATTTATCTTGGCAAAGAGAAATCAGCCGCTGGTCATTCAACACAACCGTCACACCCGCCCTTTGCAGGTCGGAACGGTGATCGTTCCAAAGATTGTGATCATCGGAAATTCCGGCAAAAAGAACCGAAATCTGTCGTGATTTAATCTCTGCCAATAACCAATCCATATAGGTCGGATCGTCGCTGCGCGGAGCCAGGACAACCAGGTCGCAAAAGGCCGAGGCAATGGTATCTTCATCGATGACGCTGCCGATTAAGAAATTTTTATCGGCTGATTTTCGTAAGGATCGGACAATGCCATTGCCAATCAGACTGCTGGCGGCTGTCACCAATATTCTTTTCATTTATGTTCCCATTGGAAAATTTGACATTCTCGCTCGATGGTGTTTTTCAGCGATAGCTGCGGATACCAATCCAACAGGCGATAGAGACTGTCGTCATAGGCAAAAACATTATCGGCAATGTCGGGTTTGTCGGGCAGGAATTTAATCTGAGACTGACTTTTAAAGACCTCAATCGCAGTTTTGGCAACCTCCGCTAGTGTCGTATCCGCCGGATATTGACAGACAAATGTCCCTAAAACTCGATCCTTGATTACCCGCGAGATGACTTCAGCCAAATCCTCATAATGGAGAAAATTGCGCTTGGGATCGTGGCTGCCGTAAATAATAATATCCTCGCCGCGCCAAGCCTTTTGAATAATCGCGCGATAAAAGGGTTGATGGTGATGAATCGATTCAGGATTGCCAATCAACTGGGTCGGCCGCAAGATGGTCAAGGGCAGGTTGAACCTGGTTGCAAAAAGCCGTGCCGCCTCATCAGAAAATCTTTTTGAAACGGCAAAGTCACCATAGTTTGGGTGCTGCAAGTCACAAATCGCATAGATACTCGAAACAGATATATAATGCCCAACCCGATTGGCAATGCAGCCATTCATTAATTTTAAATTGGCGACAAGATTGACAGCAAAACTTTCGATAAAACTATCGGGAGACTGGTCGGAAAAATGAGCAACTGTATTAATGACACTATCAATCGAACCGGGGAATTCCGGAACAGCCGATGAGTCTTTAAAGTCATAGACTATATCGCAATGGCTCCGACCCATGGTTATAGTCTCGTGTTCCGGCCTTAACCGCTTGACCAGATATTTTGCCAGATTAGAGGTTCCACCAATCACCAGGATTTTCATAACTCGATCCTTTTTATGCGGGCGAAATTTTTGCCATCATGCCACAGCATAATTCAGGATAGTCGATTCCCACCTCGCACAGGGCGGTAATGACAGAATCGGGCAGGTTCAAACTGAGCAGTTGACCGGTCGTAAAGGGTTTAAGGAAAATCCCCTCCATCGCCTCGAGCTTGCAGTTACTGTTGACAATATCCGCGGTCAGGCTTTTCACCGTATAGTATCTTTTGTGGCCGAGCAGGCGATCATAGTCCGACAGGACCATAAGATCATTCAACAATCCCATCTTGTGGCCAAGATTGCGGTTCAGAGATTCGGCATTGGGAACGGCAATATAGATATGACCGCCGCGATTCAAAAACTGGCTATATCGGCGTATAATTGCCTGCGGGTCATCGACATGTTCCAAAATAAATCCCATGATAATAAGATCATAGGATTGAGTTGGTAAGAAATCTTCAAAAAACTGGTGGTGGATGGTGGCCTTGGACAGGGGGTGGTTTTTTTTGAAATTGGCGATCACCTCCTCCGACCCTTCAATCACCGAATAGCTGCGGTAGGTTTGCGATAAAAGATCAGTCGTATAGCCGTGACCAATCCCCAGGTCTAAAACCGAAAACTCTGGCCGGGTTGAATGAATGATTCGTTGCGGGTAAAAATTGAGTAAAATCTGATTGTCGAAATCATAAATACTATTGCCTTGATAGGCCTTTACATGATCGTCTAAAGGATTGGACATGGAATATCACTTTATTTCTTTGTTCTTGAGATAATCTTGTCGGCAATATTCAAGACTAGACCAGTATAGAGTTTTTATCAAGTACTCTCGCGGCAGCGGGACAGTGAGTCGGGTAATCTCGCTTCCTTTTTTCATCACAGTAAGCAAAGCGAGATTCCCCGTCTGCGGTTGCCCCTTACGGGTCAACCTTGCGGGGAATGACAATAAGGGGGGGTTAGTTCGCAACCTTGCGGGGAATAACAATCGAAAGGATTCCGCTCCTCCCATTGTCATTACCCGCCGCTGCCCGCAGCACTCCCACTTGTCATCACCCGCGCGAAGCGTCGGGTGATCCAGAGTAACAAAACCGAATCTCCATTTTGCGACTCTGGATTCCCCGTCTGCGGTTGCCCCTTACGGGGCAACCTTGCGGGGAATGACAATGAAAAGGAGGTCTTGTTTTTGCCCGCGAGCGCCCTCCCCCATTGTCATTACCCGCCGCTGCCCGCAGCACTCCCACTTGTCATCACCCGCGCGAAGCGTCGGGTGATCCAGAGTAACAAAACCGAATCTCCATTTTGCGACTCTGGATTCCCCGTCTGCGGTTGCCCCTTACGAATCAACCTTGCGGGGAATGACAATTAATCTTTATCAGCTGAAGTGGGAAAGGTTCTAACTGCCCACGAAACCCCTGTGGGTAAGGTTTTGACCTAGGCTTAACAAAAAAGGCGAGCTTGATAATTTTAGAGATTCGATTAAGATTGCTTTATGGCAAGTGATTATGTTGTTACAATCAAAACCCTAATCAGGGCAATTATCACTCTCAAAAAGGCACATGAGAGCTATATTGCCATGTCTCTTCGTGGGCTTGAATCCGATGAACTATTGAACGTTCGTGACGGGATTGTTCAAAGATTCGAATATAACTTCGAGATCATTCGTCGCTATCTTAAAAAAACCTTACAAAGTTATTATGACCGAACTGAATTGCACTATCGCAAAGACCTGTTCCGCGAGGCCTATAGATTCGAACTGATCATCAACCCCGAGAACTGGATGAATTATCAGGAACTTCGCAACCAGACTTCGCAAGAATATTACGAGAGCTACGCCGCCAAGATCTTCGCCATTGTGCCGCAATTTGTTATTGATGCTGAAGAAACGGTTACCAGAATTCAAAAACTAGAGCAGGATGTCGATGAACCAAAATCCTGAACCGCCCGTTCTTGATCTCAAGCCCCATGAATTGGTGATTGTACGCGCCATTCTGCAAAAACTGATTCCCGAAATACCGGTTTTTGTCGTTGGTTCGCGGGTGCGTGGTTTTGCCAAACACTATTCTGATCTCGACCTGCTGATTGATAACCCCGAGGAACTTCCCTTGCGGCATCTCTGCGATTTACAGGACGAGTTTGGCGAATCCGACCTGCCGTGGAAGGTTGACCTGGTGCAGATGCCGCTGCTCAGTGACGAATATTACAAAACCATGAGTAAGCGCATGGTGCAAATTCACCCGGTGTAACCATCCGTGCCGTCACGCGCATTTTTTAGTTCAAATTGGGCGTAAATTAGTATAGAGACTTGAGAGATTAATGGATTCATGTGCAACTTCGAGATGGGCATCACAATGGAAAAGAATGTAGGAAAAATCAGTCAGATTATCGGCGCGGTCGTCGATGTTCAATTTGAAGATCATTTGCCGGCGATTCAAAATGCGCTGCATATTCCGCACGATGGCAAGACTCTGGTGCTTGAAGTTGCCCAGCATTTGGGAGAAAAGACGGTTCGCACCATTGCCATGGATTCGACCGACGGTCTGGTTCGCGGGGCCAAGGTCACCGATACGGGCAGCCCGATTCGCGTGCCGGTTGGCCCCGGGACTCTCGGGCGGATTATGAATGTTGTGGGGGAACCAATCGACGAGCGCGGCCCGATTCAATCCAAGGAGACCTTACCAATTCACCGTTCGGCTCCATCCTATGCCGAACAGTCCACCGAGTCCGAGATTCTGGTTACCGGTATCAAGGTCGTTGACCTGCTGGCCCCCTATGCTCGTGGCGGTAAGATTGGACTCTTTGGCGGCGCCGGAGTCGGCAAAACCGTTCTCATTCAGGAACTCATCAATAATGTCGCCAAGGCCCATGGCGGATTTTCGGTCTTTGCCGGGGTGGGGGAACGCACCCGCGAAGGCAATGATCTCTATCACGAAATGATCGATTCGGGAGTCATCAAGCAAGAGGGGCCGGGTTCCAAGGTCGCGCTGGTCTTCGGTCAGATGAACGAACCCCCGGGGGCTCGCGCTCGGGTGGGTTTGACGGGTTTGACCCTCGCGGAATATTTCCGCGATGCTGAAGGGCAGGATGTGCTGTTCTTCGTCGATAATATTTTCCGCTTTACCCAGGCGGGTTCGGAGATGTCGGCCCTGCTCGGCCGTATTCCTTCGGCGGTCGGTTATCAACCGACCCTGTCAACCGATATGGGGGCATTGCAGGAACGAATCACCTCGACCAAAAAGGGCTCGATCACTTCGGTGCAGGCCATCTATGTGCCAGCCGATGACTTGACCGATCCGGCGCCCGCGACCAGCTTTGCCCACCTTGATGCGACGACGGTTTTGAATCGCCAGATTGCTGAACTTGGAATCTATCCGGCGGTCGATCCGCTCGATTCGACCAGCCGAGTTCTTGACCCCCGCGTCGTTGGCGATGAACATTACCAGACCGCGCGCGATGTTCAGCGGGTTTTGCAGTCGTACAAATCCTTGCAGGATATTATCGCCATTCTCGGGATGGATGAACTGTCGGAGGAGGACAAGCTTACGGTTTCGCGCGCTCGCAAGATTCAAAGGTTCCTGTCCCAGCCCTTCCATGTCGCTGAAGTCTTTACCGGTTCCCCGGGGGTCTTTGTCGAACTGGCCGATACGATTAAGGGTTTCCGTCAGATCGTCGATGGCGTTCACGATAATCTGCCCGAAGGGGCCTTCTACATGGTCGGCACGATCGAGGCGGCGATGGAAAAAGGTCGCGC
>JASGCE010000238.1 GCA_030054295.1 Minisyncoccota bacterium
TTAGCAGCTTGCTGCTTAGTGAGACTAAGGGGGGTTGCCTGACTGTCTTTAAAAATGACTTTTACAGGGTTTCCTTAACTATCGACCAGTCTAGCGGTTTTTAGGCGATTCCAAAAGCCTATTTTATCCCCGCTGCGGCCATCGCGGCCTCGACTCGTTTTTTGGTCGCATCGGTAATCGGCGCGAGCGGCAGTCGAGTCTCCGCGCCACAAAGCCCCAAGAGTTGCGCGGCATATTTTACTGGCCCTGGGCTGCTCTCGATAAACAATGCCTCGTGGAGATCGGTCAAACGATAGTTGATCGCCTGTGCCTCGGCCAGTTTTCCCATCCGATAAAACCGATGCATATCGGCCAGTTCCTTCGCCGCGACATTGCTGCTGACGGAGATACAGCCCACCCCGCCCTGCACCAAATAGGCCAGTGCCGTCGCATCCTCTCCCGACAGCTGGACAAAATCAGCACCGCAACTCTGCCTTAGTCTCGGTGGTCGCGCCAAGTCCGCCGTCGCATCCTTGACCCCGGCAACCCGTGGTAATTTGGCCAGTCGTGCCATGGTCTCGCCGTTGATATCGACAATCGAACGGCCGGGAATATTGTATAGAATCAAGGGAATCTGCACCGAATCGTGAATGGCCTTAAAATGGAGATAGAGTCCCTCCTGAGTCGGTTTATTGTAATAGGGGGAGACGGTTAAAATATAGTCGGCGCCGGCCTGCTCGGCCCTTTCGGCAAAGTCAATCGCCTCGGCGGTCGAGTTTGACCCTGCCCCGGCAATGACCGGAACCTTGCCCGCGGCCACCTCGATACAGAGTTCAACCACGCGGCAATGTTCGTCATGGCTGAGGGTCGGGGATTCGCCCGTCGTCCCCACCGGCACCAATGCATCGGTACCCTGATCAATCTGCCATTGGCATAGTTTTTGGAAAGCCGCCTCGTCAAGCTTGCCGTTCTTAAAGGGGGTGATCAAGGCGGTCATGGAACCCTGCAAGGGGGTTACTTCACGGTGGCGGGCGGGTCTTGTCATCTTCATCTCCAAGGTTAGAATAGTTTCACCATACAGTTGCTGCATCGATTGTGCAAGATTTCCAAGACCCTGATTGTTTATTGTCTATTGCCCGATTATTCGCTATTTTGGTATCCATGACGCAGAATTTTACAAGCAACCCTTCCCCGGCCTTGACCCGCCAAGCCTTTGGGGCTATGGCTCGTTGCTGCCCATCTATGTTTTTGGTTTTGGCCGGTTTGATCCGGCTTAGGCCTGTCTTATATCCGCTTGTTTTGCTTATTGGCTTTGGCTTTTTTGCCCCGGTTTGGGCCGAGAAGAACAGCGATAATTCGACCTCCCCAGCCAAGACTCAGGTCAATTTAAAGCGACTCTTGGATGGATTGGACCGCAACCAATTGAGTTCGATCAGCAGTCTGGTTCTGACCGTCGATGATCCGCTGGTGCAAAAATATATTCAATGGTATCGGGTAACGCGAACCACGGCAGACCCGCCACCCCTCAGCGATATTGTGCAGTTCGCCAAAGAAAATCCCCATTGGCCAGAGCAACAGGCGGTTCAGGACCAGACCGAACTGGCGATGGTTGCGGCCTATGGTGACGATCAATTCATCGCCAGTTTTATCGAGCGACTCCCCCGCACTCGCAGCGGCACCCTGCGCCTTGGACAGGCCTTGATCGACAATGACCGGGTTGAGGATGGGGCTAAATTTATCCGTCGCGCCTGGATTAACTGGGATTGGACAATTCCCGATGCCAAGGAGTTTCTGTCTGTCTATAATGACTACCTCCGTCCGGTCGATCACGCCTTAAGATTGGAGAATCTGTTGTGGGGCAATTCCCGTGCGCAGATCAAACTGCAAATGACTCTGGTCAGTCCGCTCGACCGCGCAATTGCCGAGGCTCGGTTAAGGATTCAATCGGGAAACTATACGCCCGAGACTGCGGTTGCCAATGTCCCGCCCGCGACCGAGGTGACCATTGGGATGAGATATGATCTCATCCGCTGGTTCCGCACCAATGACTATCGCAAAAAAGCCTTGGAGCTTCTGGAAGATTCCCCCCGCGATCCCAACCCCGACCATGCCGACCAGTGGTGGGACGAGAGGGCCAGTGCCATCCGCACCGCGATTAATCTCCAACGCTATGACCTGGCCTATAAACTGGCCAGCAACCATGGACTTGATACCGGACAAAATGACTTTGTGCAGGCCGAGTTTTTATCGGGTTGGATTGCCCTTAAATGGCTTAAAAACAGTGACATGGCCCTCAGTCATTTTGTCCGATTGATCGATGCCTCGACTCTGGCCTCGAGCTATGCGCGGGGCAATTACTGGGCGGGTCAGGCCATGGACCAGGCTAATCAGCCCGAGAAGGCAAAGGAATGGTATCGCAAGGCGGCGGGGATGGTCAGCACCTATTACGGTCAAATATCGGCCGTAAAGCTGGGTATTAATCTGGTCGAGGTTTTACCCACCGCGCCCCAGCTCTCGAGCGAACAGAGGCAGGAGTTTGATAGACTCGAGATGGTCAGGCTGGTGCGGCGCTTGAACGAGATCGGGGCAAACCGGCGAATCGACCCCTTCATTCTGGCCCTTGCCGAGACGATCAATAATCCCGCTACAGCCTCTATGCTCGCGGGTCTTTGTCTGGAATCGCAGCGGGCTGACCTTGCCGTTCAGGTGTCGCGGATTGCCCAGAACCGCAAGGGTATAGCCCTGGTGCAGGATGGTTTTCCGATGCTCGAGATCAACGGTTCCGCCAGCGTCGAATCGGCCCTCATCTATGCCTTGATTCGGCAAGAAAGCTCCTTCGCGCCCGGAGTCACAAGTCCAGTTGGGGCGCGCGGCCTGATGCAGATTATGCCAGGTACCGCCAAGGATATGGCCAAGCAGTTAAAGATGCCCTATTCCCGCAATGTCCTGCTGAAGAAACTCCACGAGGCCCCTTTGAATTTACAGCTGGGCGAGAGCTATCTGCGGCAATTGCTGAAGCAATATGACGGTTCCTATATTATGGCTATCGCTGCCTATAATGCCGGCCCCGGGCGGCTTAACCAGTGGGTGCAGGAGATTGGCGATCCCCGTCAAGACAACCGAGATGTTGTCGCCTGGATCGAACAGATTCCCATCCTCGAGACCAGACTCTATGTGCAAAGGATTTTGGAATCGCTTCAGGTCTACCGCATCTTGATGGCGCGAAACAATGGCAATGGCACGATCAACACCAAGGCCAGTTATATTATGTACCCACCCTCGGCTCGAGGGGCCTGGTGCCTCAGCGGCTGTCTTGCCCCCAATAAAAACCCGTCGTAGGCAAGGCAAAATTGTCTCGCCATTATTCAGTGGCAATTCACTGGTTTTTGCTCTAAAACTTTGCCAGAGTTTATTAACCTGTGCCAGGGATTGATCATGTTACCAGTTAAAAAATCTTGGATGAGTTT
>JASGCE010000038.1 GCA_030054295.1 Minisyncoccota bacterium
ACGCTCAGAGTGACAAAAAAGTGAGTTTTTCAGACCTTCCTTTAGGGAGCGGGGGGAAGGCTCTTGCCGCAGAATGCGGCGAGAGACAGGGGGGGGTAGGCCGCGATGGTCGCGGTGCCATTTTGAATTCTTTGGTTTATAAGTACAGTGTTAAAAACCAAAGAATAAAGAATCGCTCAGGCCGTGCCTGCAATTGGATATTGAGTTTCATAGATAGAGTCTTTACTGTGAGCCAAAGCTCAGTATCGCAATAGACAGTTGATAGAATGATCACAAGCCTAGGGATTAGGGACTTTGTTTTAATCGAGCGACTCGATTTGAACCTCGCCGCCGGTCTGACTGTTCTGACCGGAGAGACTGGCGCGGGTAAGTCGATTCTGATCGATTCGCTCGCCCTGGTGCTGGGGGAGCGCGGCGATTCTCAGGTGGTGCGGGCGGGCGCGGCCCAGGCGACCATCATTGCCGAATTTGACTGTGGGCCAAACCATCCGGTGCGCGATATTTTAACCAAGAACGACATTCCCATCGGTGATAGCTTGATCCTGCGCCGCATTATCGCCAGCGACGGTCGTTCGCGGGCTGCGGTCAATGATCAGGCGGTGACTGTTGCGGTTTTGCGAGAGGTAGGGGCAACCCTGACCGAAATTCTCGGGCAGTTTGACGGTCAGGGTTTGCTCAACCCGGCCAGTCACCGTGGGCTGGTGGATGTTTTTGGCGGTAACCGTGATCGGCTGCTGCACTGTCGCCTGGCCTATGAACAGTGGCAGAGGCTGAGTAAGGAACTGAGCGACAAGACCGCCGCCGCCGCCGCCGCACGGCAAAGAGAAGAATCCGACCGCGCCGCCCTGATTGAGCTGACTACCCTCGCCCCGCAAAAGGGGGAGGAGGATGAACTTCTGCTCCGTCGCAGCCGCCTGATGCAGCACGATAAGATTGCCGCAACGCTGCAACAGGTCTCAGGCGAAATCAGCGGCGACAAGGGTGCCGAGGGTCAGATCAACCGCGCGATTCGCGCCTTAAGTAAATTTGCCCCCTCGGCGGAATCGCCCTTTGTCGCCCTCAGCGATTCCTTGGAACGGGCCGCGCAGGAATTGAATGAATCGCTCGCCCAGTTGGAGCGATTGGCGACCGACATTGACCCCACCGACGGCGGCTTGGAACTGGTCGAGGATCGACTCCATAGTCTCCGCAGCATGGCGCGAAAACACGACCGCGCGGTGGTGGAATTGCCCGACTATTGGCAGGAGTTACAGGCCAGGATCGATGGGCTGGAGGGGGGTGGCGAGAATCTCAAAAAACTCGAGACCGCAGTAACCGCAGCCGGTGAAGAATTCCACCGCGCGGTGCAGAATCTCCGTCAGGCCCGCAAGGCCGCCGCGCTTAAACTGGACGAGGCGATCAACCGCGAACTCAAGCCGCTTAAACTGGAGCGGGCGATTTTTGCCACCCGAATCGATGCCCTGCCCCCATCCGACTGGAACGGCGGCGGCGGCGATGCCGTGCAGTTTGAAGTGGCCACCAATGTCGGGATGCCCGCCGGCCCGCTGCACAAGGTGGCCTCGGGCGGTGAACTGTCGCGGATGATGCTGGCCCTGTCGCTGGTTCTGACCGATTCCAAACCGGTCGATAGTCTGGTCTTTGACGAGGTTGATAGCGGAGTCGGCGGGGCTACCGCCGATGCCATTGGCGAGAGACTGGCGCGGTTGGCGAGCCAGCGACAGGTATTGTCGGTCACCCACTCGCCCCAGGTTGCCGCCCGCGGCCAGCACCATTGGCGGGTCGAAAAGACCGAAGATCAGGGCCGCACCGTGACCAACATTACCCATCTTTCTAATCCTGAACGGATCGAGGAGATCGCGCGGATGCTCTCGGGCGCACAGATCACCGCCGAGGCCCGCGCCGCCGCAACCAAACTGTTGGGGTTGTGAGGTTACACCTCGCTCCCCTATATTTCGCTTAGGCGATCCTTCATGGCGGCGACAAGTGGTTCCAGTTTGACCGCGACTGATTTACCGAGTTCGACTCCCCATTGGTCAAAGCTGTTGATGCCCCAGATGACTCCCTCGACAAAGACCCTATGTTCGTAAAGGGCGATCAGGCGGCCGAGGGTGCGCGGCGTTAAATGCCGCCACTTGACCATCAGCGACGGGCGATTGCCATCATAGGAACGATAGCGCTGACCGAGCGGTGCCGCTACACCGGTCATCAGGGATTCGGCCTGGGCGAGGCAATTGGCGACCAGCAGCCGCTGTTGATTTTGCCAGTGGCTATCGAGCCCGTCTTGGCGCGGTTCGGTCTCGACCCCCAGTAAAAACTCGACCGGAATAATGTCGGTGCCCTGATGGAGCAGCTGAAAAAAGGCGTGCTGGGCATTGGTGCCGGGCTCGCCCCAGACGACTCCGCCGCTGGCATGGTGGAGTGGCTGTCCATCCGTACCAATCGACTTGCCGTTGGACTCCATCTCGAGCTGTTGCAAATAGGCCGGAAACCGCGCGAGGTTCTGGGCATAGGGAATCACCGCGCGACTAGAATAGCCACAAAAATTGCGGTGCCAGACTCCGATCAACCCCAGCAGCAGCGGCAGATTATACTGCCATTCGGCGGTGAAGAAATTCTGATCGACTTCGCGCCCGCCGCTCAACATGGCTTCAAAATTGTCGCGGCCAATGGCTATGGCCAGGGGCAGGCCAATCGCCGACCAGATCGAATAGCGACCGCCAACCCAATCCCAAAAACCAAAACAGCGCTCGGGCGGAATCCCAATCGCCGCAGCGCGGTCGAGGGCGGTGGTGATGGCCGAGAATTTTTCCCGCGCGGCCGGCTCGCCCAGTTTTTGCACCAGCCATTGGCGGGCGGTGGCGGCATTGGTCATGGTCTCGATGGTCGTGAAGGTCTTGGAGGCAATGATAAAATGACAGGTGCTGGGGTTGATTTGTCCGAGCAGATTTTGCAGCGCGGCCGGGTCAATATTCGATAGATAATGGAGTTTTTTTCCACCGCTAAACTGGGCCAGTGCCAGGCTCGCCATGGCCGGGCCGAGGTCACTGCCGCCAATGCCGATATTGATCACATCGGTGATAGTGGGGTCGTTGCGGATCGACTCGGCGTGGGTCAAGAAGGCATTCTTGACCGCCAGAACCTCGGCCATGACCGGCTGATTCTGCACGCGGTAATCATCGCTGATCGTGCCGCGCAGGGCTGGATGGAGCACCGGGCGACTCTCGGTACTGTTGATGGCCTGACCGCTGCGGAACTGGTTCCTTGCCCGTTCGAATCCACTGGCCTCGGCCAATTGATAAAGGGCAGCAAGCTGCGGCCCATCAAGATTGACCCGCGAATAGTCGAGCACCAGATCATCTCCATCTTCGCCCCTTAGCCGCGCGTTAAATTTGCTTTTGCGCTCACGGTCAGAGTTAAAAAGATCGGTGATGCGCCGAGACTGGGATTCCTTGCCCGCTGTTTTAAGCTCTTGCCAGTGTTGGTTTTTAGTTTTTGACATGTGGTTTATTCCATTGTGAAGAGTCACAGTGAATCATAAATAATGAGATAAATAAAGATGGGTTGGTTTATATTCTGTTCACTTGAGAATTCTAGCGTACTTCCCAAAGTTAAAGGCTCTTCCATAATCGTCATTGCCCTCAAGCTGCGATAGCAGCGCAGAGTGGCAATCCAGATCGGCATAAGCCAAACACAAAATAATCCTTATCATTGAGGGGCTTATGCCCCTCAAACTCCCCGCTGGATTGCCAGCCGCTCAAAACGAGCGGCGGCAATGACGAATATGGATAGTTATTGAACTATAACCAAAATTTTGAATTCTCAAGTGAACGGAGTATTTCACTCCCCAATTCCGTCCCAGCCAATTTCCCGCTATAGTCCTTGCATGAAGATCCTGAATCCCTTCGCTCGGATATTCCGTAGCTGGTCGTGGCGACTGGCCATGATCTATGTTTTGGTTTTTGGCATGTCGGTACTGGCTCTGTTGGCCTTTGTCTATTTTACAACCCTGTCCTCTATCGATGCCGACATCAATTCCGGTTTAAAATCCGAGTCCCAAGCCTTCGCCAAGGAGTTTGAACGGCGCGGCCCCCAGGCCCTGATCCTGTCGATCAAGGAACATATTACCGAGAATGGCAGCGACGGCAGTATCTATCTGCTGACCGATAGCGACTTCGTTCCGATTCTCGGCACCATTCCGCGTTGGCCCGATGAAATGCTCAAACATGGCGATTGGAACAGTTTTAATGTCGAAAAGATCGACAGCAACGGTGATTATGAACAGCTAACCTATGGTCGCGCCATTTTGCTGCACCTTAACAATGGGATGCATCTGCTGGTCGGCAACAACCTGCAACAGCGCGATAGTTTTATCGATATCATTGAACAGTCGATCATCTGGGCGATTGCCGCGATGCTGACTCTGGCGATTTTGGGCGGCTGGTTCATCAGCAATAATGTCAGCAAAAGAATCGAGCTGGTCAACCGCACCACCCGCCATATTATGGATGGTTATCTCGGGGAGCGAGTCCCCATCACCGGCAGTAACGACGAGTTCGACCGCCTCGCCATCAATCTCAACGAGATGCTGGCCACCATCAACCGATTGATGAATTCAATGCGCGAAGTCACCGACAATATTGCCCATGATCTCCGCAGCCCCCTGACCCGCATCAAGTCGCGGCTGGAGATCACCCTGCTGACCGAGCGCACCATCGAACCCTATCGCAGCGCCATCGAAGCGACCATCATCGAGACCGACCGTCTGCTGGCGACCTTCAACGCCCTGCTGCTGATCGCCGAGACCGAGGCGCGAATAGGCGCCGACCTCAGCGAAGCGGTTAACCTGCCGCTGGTCGCCCAGGATGTGATCGAACTCTTTGCCCCCTTGGCCGAGAGTAAGGGCATGAACCTGCGCCTCGACCATAGATTGCTCGGCAATGACCGCGGGCTAGTCATTCTCGGCAACCGCAATTTGATTTTCCAGGCCATCGCCAATCTCATCGATAATGCCATTAAATATGGGCATAATCTTGAGTCCAACCAGATTACGGTTGCTCTGAAACCCCAAAAACGAAGCCGAACCCTTATTCTGTCGGTCAGCGATAACGGCACCGGGATTCCGGCCAATGGCCCCACCATCACCGACCGCTTTGTCCGCCTAGAGAATAGCCGCACCAGCGAAGGCAATGGCCTTGGCCTCAGTCTGGTCAAGGCCGTAGCCGAAATGCACAAGGCGCGATTGGAATTTACCGACAATCACCCCGGACTATCGGTTCGTTTAATCTTCCCCATTATGACAAGCGAGAATAGCCCCCATGACGATTCGCAGTCTTAACGAACTCATCCATTCTGGCCTGGCTGCTGAATCCGACCGCCAAGGCCTCGGGCCGGTGGTCGAGCAATTTGCCGTGACTCTGTCCGACGAGGTGACGGCGATTCTGGCCAAAGTGCCAGCGGAGGATTTGCCCCACGATCCCATTGCCCGCCAATATATTCCACGGGCGGCTGAATTGGAACCCGACCCGTTGGCGGTTGATGACCCCATCGGCGATGCCCGATTTACGCCGATTAAAGGCTTGACTCACCGTTATCCTGATCGGGTGCTGCTGAAGCCGCTCGAGGTCTGTGCCGTCTATTGCCGGTTTTGCTTTAGGCGGGAGACCATCAATCAGGGCGAGTCGCCGCTGAACGAGACTGAACTTCAGACCATTTACGACTATCTGGCCGCCCGCCCGAAGATCTGGGAAGTGATATTGAGCGGCGGCGACCCATTGCTCCTCTCGCCACGGCGGATGGCGAAGATTGTGGCCAGGCTGGCGGCGATCCCCCATATCGGAGTCTTACGAATCCATACGCGAATTCCGGTGGTCGAACCGAGCCTGATCACCGATGATCTTATTGCTGCTTTAAAGAGTCGCCTGCCGGTTTTTGTTCTGCTCCACAGCAACCATCCGCGCGAATTTACCGAGGCGGCGGTGGCGGCGATTGCACGATTGGTCGATGCAGGGATTCCGATGCTCGGCCAGTCGGTGCTGCTGCGGGGGATCAACGACAGTGCCGAGGTCTTGACCGCCCTGTTCCGCCGCATGATCGAACTGCGGATCAAGCCGCACTACCTCCACCACACCGACCTGACGGCTGGAACGGCGGAGTTCCGCACGGATATTGGCGATGGAATCGCGCTGCTGCGGAGTCTCCGCGGCAAGGTTTCGGGGCTCTGTCACCCGCACTATATGATCGAGATTCCCGGAGGTGCCGGCAAGATTCCCCTGACCTATCCCTGGGCGAAACCTTTGGCGGATGGTTCTGGTCAATGGCTGATCGAATCGCCGGATGGTCTGGTCTATGACTATCCGCTGCAGGGTTAGCAGCCAAAATTACCGAAGGTCTGAAACCGCTGTGGTTGCGGTTCGGCTTAGCCAAAAACTTCAAACCTGTCATTCTGAACTTAGAACAGTCCGAGCTTTAGCTCGGGTAACTGTTCTTAGTGAAGAATCCAGAAAAGATTAACTCATTGTAATTGATAAGTTTTCTGGACTCTTCGCTTGTCTTGCTAAAGCCTTTGCATAAGCAAAGGCAAGCGCGACGACGCTCAGAGTGACAATAAAGTGAGTTATCAGACCTTCATTACAGGGGAATGGCAATAAAATAATCAACCTGCCGTCAAAAGCCCCAATAGTTTCTCGACTGCGGCGATTCGCAGCTCGGGACTCGCCATATCGATCCCATAGACCAGTTTTTGATCCGGCCGCAGTTTAAGTTGCAACGGGTTACGGCGGACAATATCAAAGAGGCGATCAACATCGGCGGGTTTATTACCTTTAAAACTTACAACCGCGCCCTTGGGGCCAGCGTCGATCTTTTCGATATTAAAGCGGCGGCAGAGAATCTTGGCCTCAATCGTGCGCAGCAGATTCTTAAACTCCGGCGGCAGGGAGCCAAAACGGTCGATCATCTCAATCGTAAACTCCGCCACCTGCTGCGAGGAGTCAAGACTCCCCAATCTTCGATAGAGCCCCAGCCGCACCGACAGATCCGCCACAAACTCTTCAGGAATCAATACCGCCATTCCCAGAGTGAGCTGCGGCGACCATTGATCCTCGGCGGTTAGCATCGCACTGGTGAC
The DNA here is from genome assembly GCA_030054295.1 of Minisyncoccota bacterium. Lineage (GTDB taxonomy): Bacteria > Pseudomonadota > Alphaproteobacteria > Elsterales > Elsteraceae > JASGCE01. Next base: position 7,127 of record JASGCE010000038.1, read on the forward strand.
GCCAGCGTTGCGGGCTGCCTCCACCGCCTCCTCCAGCAGTTTTTGATAGAGTTCGATCCCGACCTCTCGCACCTGCCCCGACTGTTCTTCCCCCAACAGATTCCCCGCCCCGCGCTGGTCGAGGTCAAAGCTCGCCACCTGAAACCCGGCCCCCAATTGATCGAGGGTCTGCATCACCGCCAGCCGCCGCTCGGCTGACACGGCAATCCGATTGGCGGGAATGGTCAGATAGGCATAGCCGCGCTGCTTGGCTCGCCCGACCCTCCCGCGCAGTTGGTACAGCTGCGCCAGGCCAAATCGATCGGCGCGGTGGATAAAGATGGTATTGGCGGTGGGAATATCAAGGCCACTCTCGACAATCTGGGTCGAGAGCAGAATATCATATTGCCCATCGCAGAAGGCCTGCATTCGCTCCTCAATCGCGGTCGCCGCCAACTGACCATGGGCCATGACGAGTCGCGCCTCTGGCACCAGTTCGCGGAGTTTCTCGGCCATTCCATCAAGGTCTTCGATGCGCGGGCAGACAAAAAAACACTGGCCGCCGCGGAACTTCTCCCGCAAAATCGCCTCGCGGATCACCACCGGATCATAGGGCATGACAAAGCTGCGCACCGCCAGCCGATCAATGGGCGGAGTCGCAATCAGACTCATGTCGCGCACGCCGCTTAAGGCCATATGGAGGGTGCGGGGAATCGGCGTCGCGGTCAGGGTCAGCAGATGGACATTGGCCGCCAGTTCCTTGAGCCGTTCTTTTTGCGCCACGCCAAAATGCTGTTCTTCATCGACAATCACCAGCCCCAGTCGCTTAAAACTCACCGACTTGGCGAGCAAGGCATGGGTGCCAATCACAATATCGACTTGACCATCGGCCATCGCCGCGCGGGTCTCCGCCGCATCCTTGGCCGTGACCAGCCGCGACAATTGCCGCAGAGTCACCGGCAGGCCAGCAAATCGTGCAGTAAAGTTCTTGAAATGTTGCCGCACCAGCAGGGTGGTTGGAACCGCCACCGCAACCTGAAAGCCCGACAGGGCGGCAACCATCGCGGCGCGGAGGGCGACCTCGGTCTTGCCAAAACCAACATCGCCGCAGACCAGCCGATCCATCGGCCGCCCCGACGCCAGATCAGCCAGCACATCATTGATGGCATTGGCCTGGTCTTCGGTCTCGACAAAGGGGAATTTGGCGATGAACTCGTCATAGAGTCCTTCGGGCGGCACCATCACCTCGACGGTTTTAATCGCGCGGAGGGCAGCAATCTGCATCAATTTATCGGCCAGTTCGCGGATCTTCTGTTTGACCCTCGAACGGCGATTGACCCAGCCTGCTCCACCCAACCTATCGAGGGCGACGGCGGCATCTTCGGAACCATAGCGCGATAAGACCTCGATATTCTCGACCGGGACAAACAACCGATCATTATCGGCATAGACCACCCTTAAACAGTCGTGCGGCGCGTCGCTGATCTCGAGCGTCACCAGCCCGTCATAACGGCCAATCCCATGGTCAATATGCACCACCAGATCACCAGGCGAGAGGCTGGTCAGGTCGGGGATAAAGTTTTTGCTCTGGCGTTTTTTGGGGCGGCGGGCGATCTTCTCGCCCAAAATATCGCCCTCGCTGACCAGGCGAATCTGGTCATAGACAAAGCCATGGTCGAGCGGCAAAACCACCAGAGCCGGAGTCTCGGGCGGTAATGCAAGCACCTCCGCCCATGAAGCAGCGGGGGTAAGATTGGCCATGCCATGTTGCTGCAACAGAGTCTTTAACCGCTCGGCCGAACCGGCCGAATCAGCGGCAATCACCAGTCTTTGCGGCGGGGTGATCGCTGTGGCGGCTCGGGCCAGATCCCGCACCACCTGTTCATATAGATTGACCGAAGGATCGGCGCGAACCGCAGCAAAATCAAGCCCTTGCCTCCCACCGAGATCAAAGGAACCACCATCGGGCGGAGTCTCCCAAGGGGGCGGCAGGCTATCGATTTGAATCTGTTTGCGCCCGCGTAAAGACTGCTGCCATTCCGCGCGGTCAAGATAGAGGCTGGCGGGCGGCAAGGGACTATAGGGCGCGACCAAACCGTCTGAATCCGTAGCCCTATCCCTCGCCGAATCGCGTTTTTTGGCGGCGGCGCGGCTGGCGGCCTTGCGATAATCGAGCCGCGCCTGATAATATTCCTGCACCTGTTCCAACCGCAGATCGACAGCCGCATCACTATCGCTGTCAAAAATAAAATAGCCCTGATTCGCGGGCAAATAGTCAAAGAGCTTCGCCAAACCATCATAAAAAAGCGGCAGCCAATGGTCCATCCCGGGATAGGTCTGGCCGCTGCTGATCGCCTCGTACAGCACATCGCCCTGTAATTCAGCGCCAAAGGCGGCGCGATAGCCCGAACGGAACCTGGCAATCGAGGCCTCGTTCAGCACCAGTTCGGTAACTGTGCCGATGGTCAATCGCTCAAGGGGCTGCTGACTGAGTTGGGTGCCAGTGTCAAACTGTTTGATCGATTCGATCTGGTCGCCAAAAAAATCAATCCGCACCGGCTGGTCGAGGGAGGGGGGAAAAACATCGATGAGGCCGCCGCGAACGGCGAATTCGCCCGCCTCCCGCACCGTGGCGACGCGGTGAAAATGCTGTTCACTCAACAGAGTCACCACCGCCGCCAGCCCAATCCGACTGCCGACCAACAGTTCAAAGGGTTCCGGCAGTTCAGCGGGAGGAACCAGCCTTTGCAATGCCGCCGCGACAGTGGTCAAGACTATCACCGGGCGATCTGCTGCCATCGCCTTGATCTGGCGCAGGGCCGCCAGCCGCTCCACCACCAGATGAGAGCGCGGCGAAACCCGATCATAGGGTAGGCAATCCCAGGCCGGATAGACTATGACTTGAAGTTCGGGGGCGAACCAGGCCAGGCCATCGACAATCTCCCCCAGCCGCGAATCATCGCGGGCAAAATGGACAATCGGCTGGGATGAATCGCGGGCCAGTTCGGCCAGGAACTGGCTATCGACTGCGCGCGGCACGCCATAGAGTCTGATGCGCTCCGACAGGGATTTTTGCGCCGCGGCTATGATCTGTTTCAAGATGGTCTAGCGACCATGCGGGCAATCAGACCGGCAGAATAGCCCGCAGGTACCGCCACCAGACCGAGCAGCCATCTCAGAACCTCCCCATCGTCGGCATCGAGGATCGCTTCAAACTGGTCTAGTTCTTGCGGCGCGAGGCTGTTAATCTCCCGTTCGGCAAAACCGCCAATGATGATATCGGCCTCGCGGCAACCGCGGTGCTGCGCCCTAAAATAAAGTTTTTTGCGCCGCAGCTCTTGATCCTCGGTCAAATTGACTGCCACGGGATTCATCGCTGCAAACGAACCGCTGCCTGAAGGGCAAAAAGCGCGAGGGTCGATTTAATCACCTCGCCAATCAAAAATGGCTGAATACCAAATTGCCAGGCCTTATCGGTGCTGTTCAGCAGCACCGCGAGCCAGGCTCCGCCAAGCAAAAGACAGGCCGTCTGAGCCACCGTAAAGCCAATCCAGACCAGGGAGGCGAGTCCCAAACCATGAATAAAAGAGCGATTGGCCCGCAGCCTTGGCATCAGTTTCTCGCTGGTCCAGCCAGCAATGATAGTGACCAGCGGGAAGCCGAGCAAATAACCCGCCGTCGGCCCGACAAAGAGATGCGCTCCCCCTGAACCATTGGCAAAGACCGGTAAACCCATGGCACCCTCAGCCAGATAGGCCAGCACCGACAGGCCACCAACTCGCCAGCCAAGAGTCACACCAAGAATCAACAGGCCCAGTGTTTGCAAAGTGAGCGGCACCGGAACCATCGGAATCGCCACCTGCGCCGACAGGGCCAAAAATCCCGAACCGGCCAGGGTCAGCAAGATCAGCCATAGTCTCTGCGACAAGCGACTCTGTTGAATGAATTTAGGTTTGTATGGCATTGACTCGATCATTTGATTCTCCCGTTTGATTAACCCCAGCCCTATCAGCCATCTTGATAGACGATTTTGGATTTTTTGTCACTCGATAGTTTTTGGATTTTTCGAATGATAGGCCTCGCTTGCCCTTACCGCAAACCCAGTCTTCGCAGCATCGCCTGGTACCAACGCATTGCCAGACTGGTGCCGTCGATGGCTGCTGCCGGTGCAGTGGGCAGGCTGACCAGGCGGGTATGGCTAAGATCAGGCTGCTGATTGAAGGAGCTGCTGCCCGCGCCATTTGGCACCGAACCCTGGGGAATCTGACCCAGAGTCTGAATCACCACCTGGTCATAGACATCAGGGTTAAAACTGCGCAGCGCAATCCGATGTTTCTTGCCATTGAACTGAGCATCGACAATCCGCGCATTCTGCGCCGAATCGAACCGCATCACCAAGGGTTCAGTACTGGCAAAGGCGAGCAAACCGCCATTACCGGTGGCAGCGCCCTGACCAAAATACATGCTGGCCACCGTGCTGTTGGCGGTAACCATCGTGGCATCGCTATTGGCTGCGAGTGGACAGGCGGGCTGAATCACAAAGGGTCTAGGCTGGGTATCGAGCCTGACGATCATCCGACCAACCGAGCTGATTTGCGGCTCGGAAAATTGACTAGGCCCGGGCGACTGTCGCTGCCACTCCAACCAATAGGCAAAGGGCCCAGCGCACTGCCCCTGATTATGGGCAACCACCCGCAGATTGGCCGACACCGCAAAGGGCGAGAGCAGAGACTTAACCGCCCAGGTCTCCACCGATTCGCGGGTAATATAGTCCCGAATCTGGGTAAAGGGAGGCGGCAGATCGCTCGCAGATCCACTGTCGGGGTAGCTAAATTCAGCCAGAACCTTCTCCCCTCCCAGCCCATAGGCGCGATAGACCGAGCCGCCGTTCAGCGAAGAATAGCCATAGAGAATCACAATCTCGTTCGCGTGATTGCGCATCAGACCATAGACCGAGACCACCGCTCGACCAGTATATTTGACATCATCGGCGGGTAGAACCGCACCCTGAAATTGAATCCGATCCAGCCATTGACCCAGGGTGAGCTTCCCGCTGGGAACCTCGGCGGCCTTGAGCGGTAAGGAGGCAACCGCGACCGCGACCATGAGTCCTAGTCCCGCCAGCAGAACAAAGGCAAGCGACATCCCCCCTAGACTATGGGCAAGTGACCGTGATTCGGTTTGGCGCGCGCTGTGCTTCATGGTATAGACCTGAATGCTTTTCAATTAATGCAGTTCTAGTTTACAGGATGAATGGATATTTTAAAAGGGCTAATTAATTTATCTCAATAACCATTCCGTCATAGGCTGGTTGGATATGGCGCGGCAGGCTTGCTCGGAGAGACTCATAGTCCATATCAATATCCAGGTGAGTCAAATATCCCTGCTCCACGGCTAATTGTTCGATCCATGCGATGGTCTTGGCCAGATGGGAATGGGTCGGATGGGGGCGATGACCGAGACAATCGACCAGCCAATGTTGGACACCCTTGAGCGCGGCAAAATTATCATCCGACAGTTCGACCACATCGGTGCAATAGGCAAATTCTCCAATGCGAATTCCCATGGTCTTGACACCAAAACCATGATCGAGACTGATGATTTTGAGTCGCAAATCACCGAGAACAATCTCCCCCTCGTCAGGCACAGGGTGGGGAATCAAGGTGGGTTTGATAAAACCACTGCCCGGGGCTAAGGGTTTAAAAACATGTGGGAAAGAAGATTCAACCTTTTTTAAACAGGCCGATTGAGCATAGGCCGGAATCACCCGATTCATCAGCCGATTGATCTGACGAATCTCGTCGATTCCATTCAAATGATCGCCATGACCGTGAGTCCAGAGGATCGCATCAATCGCGCTTACCCTTGCCGCGAGCAGCTGCTGCCTGAGATCAGGGCCAGTATCAACCAACAGAGTCGTACTCGCCGATTGAATCAAGATGGAGGCGCGACTACGACGATTGCGCGGATTGTGCGGGTCGCAATCGCCCCAGTCATTGCCGATGCGCGGAACCCCAGCCGAGGCCCCACAGCCCAAAACCGTCACCTTGAATGGAACCCCCGTCACGGGGCCGCCACTCGGTTGAACAGCCGCAAAAAATTAGCCGTCGATTGTGCGCCAATGGCTTCAACCGCACCGCCGCGAATCTTGGCAATGGCCGCCGCGGTATGGACGACAAAACTCGGTTCGTTGCGCTTGCCGCGATTGGGCACCGGCGCGAGATAGGGCGAGTCGGTTTCGATCAAATAACGATCCTCTGGCACCATCAAGGCCGCGGCATGAATCTCGGTGGCATTTTTAAAACTGACAATGCCGCTAAAGGAGAGATAACCGCCCAGCGACAGGGCCTGTTGGGCAAAGGCCACTGACCCGCTAAAGCAATGAATTAAAAAGGGGAATTTGCCGATGGCCAGTTCCTCGGTTATGACCGCGATGGTCTCGACCTCGGCATCGCGGCTGTGAATCACCAAGGGCAATTGGGTTGCCCGCGCCGCCGCACAATGGGCGCGGAAACTGGCATATTGATTCACCGGTTGGCTATGTTTGTAAAAAAAATCCAAGCCCGATTCACCAAGGCCAACCAGTTTGGCATGGGAATTGGCCAGCCGAATAATCTGCTCGCTGGTAATGTCGGGGTCATCATCGGCATTGTGCGGATGAATCCCCACCGTCGCATAGACCTCAGGATACCGATCACTAATAGCCAGAATTTTACCCAGTTCGGGCAGCCGCGTCGAAATGGTCACCATCCGCGCGACACCAGCCGCTCGCGCCGAGGCTATGACCTCGTCGCGGTCATCGCTGAAGTCGGGAAAATCAAGGTGGCAATGACTGTCAATATACATGACCGATATATGCCCTATTGCTGCCGCCCTTGCAAGAGCTTAACCCTTTCGGCAGCCCGCGCCGTATCGTTAAGCGGTTGATATTTCCAAGGCCTGTCGATGACTCCAGTAAATCTTTTGACCAGCCCGCGGCTTTCCATCTCGCGGTAAAAATCGTTGAACTTGCCGACTCCGCTGGCCAGTTCGGCGACCATTACTGGCGTGCCAGTCGTGGCAGCCTCCGACATCATCGAGACCGAATCGGCAGTGACGATGAGATAGTCGGCCAGGGCGAGAATGCCAAAATAGGGGTTACTCCCCTCCCCGCGCCAGAAGATCATGCGGTCGCCTCCAGCCTCCGCCAACAATGCATCAAAGGCCGCCAGAACCATCGGCGGAGTCCGCCGCGATGCCGTCACCACCAGGCCGAAGGCTCCGCCTTGGCTGGGCAAAACCAAATCACGAAGTTGCTCGACCAGCCGTTCTACCGCTGCCGCATCGACCTTCATCCGCCGATTGCTACCGCCCAAACAGAGGCCAATCAAGGGGCGCGGCAGTGCCTTGAATTGATTTTTAAATTCCGCGCGACCCACCGCCAGAGTTGCGGGGGAAATCCGATTCATCGCCCCCATGGTCTGAAGGATATTCGCGCCCTTTAAACCATCATGAAAGGCCGTGATGATGAGGTCAAACTGTTTGGGCGGTAATTTAGGCTCCTGCACCGCGACCAATATCATCTGCTTGCCAGCCCGCCGCTTGAGTTCCGCCGCCGGGGCCACAGCGGAGCGACCACAGGCAATCAAGAGTTCCGGCCAGGGCGGCTGCAACCGCTTGTCTTTTATGGCCAGCAGCGGCTTGAACCACCAACGCGGCGGCAAAAACCGCCAGGGAAATCGCGCATTGACTGTTTTGGCGATGATCGCCGCCGGTTCATAGCCAATCGCCT
>JASGCE010000239.1 GCA_030054295.1 Minisyncoccota bacterium
ACAATTTTTGGTCTGTGTTAACCCCTTACAAACATTTTGAGACAGTCTGGGGCATCCGCCCCCCCAACAAATTTTAGTTTAAATTACGAGTCTGAGTTTTGGAATTTTCAAGTGAACGGAGTAAAAAGAAAAAAGAAAAGCGGTTTGGCTGCAAGCCAATGGGCGAAGCCCAAGTTAGGGAGTCACAGACCGTTCTACAATTTGAAGCGTCGCAGACCCCCCCCCGCCCGTCACGATCAAAAAATTTATAGAATGCTTAATTGCGCGTTCGATTTCTCCCATGAATTATTTATCCTTGCTCGCTTGCGAACGAAGAGAGCAAAAAAGCGAGAAAGGGTAAATAATTCATAAGAACGCGCTGGAATGTTTTGCTGAACGAACGCCATCGGTTTGGGCTCGGCTTGCAACCCTTCATTGTCATTCCCCGCCGCCACAACCGCCGAGTAAATGAAAGCGGCGGCATGAAAGTTTTGTGGCGAGTCGGGGAATCCAGAGTAACAAAACCGAATCTCCATACTGCGACTCTGGATTCCCCGTCTGCGGTTGACCCCTAACGGGTCAACCTTGCGGGGAATGACAATGAGGGAGGGCGCAGCGGGAACAAACGAATAATAAAACTCCCATCTTCTCATCAGACAATCAAACCCTAAAACTGCCAAAAAATCACAGCCCCGCGGGTCGCTTGATTTTTGCCGCAAATTGCGCAATTTTAAGCAGCAGTTTAAGGAACCAATTATTGTCTCAATCAGCCAAGCAAAAACCCGCGGACGGGAGGTTAAACACCTTCCCAAGTCAGCCGCTTCTTCCAGCAGGTCTGTCGGATCTGCTGCCGCCAGAATCGACTCGCCGTGCGGCGACGGTCGAGCTAATTCTCGCGCTTTTTGCCCAATATGGTTTTGAACGGGTCGATCCCCCTCTGGTCGAGTTTGAAGAGACTCTGCTCCCGACCGGTCAAGAACGGCTAAATGAACAGAGTTTTAGACTGCTCGACCCAGTGTCGCGGCGGCAGTTGGCGGTTCGCGCCGATTTAACCACCCAGGTGGCGCGGATTGCGACCAGTCGGCTGCGCTCGAGGCCAAGGCCGCTGCGGCTTGCCTATGCCGGCGATGTGCTGCGGGTTACGGCATCAGAATTGCGGTCAGCGCGGCAGATTTTCGAGATTGGCGCCGAACTGCTCGGTTCCGACCAATTGGCGGCGGATATAGAGATCATGCGCTTGGCAGTTGAGTCCTTGACGGTTCTTGAACTTGGCGTGCCATTATCGCTCGACCTTTGCTTCTCTCAACTGGTGCCGGAACTGCTGGGTCAGTTGGAACCAGAGGCGCCAAGACTGAAGATCGGCGAGGATCGCGACTATAAAAACTATTTTATGTCGCAGTCGCCAGGGGTGCAAAAATACCTGCCCTTGATTCAGGCCCTGGACGGGGTGACCGGCCATGCCCAGACGGCCCTTGGCAAGCTTGACTCGATCAGCCGAGACCTGGTGGGCATGGGTTCGGCTGCGGCCATGATTGATAAGACAGTCGAGCAGATTAGACAGATTACAGCCATTCTCTCGGCCGAGTTTAGCGACCTAACCCTGACGGTCGATTTGATCGAGAATCGCGGATTTGATTATGACGGGAGTCTCGGTTTCTCGGTCTATGGTCGCGGCATAGTGGGTGAATTGGCCCGCGGCGGAAGATATGTCGCAGCCGGAATTGGCTATAGCGAGCCAGCCACCGGCATGACCCTGTTTTTTGACAGTCTTTTGAACCATTTGCCGCAGTCGCCGAGCCTTCCGCGAATCTTAATCCCCCATGGTCTCGCCAAATCCCAGGTCGCCGAGCTGCATTATCAGGGTTTTGTGACCATCGCCCATCTAAGCGACTCTGATTTAAATTCAGCCGAGGCACAGAACCAGAATTGCAGCCACTATTGGTCGAGCCAAACCGCCGAGACCATCGCCGTCGAACCCCATCCCAACCAGCCCCACAAGCAAAGGAAAAACCCATGAGCAATGTAGCAGTAGTCGGCGGACAATGGGGCGACGAGGGCAAGGGCAAGATCGTCGATTGGCTCTCCAGCCGTTCGGATATTGTCGTGCGGTTTCAGGGCGGACACAATGCCGGTCATACCCTGGTGATTGACGGGGTAACCTATAAACTCAGTCTTTTGCCTTCGGGGGTGGTGCGCGGTGGCAAGATTTCGGTGATTGGCAATGGCGTGGTGATCGATCCCTGGGCCCTCTTTGCCGAGATCGATGCCATTGCCGCGCAGGGGGTGAAGATTACCCCAGATAGCTTGCGAATCGCCGAGAATGCGGTTTTGATTCTGCCGATTCATGGGATTGTCGATCGCGCCCGCGAAGCCAATCAGGGCACGGTGACGATTGGCACGACCGGTCGAGGTATTGGCCCCGCCTATGAGGATAAGATTGCCAGGCGGGCGATTCGCGCCTGTGACCTCGCCGACCCAGAAGAGGTGACGGCAAAGGTCGAGGCTCTGCTGCTGCACCACAATGCCCTGCTGCGGGGTTTGAACCAGCCCGAGGTTTCGCTCCAGGATATTGTGCCAAAACTGCTGGAGATTGCCCCGCGGCTTCTGCCCTATCTCGAGCCAGTTTGGCTGCGGCTCAATGCTGCCCATCAACAGGGGCAGAGGATTCTGTTTGAAGGGGCGCAGGGGGCCATGCTGGATGTCGATCATGGCACCTATCCCTTTGTTACCTCGTCTAACACCGGTGCCGGTCAGGCGGCGACCGGTTCGGGATTGGGGCCGGGGGCGATTAACTTCGTTTTGGGGATTGTGAAGGCCTATACGACACGGGTTGGCATGGGGCCCTTTCCGACCGAACTGCAAGACGAGATTGGGGAGAGAATAGGCAAAATCGGCCATGAATTCGGTACGGTCACCGGTCGCAAAAGGCGTTGCGGTTGGTTCGATGCAGTGATGGTCAGGCAGGCGGTCAAGACCAGTGGAATCACCGGCATAGCCTTGACCAAACTGGATGTCTTGGATGGATTTACCGAGCTTAAAATCTGTACCGGCTATCACCTTGATGGCAAGGTGCTGGATTATTTGCCCGCGCGGTCAAGGCTGCAATCGCGGGTGGAGCCGATCTATGAAACCCTGCCGGGCTGGGCCGATACCACCGCCGGAGCCCGCAGCTGGAGTCAGTTACCAGCGGAGGCGATAAAATATGTTCGGCGGCTGGAGGAACTTATCGACTGTCCGGTAGCCCTGCTCTCGACCAGCCCAAAACGCGAAGATGTGATTCTGGTTCACGACCCCTTTGCGCCGTAGGGCTGTAGGGTTTCGACATATAGTCTGATTCTTTAAAAACTAAAACTTTTCGTTTTTTGCGGGGGGCGGATGCCCCAGACTGTCTCAAAATGTTTGTAAGGGGTTAACACAGACCATAAATTGTCATTCTGAGCTTAGAACAGTCCGAGCTTTA
>JASGCE010000240.1 GCA_030054295.1 Minisyncoccota bacterium
TGGTACGGGAACCTATCAGAATGGATCTGGTGCTGGATTTCGTTTAAACACCACCAGCCAGAATCTTGACATCACCGCTGCGGCAATTGGCAACCGTGCGGACGGGGTCGCAATCTTTTCGGTGGGTGGTAGTACCTTGTCGGTCCATGGTGGCTTGACCATCTCCAGAACCATTTCGGGAAATGACAATACCTGGTCAACGGGTTCTATTCTTGGTGACGGTGATCTTGATCTCACTGCCGATCCCTGGACTTGGGTGGGCAATTCGAGCGGTAAGAAATATTATTTCTACAGCGGGACGAAACCCAACACGGCTGCCCCGACTGACGGAGTTTGGGTGCCGATTTCGGCCCTGTCGGCGAACCTTCTTGGCACCCGCACGGCCTCCAACTATGATCCGAACAGCAAAACCGCAGGCTTTTCGGCATCGAGTGGTGACGGTATTCAATGGTACGAACAGACGGGTGGCCTCACGACAATAACCAAAAGCTTTTACCTCAGCGCGGAGCGGGAGGTGCATTTCTGGGGCGTCACCACCAACACCGCAATCAATACCGGCAACAGTATCAGCCACGATGGCACGACGGCCGTTAGCTTCAACCCCTCATCGATTGTCTTTGACGGGATTAACAGCTTTACGGCGGGCTTGACATTAAACACCAGCGGAGCCATCAGCCAGTCGAGCGGTTCGACCCTGGCGGTCAGCACCGCCAATCTGGTCATGACCGCCGGCGCGGAAATCAGTTTGAACCGCAGCGGCAATGATCTTGGGTCGCTGGGGGCCATTACCGCCAATGGCGCGGTCGATATTCACAATGGCAGTGCGGCATCGGTTAAGTCCTTGACTCTCAAGGGCAATATCAACAGCAAGAGCGGTGCTGCGACTGGCACCACCATCAGCATCACCACCAACAATGGCACCCTCAGCATTGGCGATGTGATTACGATCGAGGGTGGCGTGGTAACCCTGGGTCTTGGCACGGGAACCTATGCCTCCAACGGCCGCAAGCTCACCCTGATTGGCCAGAATTTAACCCTCAATGCTGCCTTAGTGACGGGGGCCACCAATGGTACGGTGCTGTTTGATCTTAAGGGTTCGGCCGCCGCTACGGGAATGATGGACGGAACGGCCTTCGTCACCGCGGTCGCCGTGCCAGACGGCTGGTCGAATAGCTATGGTTCGATTTCTATCGATCCGACGACAAACACGGTGAACTATTATGTCACCAACAGCTCGAGCAGCGACAAGAATGGCATCACCGACAGCAACGGAGTCTGGCTGGATGCGACCGATTTTGCCAATGCGACCCCCTTTGTCCGCGTCAGCGGGGCCTTTAAGATTAGCCAGGATCAGGGCGGAGTCTATCTTGATGGTGCTGTCTATAAATGGGGCGGCAAGGGTTACATTACCGTGGCTGGCACGCAGGGCACGCCAGTCGGAATGGTCGCGGGTCGGCCAGTGACATTTGTTAATCTTGGCACAGCGGCAACGGCCTATTCGGCGGGATTTGGCAAACTTAACAGCCCCAGTGCGATTAGTTTTAAGGGCAATAACTATATATCTGGCGGCCTGACCCTATCGGTTGCGGCGGCGATTGATCTTGCCAGCGCAGGCAGTTTAAAGGTCACGGGCGGCGACTTGACTCTGACCACTACTGGCAGCGGCAATGGCATCAATCTGCTCGGCCGGGTCGAGCTTGATGCGAGCAACAGAATTATCCTCAGCAGTGCCGGGGTGATTACGGTGACCAATGGTTCCAATAGTATCTCTAAACTCGGGGCCATCACCGCCAATGGGCAGATCGCTATCACCAGTTCGAATTCTGTTTCTGTGACCGAGAATATCACCAGCACGACCGGTGTCACCAAACAATCCATCACCATCACCGCTGCGGGTATGAGTCTTGCGGGCAATATCACCACCAGCGGCGGGGCCCTAAACCTCGAACTTGGCAACAATGGTTTGGTGATGAACAGCCATGTTTTGGAAACCAGCAACAACGACCTTTATCTGACGGCCAGTGGGGTTACTGGCTTTACGGCTGGGGCGGTGATTCTGCGTCTTGGCTCGACGGGCAAACTGAAAAAAGCAACCAATCTGGTTCCCCAGCAGACGGGTGGCGTGACCAGATACTATGCCTATGTCGGCGAGGGAGGGAATGGCTATGGCGATTTTATCTCGGATGCTAATCCCAACAATTCCGACTTCAGCTGGAGTTTTTACAGCGGCGAAAGAAAGTCATCCCATCGCAACAGCGACACCGTGGTTTGGCTGCCGGTTGCAGTCTTGACCTATGACAGCTTTGGTTATAGGGCGGTGAAATTTGGTGCCAAATCATCAGGGCTCGAGGAAAATGTCGTTAGTGGCGCGGTAGTCGCGGGCGATTATGTCTGGTTTAATGGCAGTACCGCCGTGAAGGAAGCTGTTACCAAGCTTGACATGACCAACCGCGACCTGAGTTTTGTCAATGTCACCACAACCGATGCGGTAAAGGTGAGCGATTCGGCCTCGATTCAGTTTGTGGGAGTCAATAGTTTTAACACCTTGAATTTAACCTCGCAGGGACGGGTTATGCAGGCCAGAAACAGTCGGGTTACGGTTACTGGTTTGATGACCTTAGGCCATGTCGAGGCCCTGTGGCTGACCAATCCGCTCAATCAGTTCAGTTCGATAACTGGCTCGACGGGTGGTGGTTCGGTTTCCATCACCACCAATGGCGACCGAGTCTTGAATATCAGTGATTTGAAAACTGGCGGCGGTTCGGTGGTGATGGTTGCTTCGAACGGTGGAATTTCGGGTTCAAACCTCTTGACGGGTGGAGTCCATTTCCGCGCCGCGGGTTCGGTGGATTTGAGTGGAGTCATGGCCTCGACCAGTGGCACCGGTTCCTCGGTCAGCATTGATAACAAAACCGCGGGCTGGGTCGTGGGCAATGTCACCAGCGATACCGCGGTCAATTTAAAGGGCAGCGGGATTATCTTAACCGGAACCGTGACCAGCCGAGGCTCTTCGGTCGAGATCGCTGCTCCCGTCAAGGTGGTCGGAGAGAGGGAGATCATCGCGCAATCATCACTGGATGTGAATAGAATCGACGCGATGGCAGGAGTCAAAGACACCCTGAAACTATATGCTGGCACTGCCGGGGTTATAAATCTTACCGCCAATATTGGCGAGGTGACTAAACTCGGCTGGGTTGAATTCTATGCCCGTGACCTCAATCGGGTGCCAACCATCACCGTCAATATGATGACATTGCCGCCATTGCCATCAGATAGCCGTAAATTGAGGGTGCAGTAAAAAGCAAAACTGCCCCCCCTCCCTTTAGGTAACCCTGAAAAACTTAAATTTAAAGACAGTCAGGCAACCCCCCTTAGTCTCACTAAGCAATAAATTGCTAAGTTC
>JASGCE010000039.1 GCA_030054295.1 Minisyncoccota bacterium
AGGCCTCCATCTCGACTCCGGTCTTGCCGGTCAAGCGGCATTCGCTGGTGATGGTGACGGTGCCTGACGGGTGGTTAAGGGCAAAATCCACCGTCACCGCCGAGAGGGCCAGCGGATGACAGAGCGGTATCAATTGACTGGTCGATTTGGCCGCCATGATGCCCGCGACCCGCGCAATGGCCAAGACATCGCCCTTGCTGATCTGACCATCGCTGATCAGTTTGAGAGTCGCAGGCAGCATCCGCACCCGCGCCGACGCGCGGGCGATGCGGACAGTCTCAGCCTTGCCGCCGACATCGACCATCCGCGCCTCGCCCGCGGCATTAAAATGGCTGAGAACGGGGGGATTATTGGCCATGGTTAACGGACCCGGAGTCATTAGAGCATTTCCCACTTAGACTGACCCATTTAATTGTCATTACCCGCGCCCCGCTTAAAGGGCGTCGGGTAATCCAGAGTAACAAAAACTGAATTTTATTTCTGCGACTCTGGATTCCCCGACTGCGGTTGCTCCGCAACCTTGCGGGGAATGACAAAAATTCTGTATCAGCTGAAGTAGAATATACTCTGGCTTTACTTCCAATCGGCAAGTTAAAATTTATCGTCATTGCCGCTAGCCACCCCGTCAACGGGGTGGTGAAGCTGGCAATCCAGTGGGGGAGCGAAGCGGGGGCGGATGCCCCCCGAACCCCCCTCTGGATCGCCTTGCTAAAGCAACGCGATGAGGGGTTTTTCTGGAACAAATTTTTTTGACTCGTCATTGATTTATGCCTTGTCATCAAATACCTAGATTGAATAAAGAGACTATTGGCCCGTTCGCGCAAAGGCGGTTTTAAGGGCCGCCCCAACCGGCGGGGAGACAAAACGGCTGATGTCGCCACCCAGCGAGCCGATCTCCTTGACAAACCGTGAAGAAACAAAATGCTGACCATCGCCAGCCATCAAAAAGGCCGTCTCGATTTCGGGGTTGAGTTTGGAATTCATCCCCGCCATCTGGAACTCAAATTCAAAATCCGATACCGCCCTGAGGCCGCGAATAATCACCGAGGCCGACCGCGCCGCGGCAAAATGCACCAAGAGTTCACTAAAACTCTCGACCTTGATGATCGCCCTTTTGGAGCGGGCGGCAATCTCCGCCACCTCCCCCTCCACCAGTGCCGTCCGTTCGGCCAAATCGAGCAGGGGCCCCTTGCCGGCATTGGCGGCAATGGCCACGATCAAAACATCGACCAGGCGACTCGCCCGCTCGATTATATCATTGTGCCCCGAGGTGATCGGGTCAAAGGTACCGGGATAGATGCCAATTCTGGGACTGGAGGTCATGATTAAATTGCCTTCTCTATCAAGTTAGAGCATTTATAGCTTTGTTGCACCTAAGACTCTCGAAGTGATCAATGAATGTCCCCCCTTTCTTTAGAAAGCGGGGGATAGTCGAACTTAGCAGTTTACTGCTTAGTGAGACTTGGGGGGTATGTCTAAGTTAATGAAAACCCTGTGGTTACGGTTCGGCGTAGCCAAGTTAATACTAAGTCCTACCCCCCAAGCAAGTCTAACGCTCGTAAGCACTCGCTAAGACTTGCTATCCCCCGCTCCCTAAAGGGAGGGGGGACAATTAAAACTATGCGATTCTCCAAATCATAAACCTACTCATTTATTGTGGAGCCTCGGCCTCCTCGGTTGTGCTATCCACCCCCTCCTCTACCCCTTCGAAGCGGGTGACCGAGACCACCTTCTCCCCCTCCGCCACGCGAATCACCCGCACCCCCTGAGTCGCCCGTCCCGCAATGCGAATCTGCGCCACCTTGGTGCGGATCAACTGGCCGCCATCGGTCACCAGCATAATCTCATCGTCTTCATGAACTGGGAAGGTCGCCACCACCTCGTCGCCGCGGCTGGCGATCTCCATATTCTTGATCCCCTGCCCGCCGCGACCGGAGGTGCGATAGGCATAGGAAGAGGTGCGTTTGCCAAAACCCTGGGCCGTGATGGTCAGGATAAATTCCTCGGCCTGGGCGAGATCGAGGAATCGATCCTCGGTCAAGGTTACGGCGGTTAAGGCCTCAGGGGAGTCTTCACCCGATTCATCCATCGCGGTTTCGACAGCCTCCTCCCCGCCCTCATCATTTGCCAACTGCCGCCGCTGCGCCGCCATCTTGAGATAGGCCTCGCGTTCGGCTGGGCTGGTTGCCAAGGAACCCTCGACCAGAGATAGGGACACCAGTTCATCCTCCCCACGCAGCCTGATGCCCCGCACCCCAGTCGAGGAGCGCGAACCAAAGACCCGCAGATCAGAGACCGGAAAGCGAATCGCCTGCCCCTGCCGCGTCGCCAGAATCACATCCTGCGATTCTTCGCAGGCACTGACCGCAATCAAACGGCCGAGTGAATGACCCTCCTCGTCCTCCAGCTTCATCGCAATCTTGCCATTGGCCTTGATATTGAGGAAATCGCTCAGGGCATTGCGCCGCACCTCCCCCTTGCTGGTGGCAAAGAGGATAAAGCTGGTATTGGCCACCACCTCCTCCCCCTCCTGCTCGACCACTTCGGGCAGGGGCATGATGGTTGCAATCCGTTCGTCCAGTTCCAGTGGCAGCAGGTTGATCATCGGCTTGCCACGGCTTTGCGGAGTCCCCTCCGGCAGTCGCCAAACCTTGAGTTCATAGGCCCGGCCATAGTCGCTGAAAAACAGCACCGGGGTGTGGGTATCGGCGACGAACAGCTTCTCGACAAAATCCTCCTCCCTCGTTGCCATCCCCGACCGCCCCTTGCCGCCGCGCCGCTGGGCGCGATAGGTCGAGAGGGCCGTGCGTTTAATATAGCCATTGTGGCTGACGGTCACGGTCATGGCTTCGCGGCGAATCATGCTTTCGTGGCTGTCTTCATCCCCCTCCATCGGTTCGATGGTGGTGCGGCGCGGATTGGCAAAGGCGGTTTGAATCGCCACCAGTTCATCGCGCATCAATTGATAGAGCCGCTGTTTTGACCCCAGAATCTCGAGCAGATTGGTGATATCGAGGCTGATATCCTTGAGTTCGGAATCGATCTTGCCCCGTTCCAAACCAGTCAAACGATGGAGCCGCAGATCGAGAATTCCCCGCGCCTGACTCTCCGACAGATAATAGTCACTGACTCTGGCATCGCCAATAAAGTCAATATCTTCAATCAGTTCCAGCAAGGGATAGACATCGCCAATCGGCCAGCCGCGCTCCATCAGGGCCGCCCGCGCCGAATTGCTATCGGTCGAGCGACGGATGAGGGCAATGATCTCGTCAATATTACTGACGGCAATGGCCAGGCCAAGCAACAGGTGCGCCCGCTCCCGCGCCTTGTTGAGCAAAAATGTACTGCGGCGGGTGATGACATCGTGGCGGAAGGCGATAAAGGCCTCCAGCATCTGCCGCAGAGTCAACCGTTCAGGCCGACGGTTGCGCAGGGCCAGACTATTGACGCCAAAACTGATCTGCAGATCGGAATGACGGAACAGCTGTTTTAAGACCAGTTCAGGCAGGGCATCGCGTTTGAGTTCGATCACCATCCTTGTGCCGTCGCGGTCGCTCTCGTCCCGCAGGTCAGAGATGGATTCAATCGTCTTGTCATTGACCAGCTCGGCGATCCGTTCCATCAGCCGCGACTTATTGACCTGGAACGGAGTCTCGGTGACGATGATCGCCATCCGATCCTTGCGAATCTCCTCAATCGTTGTGCGGGAGCGAACCCAGATCGAACCCTTGCCGGTGAGATAGGCGCGACGAACCTCCGACGGATTGATGATGATCCCACCATTCGGGAAATCCGGGGCTGGCACCAGGGCCAAAAGCTCTTCATCACTTAAGGCCGGATTGTCGATGAGGGCGCAGCAGGCCGCCAGAACCTCCCCCAGATTATGGGGCGGAATCTTGGTCGCCATCCCCACCGCAATCCCATCCGAGCCATTGACCAACAGATTGGGAAACTCGGCCGGCAGAACCGTCGGTTCAAGATGCCGCCCGTCGTAGTTTTCTTGGAAATCAACCGTATTCTTATCAAGGTCGGTGAGCAAATATTCGGCCAGATGCGACAGCTTGGCCTCGGTATAACGATAGGCCGCGGGTGGATCGCCATCGAGCGAGCCAAAGTTACCCTGACCCTTGACCAATATCTCGCGCATGGCAAAATCCTGCGCCATCCGCACCATCGCATCATAGATGGCTACATCGCCATGGGGGTGATATTTACCAATGACCTCTCCCACGATATTGGCGGATTTGATAAAATCCTTGTTCCAATCGAGACCCGATTGCTTCATGGCATAGAGAATCCGCCGATGGACGGGTTTTAATCCATCCCGAACATCGGGCAGGGCACGCGAGACAATCACACTCATCGCATAGTCAAGATAGGATCGGTGCATCTCGTCTTCGATGGTCACCGGGGCAATGTCGGCTCCTGATGATGGCGGCACGGCGGCGGAATTATTATTAGTCACGCGATTTCCCGTCTCTAGTCTATTATATCGTTGAAGTTTTAACCTTGACCTTAACCCTGACAAGACAGGGTGGCAGACCTGGCAATTTTACCGCCTCAATATATACTCTGAATGATAGGATATTACCAGCAAATTACCACCTCTAATGCTGATATTCTAGGTTTCAATCGGGTGAATTAATATGCTATGAACCCTTGTGATTATTTCAACCAGGTAAGAATCTTGGTGCGCAGTTACGGGGAGTAGATCTTGGGCGAAGTCGGCAAGTTTCTGTTGGTGATCTTGATCATCTGGTTCCTGCGGTTTTTGTGGAAACTCGGGAAGGCCAACGCAGCGCGGCAAAAATCAGCCACGATGCCGGGCAGTGTCCGATCACAAGGCGCCACCCCAGAGAGACCAGTGCCCAACCCATCACCCGCATCCATTCAAGCCGAGGTCATGATGCAATGTGCCGTCTGCGGACTCTATTACTCTCCCAACGCCGCTGTGCCCTGTTCAAAGGACAGTTGCCCGATTAAGGGCGGGCGGTGATAAATGGTCTATGGTTCAAAGATGCTTAAAGCTATTCGAGCATGGCGATTAAATAAGGAACAGAGGGAAGGTCTTGCACGAACCTTCGATGGCTATGCCATAGCTTCGGGAATCGCAGTCTATACCGTGGTCGGGGGACATTTAGTACTGCTGTCAATCGAATCGACTGCTCTTGTACTATCATGGATTTTATGCTTAACTATTGCCATATTTCTACGGAGGAAGAAACCATGACACCCTTAACCTATGCCCTAATCGCCTTTAACATCGTTGCCATTGCCTTTGTCTGGTTCGGCACCAGGCCAGTCAAGAAGGGGCGAAAATGAATTTTTTTGATATAGGTTGAGTGTTTGTGATATATACTCCGTTCATTTGAGAATTTAAAGTTTTGTTTAGTTTTCAATAACTTTCCACATTCGTCATTGCGAGGGAGCCCCTGTCGGCGAATGCCGACATGCGTCGGCGGGGCGACCGTAGCAATCCATTTTTCCATCTGAAACAATTACTTAGTGGAGAAATGGATTGCCACGCATCGTCTCACAGCAAGCTGTGAGTCTCGCTCGCAATGACTTCCTTTTTGTAATATTCCAGGTATTTTTAAAGAAACACAGTATACAATACGCGCCTGAGTTTTTGAATTCTCAAGAAAACGGACTATACCATTACCATTACTTGGTTATATCTTATCATGATCCGCCGCCACGGAATTCATTCCATCTTATGTCCATCGAACCAATTGCATTTTATAATCTGTAAGATTACAATTACCCATTGTTCAAACTGGAGCCAATCATCATGAAACCATCTGAATCTTTTGAATTGAACCGCGAAGCGATCCGTCAAGCGGCCCAAAAATATAATCTCCACAATCCACGGGTTTTTGGCTCGGTAGCCGATGGCACCGATACCGAAGACAGTGATATTGATATTTTGGTCTTTTCGCCATTGGGAAATTCCATCTTAGAACTGGCTGGGTTTCTGGCTGCCCTGGAGGATAAGATCCCTTTTAAAATTGACATCCATACCGAAAAATCGCTTCCTATTGCATTTCGGCAAGAGGTTCTTGATTCCGCTAAACCCGTATGAACCCCAACAAACTATTGTGGAGACTGCTTCATATCAATGAAGCTGCCGAATTGGCATTATACCTTGCCAAGGGCGAGTCGCCTGAGACATTTTTTGAAAATTCACCCGTTGAAAATGCCGTTGTCTATCAATTAATCATTATCGGGGAAGCCGCAGCGGTTATTTTAAAAAAATACCCTCAATTTGCTGCACTACATCCTGAAATCCCCTGGGTTGAGATGCGTAACATGCGAAACCTATATGTACATGAATATTACCGAGATTTTTCTAATGAAAGCTGGTACATGGTAAGTGAAAAATTGCCCTTAATTTATAAGTTGATCAATGCAGTCATCAACAGTTTAACCAAAGATTAACTCCATGACCGACAACCCAAAACTGATCATCGCACTGCCCAAGGGGAGAATCTTGGCTGAGATCATGCCGATTCTCGGCGCGGTCAATATTGTCCCCGAACCTGAATTTAACCATGATGAATCGCGCAAACTCAGCTTCAGCACCAACCATCCGACCATCGATCTCATTCGTGTTCGCAGTTTTGATGTTGCGACCTTTGTTGCCTTTGGCGCGGCCCATATCGGAGTCGCCGGGGCCGATGTCTTGGAAGAGTTCCGCTATAGCGAGATTTTTGCCCCGCTTGATCTTGGCATTGGTCGCTGTCGCCTGTCGCTGGCGGAACCGGCCGATCTGCCCGCAGGACGGGCGGCTACGGCCGAGACTCTTGAACGGCTCAGTCACCTGCGAATCGCCAGCAAATATCCCAACACGACCCACCGATTTTTTGCCCGCCGCGGGATTCAGATCGAGCCGATTAAGCTGAATGGCGCGATGGAACTGGCCCCCAAACTTGGGCTCTGTGATCAGATTGTCGATCTTGTCTCTTCTGGTGCAACCCTCAAGGCCAATGGTCTGGTCGAGGTCATGGAACTGATGGCCATCACCTCTCGCCTCATCGTCAATCGCACGGCGATGAAGACTCGCCCGCTCGAGATGGGCGGCTGGATCGATAGTTTCGCCGCGGCCATAGCCCAAAAAAGCAGCGCAGCATGACCCAGAACAAAATTATTAGATGTGACTCTCCCCTAACCGAGGATTCGGCGCGGGCGATTCACCAAAGACTGCTGCGCACCCATCAGCAGCAAGACAGTACCGAAACCATCGTCAAGGCGATTATCGAATCGGTGGGTAAAAACGGCGATGCCGCCCTGCTCGACTATAGCCGCCGATTCGATCGATTAAAGGCGACTCGCATCGAGGAACTGCGAGTCTCGCGCGAAGAAATTACCGCTGCCGTTAAATCCATTTCGACGCCTTTGCGAAAAGCCCTTGATCTGGCGGCGGATCGGATTGAGGATTTCCACCGCCGTCAATTGCCGCAAGACCTTGATTACAAAGACAGTTTAGGCAATAATCTCGGCTCGCGCTGGACTGCGGTCGATGCGGCGGGGCTCTATGTCCCGGGCGGCACCGCCAGCTATCCCTCATCGGTCTTGATGAATGCCATCCCCGCCAAGGTCGCTGGAGTCGCCCGCATCACCATGGTGGTTCCCAGCCCCGATAATAGACTGAGCCCATTGGTCTTGGCGGCAGCCGACCGCGCCGGCATCCGCGAAATCTGGCGAATTGGCGGAGCCCAGGCCATTGCCGCCCTCGCCTATGGCACAGAATCAATCCGCCCAGTCGATGTCATTACCGGCCCGGGGAATGAATTTGTCGCGGCTGCCAAAAGACTGGTCTATGGTCAGGTCGGGATCGATTCGATCGCTGGCCCATCGGAGATTCTGGTCATCAGCGAAGCGGGTAACCATCCCGAATGGCTGGCGGCGGATCTGCTGTCGCAGGCCGAACATGACCCTGAGGCTCAGGCGATTCTGATCACCACCGACCTGCCCCTTGCCGAGGCGGTTGACCGGGCCGTCACCGCGCAGCTGGTAAAGTTGCAACGAAGCGAAATTGCCACCGCCAGTTGGCAGAATCACGGGGCGATTATTGTCGTCCCAAGTCTCGATGATGCTGCGACCCTCGCCAATCTGATTGCCCCCGAACATTTGCAGTTATCGCTTGGTGCCGAATCGGCCGAGGCGATCCTGCCCAAGATTCGCCACGCCGGAGCCATATTTATCGGCAACCACAGTCCCGAAGCCATTGGCGACTATATTGCCGGGCCGAACCATGTTTTACCGACCAACGGCACGGCGCGATTCTCGTCCGGACTCGGGGTCTTGAACTTTATGAAACGCAGTTCGATCATCGCCTGCACCGCTGCTGGCTTTGGCGAACTGGCCGAGGCTGCTGCCCTGCTCGCCGATGCCGAAGGCCTGGCTGGACATGCCAAGTCGTTGCGGATTCGTGGGAACTAGTTCTGATTGGTTGTTTATGATATTGATAATTCTATGCCTGTCCCCCCTCCCTTTAGGAAATTGTGCACAAGTGAGTTTTGTAAAGTAATTTGGCAACCCCCCTTAGTCTCACTAAGCCGTAAACGGCTAAGTTCGACTATTCCCCCCTTCTAAAGAAGGGGGGATTACCATTCTTTACCTCCCCTTCTTTAGAAGGGGAGGATAGGAACTCTTGGTGAGACGAAGTCGAGCCTTAGAGTTCCTTGGAGGGGTTGCACTATAAATTTCGACTTTTTCATATTTTCCTTTAGGGGGCAATTATTGTACAAAGGTAACAATCCCATGACTCCACAATTCCCCCGCGCCCCGGTTGCAACCTATGCCGAGATTCTATCGATCATCGCGGAGTTTCCCGCCGCTGATCTGATCGCAGCCGCTGAAGTCGCAGCCCGCGATGCCACCCTGACCAAACCGGCGGGGAGCCTCGGGCGGCTTGAAGACATTGCGGTCTGGCTGGCAAGTTGGCAGGGAACCGCGAGTCCCCATTGCGACCATCCGCGAGTCGCGGTTTTTGCCGCTAACCACGGCATTGCCGCGCGGGGGGTATCCGCCTTTCCGCCCGAGGTGACGAAGCAGATGGTGGCGAATTTTCTGCACGGAGGCGCGGCGATTAACCAGCTCTGTCGGGTTTTTGATGCTGATTTGCGGGTCTATGAACTGGACCTTGACCATCCTACGGCGGACTTTACCGCGGGCGCGGCCATGACGGAATCTGATGCCATGACCGCCCTAGCCTATGGGATGATGGCGGTCGAGCCGGCGGTCGATATAATCTGCGTCGGAGAGATGGGAATCGCCAATACCACCGCCGCCGCCGCCCTCTGTCACGGGATTTTTGGCGGAGAGGCCCGCGACTGGGTTGGGCGCGGCACCGGAGTCACCGATTCCCAGCTGGCGATTAAAACCGAGCTTGTCGCCGCCGCAGTCGTGCGCCACCGTGACCGCTCTGACCAACCCTTAGCCCTGCTCGCCGCGCTGGGGGGTCGGGAATTCTGCGCCATGGTGGGGGCGATCATCGCCGCCCGCATGGCCCGAGTGCCGGTAATTCTTGACGGATTTGTCAGTTGTGCCGCAGCAGCGGTGGTCTATGCGATTGACAAGAATGGACTCGACCATTGTCTGGTCGGCCATGTCTCGGCCGAGGCGGCCCATCGGCGCTTAATCGCTCGGCTCGGAAAATCGGCCCTGCTGGATTTGAACATGCGTCTGGGGGAAGGGTCAGGGGCGGCACTGGCTCTCGGCCTTGTCCGCGCCGCCGTAGCCTGCCACAAGGGCATGGCGACATTTGCCGAAGCAGCAGTGAGTGGCAAGGGTGGGTGACAGCCCAATTCCCCACACTAAAGTTTCTGATTCCCGTGCAGCAAAAGACCCATTATGCTATCGCCATGAACCATTATTTCCCGCCCAAAAAAATCCCGCCAATCAACCGAGACCCGCAACCCCTGCCCGCCCTGCCCGCTGACAGTTCCGCTGGGGGTGCAGTGTGGCTGGAGCGAGTCCCGCCGCTTTTACTGCCCTATGTTTTGCTGATGCGGCTGGATCGGCCGGTGGGATTTTGGCTGTTGGCATTTCCCTGTTGGTGGGGATTGGCCCTCGGTGGCAATTTGCAGGTCGAGAACTATCTCTTGTTTCTGCTTGGCGCGATTGTGATGCGCGGAGCGGGCTGTACCCTCAATGATATTATCGACCGCGAACTGGATGCCACGGTCGAGCGAACCCGCAACCGCCCCCTGCCCGCGGGCATGATTTCGGTTTCGCAGGCGGCCTTTTTTATGCTGTTGCAACTGGGGCTTGGCCTGCTGGTCGCGCTCTATTTTGGTCGGCTGGTGGTGATTCTGGCGCTGGCGATTATGGTTGTGGTGGTCGCCTATCCCTATATGAAGCGGATCACCTGGTGGCCGCAGATATTCTTGGGCCTCGCCTTTAACTGGGGAGCGGTGCTGGGATTTGTGGTTGCCACTGGCTCGGTTACGGTGGCAACGATTCTGCTCTATGTCGCCGGAGTCTTTTGGACGGTTGGCTATGACACCATCTATGCCCACCAAGACCGCGAAGATGATCGACTGGTTGGGATTCGCTCGACCGCCCTGATGTGGGGCGCCGATTCCAAATGGCAGATCGGAGTCTGTTACGGTGCGGCATCCCTGCTGCTGTTGGCTGCTGCCCTGGCTGCCAATCACGGCACGGCGGCCCTGGTCGCGGTGGCCCTGGTCAGCCTCCATTTTTGCTGGCAGGTTGCGGGGTTACAGGTTCATAACCCGCAGGACTGTCTGATGCGGTTTCGTAGCAACCGATGGATCGGCTGGATTGTAACCCTTGGATTGTTGATAAATCATTAAAACTATATAGTTTTGCTTTTTGTTGTTTACTTAGTCATTGATATTGGATATTAGTTAATTCCCTTTAACCTAATTCTAAGGAGTTATCATGAAGAGCTTAATTGCTGCGTCCCTAGTCTCTGTTGTTTTGCTGTCTGGTTGTGCAGCCCAAAAATTCAATATCAATGGCACTGCCAACACTGGCGAAGTCCGCAACTCGACATTCTTTATCAGTGGTATCGGTCAGACCGACACCATTGACGCAGCTTCCATGTGTCAGGGTGCCGCTAAGGTTCAGTCGGTCCAAGCCCAACAGAGTTTCCTGAATATCCTGTTAGGGGCCGTTACCTTTGGCATCTATACCCCACGCAGCTACAAGGTTACCTGCAGCTCGTAGTCTTGGTTTATTGTGACGAAAGGGGGCGGGACATTGTGTCTCGCCCCTTTTTTTTTATCTTATGATATAATTAAAAATAATAGGGGAATAATCATTTTGTGGTTAGGCATTAGAGTTGTTGGTGATATTGATTCTCATTGTCAGATTATTTATAAACGCTATAACGAATGCACGGTTAAATTTATACCGAGGATAGAATGAACCACAGTAATAGTTCGACGGCGGCTGCGGCTGCGACGACGCTTGATTCCATTGTGCTGAACCAACCTGCCCTGGTGGTGGCCGTTAACGATAATGATATTGATGATATGGTGAGCAAGAGACTCCGAGACATTGGTTTTGTCGAGGGCGAGCCGGTCACCCTGATCGCGCGGGGATTGTTTGGTGGCGGACCGCTGCTCGCCCAGATCGGCTATACTCGCTTTGCCCTGCGCCGCGCCGAGGCCAAAAGAATCATTGTAAAGTCCCTGTCATAATCTATTCGTCAACTGGATGAGACCCCTATGCCAAGTGCAAAACTATCTGTCGCCCTTCTCGGCTCGCCGAACAGTGGTAAGACTGCCCTATATAACCGGCTGACCGGGTCTAAGCAAAAGGTTGCCAACTATGCCGGGGTTACTGTCGAGCGCAAGGAAGGCATCTATACCACCGCCAGTGGCAACCAAATTACCGTGCTTGACTTGCCTGGGCTCTATTCGGTCACGACCATGGGTCAGGACGAGGAGATTACCCGCTCGATCTGTTTGGGGCATAATCCGTCGGTCAAGCCGCTTGATCTTATCATCTGCCTGGTCGATGCGACCAATCTGCGGCTGCATCTTAAGCTTGCGCTCGAGGTCAAGGAACTGGTGGCCTATCAAAAGATTCCCGTCGTGGTGGTAGTCAATCAGATGGATATGGCCGAGAGCCGCGGAATTCAGATCGACCTAAATTCATTGGCACAAGAAATCGGCTGCATCGTCATTCCCACCGTCGCCATTCAACCATCGGGAATCGATAGATTAAAGGATTTTTTGAATGACTTCTCTCCGGTTAAAACCTTAGCGGTAAAATCCAAGCCAGAACGACGCAAAACAGTAAGGATAAATTCAACCAACCACCACCAGCAGGTTCGCCAAATCATCGCAAAATCCGTCATCATGCCGAGCAAAACCTCGCAAACCGACGACCGTCTGGATCGGATATTTTTACATCCGATAGGTGGCTTGCTGATTCTGCTGCTGATTTTATTTATGCTATTTCAGGCGGTGTTTTTGCTGGCCCAGCCCTTTATGGATGGGATTGAATATCTGTTTGACCTGTTGAAGTCGGTTATTGATTTGACCATGGGGCCCTCCCTGCTCCATAGTTTTATTACCGAGGCGGTCATCAGTGGCAGTGGGGCGGTACTGGTCTTTATCCCCCAGATTATCATTCTGTTCTTTTTTATTCTGTTCTTGGAGGAATCGGGATATTTGCCACGGGCCGCATTTTTGCTCGATTCGATTATGGCGCGGTTTGGTTTGAGCGGTCGCGCCTTCATTCCCTTGCTCTCGAGTTTTGCCTGTGCCATACCCGGGATTATGGCGACGCGAACCATTCACGACTATCGCGATCGCTTGACCACCATCATGATTGCGCCCTTGATGACATGCTCGGCGCGCTTGCCGGTCTATACCCTGTTGATCGGAGCCTTTATCCCCGAACGGCACATCTTGGGCTTTATGAGTTTGCAGGGACTGGTGATGCTGGCACTTTATTTTGCTGGGATCATCAGCGGATTGGTGGTGGCCAAGATTGTCAGTTTACGGCAGAACCGCAAAATGGATAGTAGCTTGATTTTTGAATTGCCATCCTACCGTATGCCAAAGGCGCGGAATCTCGCCCTCGCCCTGTGGGAGCGGGCGGTCATATTTATCAAAAGAATCAGTGGGATTATTTTTGCCGTCAATGCCTTGCTGTGGTTTTTGGTCAGCTTCCCGCGCCCGAGCGAGCAGGTTTTGGCGAGTGGCGTTCCGGCCATTCAGAGCAGTTTTGCCGGGATTATTGGCAATTGGATTCAACCGATTATGGCTCCGCTGGGCTTTAATTGGCAGATTACAGTGGCCTTGATTCCTGGGCTGGCGGCGCGGGAGGTGGCAGTATCGGCCCTCGGCACGGTCTATGCCGTCGGGGCCAAGGGGTCTGATACGGTGGAGTCCTTGCAGCAGATATTGGCCAAGCAATGGAGTCTGGCCACGGCCCTGTCGTTGCTCGCCTGGTATGTTTTTGCCCCGCAATGTTTGGCAACTCTGGCGGTGATCAGACGGGAGACCAACAGCCGATTTTTAAGCCTGGTCGCCGCGAGCTATTTGTTTTTACTGGCCTATTTGGCTTCCTATGCGACATTTAAAATTTCATCTCACCTGATTGGATAGTACCATGATCGAGAACCTGATCTTATCCGCGATTTTTGTGACCGCCCTGTGGTTTAGCTTTAACAAGTTTTTTCCATCCACCAGCCGCCGAGTGAAGTCATTCCTGCTGACAGCTCTGGGTCGGAAGTCACCCGCACCAGTATTGGTAAAAACACCCACGGGCTGTGGTTCGGGCTGCGGCAAATGCAATGGCTGCGGGTGAGGGGCAGTTCATTTTCTATTGTAAGTGGTTTCTAAAGATGGTGGTGACAGTTTTACGATAGTTGCCAAAATAATCTCGCTGACCCCCTGTAGGTTAGTTTCGACCTCTTCGTTTGTAAATCTAAGAATAAAAAGTCCATTTGCTT
The DNA here is from genome assembly GCA_030054295.1 of Minisyncoccota bacterium. GTDB lineage: Bacteria > Pseudomonadota > Alphaproteobacteria > Elsterales > Elsteraceae > JASGCE01. The sequence continues at coordinate 13,940 of JASGCE010000039.1, forward strand.
TTAAATATTCGTCACGAATTTTATCGGCGATTATTACTTCGTCATTACCATGAATCCACCCATCGACTTCGATGACCAGTTTAAGTTTAGGACAATAGAAATCCAGGATATAATGTCCAAATGGATGTTGTTTTCTGAAACGAACGGGCATGTATTTAAGCGACTCTAGCCAAATTTTCTTTTCGGCCCGAGTCAAGGATTTTCGCAATTCCCTTGCTCGGTTAAGCGATAGCTCATTGTGGTATGACATGGGCGACTATCCGTTTGTATTTCGGTTGGGTTTCATCTCATTTGTTCCCCGGTTCCTAAAGGTCGAACGGGGGCTTTTTATAATTGTCCCCCCTCCCTTCAGGGAGCGGGGGATACTGGTTCTTAGATTTGAGCAAGCGAAGCGCAGCGAAAATCATAGAACCAGTTGGGGGGTAGGACTTTGGTGCATTACCATAGTTTTGCCTACCCCCCCTGTCTCACTCTGCTTCGCATCGTGAGCCTTCCCCCCGCTCCCTAAAGGGAGGGGGGGCAGTTATAATGAATGTCCCCCCTTTCGCACTTGCGAAAGCGGGGGATAGCAAGTCTTAGCGAGTGCTTACGAGCGTTAGACTTGCTTGGGGGGTATGTCTTAACACGAACACAAGATTTCAATACCTACCCCCCCTGTCTCTCGCCGCATTCTGCGGCAAGAGCCTTCCCCC
>JASGCE010000241.1 GCA_030054295.1 Minisyncoccota bacterium
GCAAACCTTAGCGAAGACGAAGTCGAGCTTTAGGTTTGCTTGGAGGGGTTGCACTGTTAATTTCGAGTTTTTCAGACCTTCCTAAAGTGAGGGGGGACATTTGAATTTAACAATTCGACAAATCAGAAAACTACCATGGTAACCGCACCCCTAACTGACCTTGACCCATTTAGCGCGGAGTGGCACCTTGACCGCACCCACCCGCCGCCGGCCAAATCCCATCCCGAGCTTGACCAGCAGGATAAAGGCCTTGATTGGATTGCCCTGGGCCTTCATCCTCTGTTGCAGGGTGAGGGCCTCGGCGGCCTGGTGGCCCATTATCTTGACCATCTCCTCCTGTTCGCGGGTAAAGGGCACCACAGTGACCGTGCCATCATCGGCTGTTTTTTGCGCATTAATCAGCTGCACCACCCCAACCACATTGTTATCGAGGTCGAGCAGCGGAATGGTCAGCATCGATTGCGAGCGATAGCCGGTCTTTTGATCAAAGGCGCGGGTGCCAGAGAAATCAAATCGCTCCTCGTAATAAACATCCTTTATATTCAATGTCTCGCCAGTCGCGGCAACACTGGTAGCGACATTTTTAAAATTGGCCTTGCCATTCAGATCGTAAATCTCGAGCGGCGGAAACTCGATCCTCTTGCCCGTGGTTCCCCCCAGCGATAAATTCAGAGTCCCGCTGTGAACCATGGAGAATTCTAACCTTTGGCGGTCTTCGGTCATTTCGTACAATGTCCCACCGTCGGCTCCGGTCAGTTCGCGGGCGCGAAGGAGAATCCGCTCGATCATAAAGGGGTGGTTGCGTTGATTCATATAAAGGAAGCCGAGCAGACTACATTGCCGCATAAAATTCGCCACGACATAAAAAATCAGGGTCAAGTTAAACTGGGAGACCGTGAGCAGATTGACAAAACTGGTAAAGAGACTGAGACTCCAGGCAGTCATATCCTCGGCAAAGGGTCTCTGCCTGATCTTCAAAAAAGTCGGCAACATGGCAATATATTCGATCCCCATCGCCCCAACGATACCGAGTACCGAATTGCCGCTCCACTGCCAGGCAAAAATAACCACCGGCAAAAGGGCCAAACAGACCAGATCGGTTTTTTCATAGCCCCCCACCCCATATTTTGGATTGAGCGAAATCAAAAATATGGCAATTGCCGCCGGAAAGGACAGCAAAAGAGTGTAAAAAACCGGCGAAAAATGGTCGGCGACAAAAAATGCCGACCAGAACTGAATGCCCCAATTGATCGAATTGATGAACCAGGTCAGCCGTGACGGGCGAGTATCTCCATAGAGCGTTGAATATATATATTTGGCTCGGCTTATCAAGTTAAGAAGGCTTGCTAGAATTCCGGCAATAATGGCCACAGTTAGCATTGACGGTTCCCTTAAATCAGCGATTTTATGAGTGCTGACCCAGTTTTTAATTTTTTTAAAGGGTTAATGCAAATGAAATTTACTTAATGCCCTCTAGTTCCCGATCATGGATTTGATATGGTCCATACCATCCGACAGGCTTGCGCTCCAGTGGCAGAGGTCGATGCTGGCCTCGGAAGTAAAGCCGCGGTCGGCCATCTGATCCAATAGATCGAGCAAGGGATTCCAGTAACCCTTGGTATTGACAATCACAATCGGTTTGGAATGGAGCCCTAGTTTACGCGCCGAGATAATCTCGAAGAACTCTTCCATCGTGCCGATACCGCCGGGCAATATGATATAGCCATCGGCCAGTTCGGCCAGTTTGGCCTTGCGCTCGGCCATAGTCTTGACGATGATCTGTTCGGTTGCGCCTTCAAAAATCTGTTCGTGAAGTCGCATAAATTCGGGAAAAATGCCGATGACCTTACCGCCATTCTGTACCGCCGAGCGGGCCACTGCCCCCATAATGCCGCTGCCGCCTCCGCCATAGACCAGGGTGATGCCGTCCCGGGCTAGAATCGTGCCGAGTTCGGCCGCAGCCTCGGCATATTCTGCCGAATCGCCATCATTACCGCCACAATAGACCGTTAGATTCATTTTATCTCCCGAAGATCGGCTGGACTCATCACCGCCAATTCGCGGCCCAGTTCGATCAATTGCCAGTTCATCAGCAGATTCTGAGTCAAGGTGCTGACCAGTACCACCGGAGTCAGAACCTCGGTCACCTCGCTATCGGCCTTGAAGATGATTCGCTCGCGGCTGTCGATCTCTATGCGACCGCTTAGATTGTTTTGGCTGAATTTGATGAATTGCGTAATGTCGCGGCGGCGTTCAAGGTCTTCGGCCGTATAGGGCCGGTGACCCAATACCGCCGCCATGGTCAAATGGGCGTGATTCTCGAGCCTTTTAAAAATCGAATGGAAGGGTTGACCATCGACATCAAAGGCAAAATAGAGATGCTCGCGGCTATGGTTGACAAGTTGCGATTCTGGGGAGACCTTTAGACTCCCAAGATCGGCATATTCGGCCAGAGTGAACAGCGATTCAATAGTTCTATTATACATCGTTAAGCTTTTCCTCTATACTCCGTTTATTGTCTATTACAAAAAGGGGGAATATGCAATAAATATATTGCCCTATATCGTAAATCTAACCTAAGGAGTAACAATTGTCACGAGCCGTTCCCCTGGATATTCCTCCCATTCACCGCGCGGGCTATCCCTTTATTGCCCTGTTTGTGATTATCACTGCCCTGTTGTTTGTTTTTGTCAGCCCGATTCTCGGCTGGCTTGGGGTGGTTCTCAGCCTATGGTGTTGCTGGTTCTTTAGGAACCCGATGCGCACCGTACCCCAGGGCGAGGGGCTGATTATTGCCCCGGCCGATGGTCAGGTTCTGCTCATCGAAAAGGCCCCCCTGCCGCCCGAGGTGATCGAGAATTTGGGCGGCAAGGCCACCGCCAAGACCTTAACCCGCGTATCCATCTTCATGTCGGTCTTTGATGTTCATGTCAATCGCTCGCCCATGGCCGGGGTGGTTGCCGCGGTGCTCTATCGCCCTGGGAAGTTCCTGAGTGCCGGCCTCGACAAGGCCAGCACCGACAATGAACGAAGCACCATGATCATTGACCTGGCTTCGGGGCAAAAACTGGTGGTGGTGCAGATTGCTGGTCTGGTGGCGCGGCGAATTCTCTCCTTCGTCAAGCCGGGCGATCGGCTGGCGGCGGGGGAACGATATGGCCTCATCCGCTTTGGCAGCCGCGTCGATATATTTCTGCCCGATGGAGTCAATCCTCTGGTCGCCGAGGGTCAATGGGCAGTGGGTGGCGAAACCATCATTGCCGATGTCAATTCCAAACAATTGCCGCTGAAAGGTAAAAGGGTTTAGGGAGGGGTTTAGGCTATCATTAAGGAAAGACTGAAAAACTCCAAACTTGTCATTCTGAGCTTAGAACAGTCCGAGCTTCAGCTCG
>JASGCE010000242.1 GCA_030054295.1 Minisyncoccota bacterium
CGTCGCCCGGGTGGCGGCTGGCCAGCTTGACCGTGCCGCGGCTTTTGGAACGCATGGATCCAACATGAACCTGAAACCCATGTTCGCTCGCCAGACCCTTGCCGTCATAGGTCACAGCCAGCGGCAAAAAATGATATTGAATATCGGCATAGGCCACCTTGGGCGAGGATTTGATAAAGCCGCAGGTCTCGAAGTGATTGGTCGCCCCGAGCCCCTTGCGGGTCAGCAGCCATTCAGCGCCGATCAATCCCTTGCGCCACCAGGACTGCGCCGAATAGAGGGTGATGCGTTTGCGGCTGGCAAACTGGTGGTAGAATTCTAAATGGTCTTGCAGATTCTCACCAACCCCCGGCAGGTGATGCACGACCTTAATATCGTGGAGTTTTAACTCGTCGCCATTACCCACCCCCGACAGTTTTAAAATCTTGGGTGAGTTGATCGAACCGGCCGAGAGAATCACTTCGCGCCGTGCCTTCAAACTGACCGATTCTGATTCCGAACCATTGACACGATAGGAAACGCCAATCGCTTTTTTGCCTTTAAAATCAATCCGCGAGACCAGGGCGCGGGTGATGATGGTCAGGTTCGCGCGCTTACTGGCCGGGTGCAAATAGGCCACCGCCGCCGAGCAGCGAATACCATCCTTGACCGTCATATCCATCCGGCCAAAACCATCTTGATTGCTGCCATTGACATCACCATTGGCCGGGTGACCTGCCTGTACCGCCGCGGCGACAAAGGCACTATAGAGCGGATTCTTGAGCCGCCCATAGCGCGTCGCCAGAGGGCCAGAATCACCGCGGTAAGGAGTCGCTCCCTCCCGCCGCGACTCGGCCTTGATAAAATAGGGCAGGACAGATCGATAGTCCCACCCCTTGGCTCCCGCCGCGGCCCAGCCGTCAAAATCGGCCGGATTGCCGCGAATATAGACCAGGCCATTGATCGAACTTGACCCGCCCAACACCTTGCCGCGCGGACAGGTGATGCGCCTTCCGCCTAGATTGGGTTCAGGTTCCGAACGGTAAAGCCAGGTATATTTATCCATATTCATTGGGATCGATAGGGCACTGGGCATCTGAATAAAGATCGACCGGTCGCTGCCGCCATATTCAAGGACGCAGACCGTGGTCTTGCCATCAGCGGACAGGCGATCTGCCAATACGCAGCCCGCCGAACCAGCCCCTACGATAATATAGTCATATTCATTTACCGACAAGATCTACTCCCCACCGCCATCGCCCGCACCACCGCCACCGCCAGCATCGTCATTGCCTTCCGACAGGTCTCCGCCCAGCATGACCTCCGCCACGCCTGAAGCATTGGCGCGAATCTTGGCCTCAATCGCCGCCGCCATGTCGGGGTGTTCGCGCAGGAAGACCTTGGCATTTTCGCGCCCCTGGCCGATGCGGTTGGTGTCGTAACTGAACCAGGAACCTGATTTCTCGACCACCCCAGCCTTGACGCCAAGGTCGATCAATTCGCCGAGCTTTGACACCCCCTCCCCATACATAATATCGAATTCGACAACGCGGAAGGGGGGAGCCATCTTGTTCTTGACCACCTTGACGCGAGTCTGGTTGCCGATGATGGTTTCCTTATCCTTGACCGCGCCAATGCGGCGAATATCCAACCTTACCGAGGCATAAAACTTCAAGGCATTGCCGCCGGTGGTGGTTTCGGGATTGCCAAACATCACACCGATCTTCATGCGAATCTGGTTGATAAAGATCACCATACAGTTTGACCGAGAGATTGAACCAGTCAGTTTGCGCAGGGCCTGACTCATCAATCGCGCCTGCAAACCCATGTGGGAATCGCCCATCTCCCCTTCCAGTTCGGCCCTTGGCACCAGAGCGGCGACCGAATCGACGACCAGCACATCGATACCGCCCGAACGCACCAGAGTATCGGCAATCTCGAGCGCCTGTTCCCCAGCATCGGGCTGCGAGATCAAGAGCTCGTCGATATTGACCCCGAGTTTCTTGGCATAGCTGGGGTCGAGGGCATGTTCGGCATCGACAAAGGCGCAGACTCCGCCGATCTTTTGCGCCTCCGCCACCACCTGCAGGGCGAGTGTCGTTTTGCCCGAACTTTCGGGGCCATAGATCTCGATGATTCGGCCGCGCGGCAATCCGCCAATCCCGAGGGCAATATCGAGCCCGAGCGAACCGGTGCTGATCACTCCCGCGCCCTCGTCGGCTGCCGATTTAGCCCCCAGTTTCATCACCGAGCCCTTGCCAAAGGATCGCTCAATTTGCGAGAGGGCAGCGTCGAGAGCTTTGGAACGATCCATGGCAGTTCACCTTTTGGTCTAGGGTTGGGGGAGGGCTTCAAACTTGAATTTCAATCTTGGTTATTTCATAATTTTAACAAAATGGCAATTATCAAGTTTGTTTAAGACTCCATCGAATCCCTGTTGCAACTATGGTACGGATTTGCTAACTATGCTTTACGGATTTGATTACCGTAACGATAGGTCAATCGCGCAGTTTACAAATGCGCTCTTTTCAGCCGCGCACTTTATGAATGCGCTCTTTACAATCGCGCAGGGCCAGTTCGGGCTGCCTTGCCGGTTTTGTTTCCCCTAGCGGTGGTATTAAGCCTCCGCCAACCAAGGATAGAAAATGCCCAAAATGAAAACCAAGAGTGGCACGAAAAAGCGATTTCGTGTTACTGGCAGTGGCAAGATTAAGGCGGGAGTTGCCTTTAAACGCCACCGACTGACTTCCCGTCCGCAGCAGATGAAGCGGCAGGCTCGTGGGACCATGATCCTCTGTGATTCGGATCAAAAGATTGTCCTTAAATACATGCCCTATCAAAGGTGAGGTGAACCATGGCTCGCGTAAAACGGGGTGTAACTGCCCATGCTCGTCATAAGAAGGTTCTCGACCTAGCCAAGGGCTACCGCGGTCGGAATTCTAAGAACTATCGGATTGCTCTCGAAAAGGTCGAGAAGGGTCTGCAATATCAATATCGGGATCGCCGCAATCGCAAGCGCACCTTCCGCGCCCTGTGGATTCAGCGCATCAATGCCGGTTGCCGCGAATTGGGTCTGACCTATTCGCAGTTTATGAATGGCATGACTCTGGCCGGGATCGAAGTCGATCGCAAGGTTCTGTCGGACATTGCCGTGCACGATGCGGCGGGCTTCGCGGTTTTTGTCGCTCAGGCCAAGGCGGCCCTGGCGAAAAAGGCGGCGTAGTTAAATTGACTCTAGGTTCGGAGTGAGATTGATGAACTGCCCCCCTCCCTTTAGGTAGCGGGGGGAAGGCTCACGATGCGAAGCAGAGTGAGGCAGGGGGGTAGGTCTTGAAGTTTTGTTTATAAAACCTAGACCTACCCCCCAAGGTGCTCTAAGATTTTCGCTGCGCTTTGCTTGCTCAAATC
>JASGCE010000243.1 GCA_030054295.1 Minisyncoccota bacterium
GTTCTTATGAATTATTTACCCTTACTCGTAACCTGCTCACTTCGTTCGCAGCGAGTTAGGATAAATAATTCATGGAAGTAATCGAACGCGCTACTTATCACACAATAGATTCCATATTTTGCCGGGTGGGGAAGTACCTGCGGTGCTTCAAATTGTTGAAACTTTTTTAACAACACCCAAAATTGGTTGAGAATTTTAGTGTCAACAGTTTGATAACTAATCGCTCAGGCCGCGCCTGCGCTTCGCGCTTGGCTGCCGCCAAACCGCTTTTTCTTTTTTTGATAATTTAAGAGTGCTTTACTCACTTCTCACAGTTTGAAACGAATGGATCTGGTCATCCAATCAAGATTTCAACCATAACCCTTCAAAAACTCCCGACAAAACTTCTCGGCAATCATCACCGTCGGAGCATTGGTATTGCCCGAAGTTATCCTCGGCATAATCGAGGCATCAGCAATCCACAGATTCTCCACCCCCTTGACCTTCAAACTGGAATCAACAACCGCCCCAGCATCCGCCCCCATGCGGCAAGTCCCCACCGGATGAAAAATAGTCGTGCCAATATCGCCCGCCGCCTTGACCAGTTCGCCATGGGCGGTCACATGGGCACCAGGTCGCCATTCGCTCGGTTCATAGGCAGCAAGGGCTGGTTGGGCAACAATCCGACGGGTCAGTTCAATCGCCTTAACCGCAGTCTCTTGATCCGAAAGGGTTGACAGGTAATTGGGTTTAATCGCCGGGGCCGATTCAGGGTTGCGATCCCTGATCATGACCGTACCGCGCGACTCCGGTTGCAGGTGACAGACGCTGGCGGTAATGGCGGGAAAATCATGGAGACCCTCGCCGAACTTCTCCAGCGACAGGGGCTGAACATGATATTGCAAATTGGCCCTGGGTTGCTGTGAATCTGACTTGGCAAATATCCCCAATTGACTGGGGGCCATGGCCATGGGGCCAGACTGTTTTAATCCATATTCCAGGGCGATTCCGACCTTACCGAGCCAACCCTTGGCGCGGATATTCAGGGTGGGGACATTCTTCACGCGGTAAATGGCGCGCAGTTGCAGATGGTCTTGCAGATTCTGTCCAACCGACGGAGCATGGTGGTTAAGGTCAATCCCTAGACCCTGCAAATCATTTCCATCCCCAATCCCCGATCTTTGCAAAATCGCCGGTGAGCCAATCGCCCCAGCGGTCAGGATAATGTGAGTCGCGGCAATATAGTGTTCAAATCCATTCAGGTCGCGGTACCAGACCCCGACGGCGCGGTGGTCTTTTATTTCGATCCGATCGATCAAACAATGGGTCATGATCTCGAGGTTTTGCCTTTTCTGAATCGGGCGAATAAAGCCGCGAACCCCGTTCCAGCGCAGGCCGCGTTTTTGGTTGACGCGGAAATAGGCCACACCATGATTATCGCCACGGTTGAAATCATCGATGGCCGGGATGCCCGATTGCACCGCGGCATCGCGGAAGGCATCGAGAATCTGCCAATGGAGCCTTTGCGACTCGACGCGCAGTTCTCCGCCCGAACCGTGCCATTCATCGGCGCCATTGGCCTCGTCCTCGGAAATTTTAAACAGCGGTAGCACCGAATCCCAGCCCCAGCCGGGATTACCCAGCGACTGCCAATGGTCATAGTCTGCCGCCTGGCCGCGCATATAGATCATGCCATTGATTGATGAACAGCCGCCCATGACTCGACCACGGGGATAGCTGAGACTCCGCTGGTTCAATCCCGCTTCGGGTTCGGTGCGGTACAGCCAATCGGTGCGCGGATTGCCGATGCAATAGAGATAGCCGACCGGAATCTTCAGCCATATATAACTATCCTTGCCGCCCGCCTCAAGCAGGGTAACCTGGCGGTTACTCGAAGCCGATAAACGGTTGGCCAGAACACAGCCCGCCGTCCCCCCGCCCAAGACCAAAATATCAACCTTTTTTTGCAGTAAATTTTTACGATTCCGTACCAATGAATAGAGCCTTTGCTGTGGAGGATGAGAAACTGTAAATTAAGAGTAAATAATTCAATCAATTTTGTGCAATTGGCTTGATTTTTACCTAAAAAGACGGCAATTCTGTTTGGAGTAAAAGGGTGATTAGTTCTTGGGAGAGTTTAAGATGGAGTTATGGCACTGGGGTGTAGTTGCATTGGCAGTTTTTGTTCAAGCCAGCTATTTTATACCTTATCAAAGAAGAATTGTCTATCTGCGGCTCCCATTTATGGCGATTGGCATTGCCGGGGCCATCTATGCCCAAAGTCTGGTTCTTGGCCTGGTGATGATGATGGTGGCTGTGGTTGCCCTGTCGCGATTCTCGATCATTAAGTCACTGCTCAATCGGTTAGACCATGCGGCAATTGATGTCAGCAATCCGGTCTCGCCGGTCTTTAACAAGCCGGTCGATAATCTCGATTGGCTTCTGCCCTATATGACCAAACAGAGTTACACCAAGGATACGGTTCTGTTCCGCCGCGGCAGTCGGTCGGACGATATGTATCTGATTGTCGCCGGAACGGTAACCCTGTCTGAAGTTAAGATCAATTTGAAGGCCGGGGATATGCTTGGAGAGATTGGAATCTTCTCCCCATCGCGGGAGCGAACCGCCACCGCCATCTGTTCCAGCGATGTCGATGTCATGTCGATCTCGGCGAGGACAACCTTCGAGATTGTCGCCCAGAATCCGGGATTTGGCGTGCGGATGATGCAGCTGATTATCGCCCGCATGAATCAGCGCATCGAACAGCATATGCAGGAACAGCGCGATGCCGAAATTCGCGCAGAACACGAGAAACTCCGCAATCGCATCGAGGTTGCCGAGACCTTTGAATCCAGCGTCGAGCGGGTTTTCCGCGGCGTGACCGATTCGGTGCAGCAGATGAAGGGCTCAGCCGATAAGATTCTCAGCGCGAGCGAACTCGCCAAAAATCGCAGCAAATTGGCCAGTCAGGCCCTCCACCAGACCATCGCCAATACCGAAGAGATGGCCGGTTCGGCCAAGGGTCTCGCCGAGGCGATACATTCCATTGGTTTGGAGGTTGATCGCTCCTCTGATATTGCTCAGGAGGCGATTGGCCATACCCACCGGGCTGACAAGACCATCGCCAATCTGCTGCAGGCGACCAGTCGGATTAACGACATTGTTAAACTGATCAGCGAGATTGCTTCGCAAACCAACCTGCTGGCCTTGAATGCAACGATTGAGGCGGCGCGGGCCGGCGATGCCGGTAAGGGTTTTGCAGTGGTGGCGAGCGAGGTCAAGGCTCTGGCCAATCAGACCGCGCGGGCGACCGAGGAGATCTCGGCTCAGGTTCATGGCATGTCGGATGCGACTCAGCAGATTGTGACCGACATTCAAACCATCGGCCAGACCATCGATAATATGGG
>JASGCE010000040.1 GCA_030054295.1 Minisyncoccota bacterium
CAGCCACCCCTTCCCAGCAGCCCGATTTTACCGCGGTCACGACCGGGCCCTTGCCCGCATCAACCAAGGACTATACGGCCGGGACGATTCACCCCGCGATCAGGGTTCCGCGGCGGCTTATCAGCCTGCATGAATCGGCCAAGGAGCCAGCTCTGGCGGTCTATGATACTTCGGGAGTCTATACCGACCCATCGGTTAAAATCTCCATCAATCAGGGGCTGGCGCGAGCCCGCTCGGAATGGGTTGTGGCGCGGGGCGATGTCGAATCGACGGCTCCCCGCGCGGTCAAGCCAGAGGATAATGGCATGGCGACCGGCAAGCATCTGGCCCCGGCCTTTCCGATTCAGTACCGTCCCTTTAAGGCCAAAAGCAACGCCGCGGTGACACAGCTGGCCTATGCCCGGCGCGGCATGATTACCGCCGAGATGGAATATATTGCGATCCGCGAAAATATCGCGCGGGAGCAGCTGCGCGACTCGGCCATCGCCGATGGTGAATCCTTTGGCGCCGAGATTCCGCCCTTTATCACGCCGGAATTTGTCCGCGACGAGGTCGCTCGTGGCCGCGCCATCATCCCCGCCAATGTCAACCATGGCGAGCTGGAACCTATGGCCATTGGGCGGAATTTTCTGGTCAAGATCAATGCCAATATCGGCAATTCAGCCGTGACTTCCAGCGTGGCGGAGGAGGTCGATAAGATGGTCTGGGCGATTCGCTGGGGCGCGGATACGGTCATGGACCTCTCGACTGGCCGCAATATTCATAATATCCGCGACTGGATTATCCGCAATTCTCCCGTGCCGATTGGTACGGTGCCGATCTATCAGGCCCTCGAGAAGGTCGAGCGGGTCGAGGACTTGACCTGGGAAATCTACCGCGACACCCTGATCGAACAGGCCGAACAGGGAGTCGATTACTTTACGATTCACGCCGGGGTGCGGCTGGCCTATATCCCCCTGACCGCCAAGCGGGTTACTGGGATAGTCAGCCGCGGCGGTTCGATCTTGGCGCGTTGGTGTTTGGCGCACCATCAGGAGAATTTCCTCTACACCCATTTTGCCGAGATCTGCGAGATTATGCGAGCCTATGATGTCTCCTTCTCGCTTGGCGATGGGCTGCGCCCTGGCTCGATTGCCGATGCCAATGATGCGGCGCAGTTTGCCGAACTCGATACTCTGGGGGAGCTGACCCAGATTGCCTGGAAGCACGATGTCCAGGTGATGATCGAGGGGCCGGGCCATGTGCCAATGCATAAGATCAAGGTCAATATGGAAAAGCAACTGGCAGTCTGTGGCGAGGCTCCCTTCTATACCCTTGGGCCCCTGACGACCGATATTGCCCCGGGCTATGACCATATTACCAGTGGTATTGGCGCGGCGATGATTGGCTGGTTTGGCTGTGCCATGCTCTGCTATGTTACGCCGAAGGAGCATCTTGGGCTGCCCGACCGCAATGATGTCAAGGAGGGGGTCATAACCTATAAGATCGCCGCCCATGCCGCAGACCTGGCCAAGGGTCATCCTTCGGCCCAGGCGCGGGATGATGCCCTCAGCCGCGCGCGGTTTGATTTCAGGTGGGAGGATCAATTTAACCTTGGCCTCGACCCTGACCGCGCCCGCGATTTCCACGACCGCACCCTGCCCAAGGATGCCCATAAGGTCGCCCATTTCTGTTCCATGTGTGGGCCGAAATTCTGCTCCATGCAGATCACCCAAGACCTGCGCGACTATGCCCATAATGGCATGAGCGAAATGTCGGCTAGGTTCAAGGAATCGGGCAGCGAGGTCTATGTGCCAGCCGAGTAAATGCACCCGTATTTACCTTGACTGTCTTTGCAATTCATGTCATGATTACTAAAGTTTAGAAGATTTTTTTTGGTAAAATCATGGATAGTCTTGAGTTAAAAATCCTGCCGTCGGTCAGCAAAAAACCATTGCCCGATCGTCCTGGCGTCGATGTCGGCGATCCCGATGGACTGTGGAATGCCGACTATCTTGACAAGGTTTTACGCCGAATTGACGATGTTAAATCAGGTAAAACAAAAACCATCAGCCTTGAAGAGGTAATGGCAAAACTTGGGATTACGACCGATGAACTCAACCAATTGGAAGATTGAGTTTCATCCCTATGCACAGGATCAATTATTACAGATTGATAAAACACAAAGGCAAAGGATCACTAAATATATCCGCGAACGCCTGACCAGTCACCCTAATCCCGTGGTTCTTTCCTCACCGGTTGTGGGTGATTATAAAGGCTTAAGCCGTTTTAGGGTGGGCGACTATCGTCTGCTGGCGGTAATCAACGAAATTGATAAGATCATAACCATCAGTGATATTGGTCATCGTCGAGAAATTTACAAATGAAGGATTAGTCCTTGTGTCATGATCTGATAGTGTCCCAATATTAATAAAACTCTGCTATAATTTGCACAAAGGAGAATGATTATGGCACAGATTACCGTCGAACTAGACAAGGAGAGCGAACCGAGCCAGACCGTGATGGTTTACCGCCCGCTCGGAGAACCCAATGCTGAGTCCATCGCTGCGATGGATGAGTTGGATCGGGGGGAGGTTGAATCATTTACCTCGGTGGAGGCATTTATGGCGAGTTTAAATGCTCCAGTATTTTCTTGACTGTCTTTGCCATTCAAGGCATTAATATTAGTGTTTAGAACTGTTTTTGTGCGGTATAATCATGGATAGTCTTGAATTAAAAATCCTGCCGTCGGTCAGCAAAAAACCATTGACCGATCGTCCTGGCGTCGATGTCGGCGATCCTGATGGACTCTGGAATGCTGATTTTGTCGATAGACTTGATCGCCAAATTCAAGATCATAAATCAGGTAAAACTAGAACCATCAGCCTTGAAGAGGTAATGGCAAAACTTGGGATTACGACCGATGAACTCAACCAACTGGAAGATTGAGTTTAAACCAGATGCGGACTTTCAGTTAGAGTAATTCCCACGGTAAAGAATATAGAATATTTGTCATTCCCCGCCAGATTGCCCCGCTTGCGGGGCAAGCGCAGACGGGGAATCTCGCTTTGCTTTTAGAAAATAAAGGAAGCGAGATTACCCGACTCGCTGCTATCGCAGCGGCGGGTAATGACAAGTGGTGGTGTGAAGGCAGCGGCGGATAATAACAATGGGTGGGAGTGCTGCGGCGGGCATTGACAATCCAATGTGCAATTCGAAGTGGGAAAAGCTCTAATCAAATTGATAAAATACGATTATCCCCATTCTAATAAAACTCTGCTATGGTTTGCCGAGCGATGATTGCGGGCAACAGGGTGGAGAATCATGTCTCGATTGGCTGAAAAATTTGCGGCGGTGAAGGCGGAGAATCGTGCGGCGCTGGTGACCTATTTTATGGCGGGTGATCCTGATCTAACGAGTTTTGAAACTCTGCTGGCGGGGCTTCCTGCGGCGGGGGCTGATATAATCGAGGTCGGGATGCCTTTTAGCGATCCGATGGCTGATGGCCCGGCGATTCAGGCGGCGGGTCTCAGGGCGATTGCGGCGGGGGTGAAGCTGCCCACGGTTTTGGCGATGGTGGAGCGGTTTCGCGCGAAGGATTCGACGACTCCGATTATTCTCATGGGTTATTTTAACCCGATCTATCATTATGGAGTTACTCGGTTTTTGGCCGATGCTTTAAAGGCCGGGGTTGATGGCATGATTGTCGTCGATTTACCGCCCGAGGAGGATCATGAGCTGGGCAAACCGGCGCGGGCGGCGGGGTTGGATTTTATTCGGCTGGCGACTCCGACGGCGGATGATGCTCGGTTGGGGGTGATTGCGGATAATGCCAGTGGATTTATCTATTATGTTTCGGTGGCGGGGATTACCGGGGCCAAGACGGGGGATGTTGCGGCGATTGATTCGGCGGTTCGGCGGCTGCGGGCGGTGACGGATTTACCGATTGCGGTTGGGTTTGGCATAAAGACTCCTGAGCGGGCGGCGGCGGTTGCGGCGGTAGCGGATGGGGTGGTGGTGGGGACGGCATTGGTCGAGGTGGTTGCGGGGCATATTGGCATGGATGGTGAGGTGCGGGCGGGTTTGGTTGCGACGGTATTGGCTCGGGTGGCGGAGTTTGCGGCGGCGGTGCGGCGGCATGGGGCTTGAGTCGGATTTTATGGCCTTGGCTCTGGCTGAGGCTCGGGCGGCGGCGGGGCGTGACGAGGTTCCGGTGGGGGCGGTTGTTACCGATGCTGCCGGGCGGGTTTTGGTGGTGGCGGGGAATCGGTGTGAGGAACTGTCTGATCCGTTGGCCCATGCTGAGTTTTTGGCTTTGCGGCGGTTGCAGCAATTGCGTCCGGGGGTGAGTTATTTTAGCGACTGTACGGTTTGGGTGACATTGGAGCCTTGTAGTTTTTGTGCTGCGGCGATGGTTGGTTTGCGGGTTAGGCGGGTGGTTTTTGCGGCCTATGATTCTAAGGGGGGTGCGGTTGAGCATGGGCCGCGGTTGTTTGAGCGGGTGACGAGTTTGTGGCGGCCGGAGGTTGTTGGTGGGGTTTGTGAGAAGGAGGCGGGTGACTTGCTCAGGGATTTTTTTCAGGGTAAGAGGTAGGGAAATACAAAATACAAAATACAAAATACAAAATACAAAATACAAAATACAAAAAAAGAAAAAAGAAAAAAAGCGGTTTGGCTGCAAGCCAATGGGCGAAGCCCAAGTTAGGGAGTCACAGACCGTTTTACAATTTGAAGCGCCGCAGGCATTTCCCCACCCAACGCAATCTGGAATCTATCGTGTGATTTTAAGCGCGTTCGTTACTCCCTATGAAGTTCTTACTCTGGGTTACGAGCCTGCGAGTAACTCAGGGTAAGAACTTCATAAGAACGCGCTGGATTATCTTAGAGCATTTTACAATTATTGATGCACCAACAAAGGTTTGGTTTAGGAAATGAATGTCCCCCCTCCCTTCAGGGAGCGGGGGATAGTCGAACTTAGCAGCTTGCTGCTTAGTGAGACTTGGGGGGTAGGTCTAAGTTTAATTATAAATTCAAAAACCTACCCCCCAAGAGGTTCTAAGTTTTCAGCTGCACTTCGTTTGCTAAAAACTAAGAACCTCTTTCCCCCGCTCCCTGAAGGGAGGGGGGACATTCTTTAAAGATTCAATAGATTTTGGATGGTTCACCTGTTTTTATGAGACTCTACAATAAAACGACTATAGTTTGTTTGGAACCAAATTTTATATCTTTCTAAAACAGAATCGATTTTCTCTGCTTCTAAGAAAGAAATTTCTTCCTTGAAATCAATAAGACTATGGCAGGTAAGTTGAACTGAATATTTAAATTCATTTTTAAAAATATTAATGCTTAGCGGATGATAATTAGGAAAAATTAAATTGGCTGAACGACTTAATTTATCGTCCTGGATTAAAGTCCTATTAATTAAAAATGCATAACCAGCATTATTGTGTATTTCCTTGATTGCGTTATTACGCTTTTTTTCGGCTTCATAAGGATTTAATAAATCAGCAATACTGCTTTCGACCACTGGGTTTATTATCTTAGAATTACTCCTGTTTGTCTGTACCAATACAGTTTCAGCAACGGTTCTGCTAACAGCAAATAGTTGATCAGTAACATTGTTAAATGCACTTAGAGAAGTTAAGTTAACTTCGCTTTTATCAGATTGCGCTCTGGACTCTTCTGCCACTTTCATTATCGTCGAATAATCGTTGAGACACCGCGCTTTAATCATCTCGACCAGCGGTACAAGTCCAACAGCAGAAGAATCACTGTCGGCAGCCTCCAGCGCGTCAAGATAGTCAGCCCGCTGTTCGCTGGTAACCGTAAAGGGCGTCAGTCCCGCGCGAATCAAGACCAGTGTCACCAGCGCGCGAACCACCCGACCATTGCCATCCTGAAAAGGGTGAATCTGGGTAAAACGATGGTGCAGCCAGGCCGCAACCACAATCGGGTCGGAATTGGCTGCGACCAGCGCATCATATCCGGCAATTAATTGATCCATCTCGGATGCAGTATTTTCAGGCGAGCAGTATTGGTAAATTGTGCCATCCTTCAAAGGACTATTGGGATGAGTTTTCCAAGCCCCACGCAGCAAAGGAATCTTGGTTCCAACCCCAAAACTATCAACCGCATCAGAGGTTTCTTGCGACCTCGTTAATTGTGAATGGAGTTCCTTGATGTAGCTGGTTCCAAAGACCCGATCACCCTTGATAAAATCATAGAGTCCATTTAGAACCTCTTCGCAGTCAATCAATGCATCATAAACATCGTTTGCTGATCGATCGCTGGCACCATGGCCAATGTAGCGCGGGTCAAAGCCCCACTCAATTAGTGTCGTCGTCGTCCCACGGTCGAGTGTAAAAACACCTTCAATTAAATTTGTCATGACCGACCATTCCCGTCGCAGGCGGCCGTTAAAATCGACCAGTGCCTGACTCCCCTCCAGCCTGCGGGTTTCAGCGGCAATCCCGTCAATGATCGACTGAGTTTCGCGCGGAGCTATCGCCGCCGCCTCCTCGGGACTCAGCGGCAAAATACCCGTCTTGGGATTCCAAATCTGAACGAGTTTTGGTTGATTCATCGATGCAAATTCCTAATACTCAACCAGACTAGATATTTGCTTGAAAAGTTTCAAGCCATTGTTTAAAGGGAATAGCCTCACCATGCAAACCCAGGGCAAAATACTAATCATCGCCGGTTCGGATTCCGGCGGCGGCGCGGGAATCCAGGCTGATATAAAAACCGTCGCGGCCCTCGGGGGTTTTGCCATGACCGCGGTGACAGCATTAACCGCCCAGAACAGTCTGGGAGTCCAGGCCATCATGCCCGTACCAACCGATTTTATCCTCGCGCAACTCGATTCGATCTTCAGCGACTTTGGTGCCGATGCCATCAAGATCGGCATGGTCTTCGACCCGCTGGTCATCAAGGCTCTGGCCGAGTGGCTGACTCGTCACGCCCGCAATATCCCCATCATCCTTGATCCGGTGATGGTTGCCAAGGGCGGAGCCTCCCTGATTGCCGACCATGCCGTCGCGGCTATGACCAGCCTATTGGTCCCCCTCGCCACCTGCGTCACCCCCAATATCCCCGAGGCCGAGACCCTATCCGCCATGACCATCAGCACCCTGAACCAGCGCCGTACCGCCGCGAAGCATATCCTCAGCCTCGGGGCGAAATCGGTACTCATCAAGGGCGGACATGCCGACCAAGAGTCAACCATTGTCACCGACCTGCTGGTCACCCCCAATGGCGAGGAGATCTTCACCAGCCCGCGCCTAAAAACCAGCCACAGCCACGGCACCGGCTGTAGCCTGGCCAGCGGCATAGCCTGCGGCATCGCTCAAGGGCGCACCCTCTCCTCAGCCGTCAACCGGGCGCGAAACTTCGTCGCCGCCGCGCTTGGCTCGGCTCCCGGACTATCCGACCCCAGTTTCGCCAAGGGCCACGGGCCGCTGAACCACGCGGTCTATAGTTTTGATAGCGATGCTTAAGGAAAGCCTGAAAAAGTCCAAATTTGTCATTCTGAACTTAGAACAGTCCGAGCTTTAGCTCGACTAACTGTTCTTAGTGAAGAATCCAGAATAGCTTAACTCATTGTAAACAATAAATTTTCTGGACTCTTCGCTTGTCTTGCTAAGGCTTTCGCTACGCCAAAGCCAAGCGCGACGACGCTCAGAGTGACAACGAAACTGACTTTTTCAGACTTAACTTAAGGGCAAGGTTTATCTTTATTTACTCTGTTCACTTGAGAATTCTAGCATACTTCCCGAAGTTATAGGCTCATCCAAAATCGTCATTGCCCTCAAGCTGCGAGAGCAGCGCAGAGTGGCAATCCAGATCGGCATAAGCCAAACACAAAAAATTCTTATAATTGAGGGGCTTATGCCTCCCCGCCACCACCTGCGGGGACAGGCTCTCAAACTCCCCGCTGGATTGCCAGCCGCTCAAAGCGAGCGGCGGCAATGATGAATATGGATAGTTATTGAAATATGAACAAAATTTTGAATTCTCAAGTGAACGGAGTATAGATGCATTAAATTACAAATTTGCCATAGGAATTATTTTTTGCTAAGGTTAGATTAATCTTGCCTCTAAACTATACAGTTTAAAGAGCGATTACTGCTGAATTATAAGCCTATCTTAATTCAATTAAGATTGACATAAGATTGCGATTATTCAATGATGCTGAATCGAAAAAACTTCAAATTCTCGTCGAGAGCCAGAGGGGAGCGTCTTTAGTGTTTAATTGGCTGTCTCATACCCATAGAATTACGATTCTGGCCATTGTTGCCTATAGTCTTGTTTTTGCCCTTGATCTATCGGTGATGGCCCGATTCTCGACTCCGATTCTCTATTTGGTGGTGCTTTTTATTCTGCAATCCTTGCGGGTGCAAGAATTCTATATGTTCTTTACGACCCTGGCCGTGACCTTGACCCTGTTCAATACGGTGATTGGTCTGCTCTATCATAACCATCCGATGACCGATGGCATGGAGCTTGAACATTATATCTTTATCGCCAATCGGCTGCTGATCGGCACGGTCATAATGTTGTGGGGATATTTGATCAATCACAACCGCCGAGCGACCGAACTGCTTCTCAATCTATCGACCACCGATCCCTTGACCGGGCTGCTCAACCGCCGCGAATTCTTTAAGATCAGTTCGGCGGAGTTGCAGCGGGATTCGCTCTTTAACCATCCCTTTACCCTGCTGATTTTTGACATTGACGATTTTAAATATATCAACGACACCTATGGTCATGGCGTAGGCGATACAGCCCTGCGCAGCCTGTCGAGTTGTGCCCGCCGTAGTCTGCGCATTACCGATATTTTGGCAAGGTATGGCGGGGAGGAGTTTATCATCGCCATGCCCGACACCTCCCTGGCCGAAGCCAAACTGGTCGCCGAAAGACTGAGGCACAATATCGAATCCGATGTTATTCATTCGCGCCACGCTCATTTTCGAAT
The DNA here is from genome assembly GCA_030054295.1 of Minisyncoccota bacterium. Taxonomy (GTDB): domain Bacteria; phylum Pseudomonadota; class Alphaproteobacteria; order Elsterales; family Elsteraceae; genus JASGCE01. The sequence continues at coordinate 8,954 of JASGCE010000040.1, forward strand.
TACCGTCAGTATTGGTCTGGCCCAGTTAACGGCACACCAGGAGGACCTGGATGATTTGATTGATCGAGCCGATCGCGCCCTCTATCAGGCCAAACGAGCGGGCAAAAATCGCGTCGTGGTCGTCGAGGATTAAAATTCTGTCTGGAAAGGGCTTCTTAGGTGAGCAACTCCTCTCAAAACCTCCCCTCCTTGTTTTATGAGCGAGCCGGCCAGAATGGTGATCGGCCGCTGTTCTTTATAAAAAAACCCGACCCAGCCGCCCGCGACAAAGAAGCTTGGCAAGGCTGGAGTTGGAACCGAGTCGCCGCCGAGGCCGAGGCCCTGACCGCGACTCTAAGAAGACTCGGGGTGGGGGCAGGAGACCGCGTGGCCATAGTCTCCGAAAATCGCCCCGAATGGGCCATTGCCGATATAGCCATCATGGCGATTGGGGCCATCTCGGTCTCGGTCTATACCACCAACAGTCCCGAAGACCACCGCCATATCTTCAGCGATTGCGGCGCGGCGGTAGCCATCATCTCCAGCCTTGAACTCTGCGAGCGGGTCGTGGCCGGGGTTACGGGGGGAGTCACGGGGGGGCACCTCAGCGATGTCATTGTCATGGAGAATGGGATTAGCAAGGCTGGCTCATCCGCAGCTTTAAAAAAATCCGCCATCCGATTTATGCTTTGGGCCGAGGCTGTCGCCGCCGAGATTCCGCGCTTTGCCGACCGCCATTGGCACCAGCTGGCGAAGCAACTGCGGCAATCGATCCCGCCCGACTCCCTGGCCCAGATTACCTATAGTTCGGGTACGGGCGGGGCGCCGCGTGGGATCATGCTGTCGCACCGCAATATTCTCAGCAATGTTCTGGCCGCCGAGGCCCTGATCACGCCGGTGATCTGCCGCAGTTGGTTCCGCCGTGTTCCCCGAATCTTTTTATCCTTCCTTCCCCTGTCGCACTGTTATGAACATACGGCGGGTCTGTGGCTGCCGATTCAGATGTCGGCGCAGGTCTATTATGCTGAATCGGTAGGGACCATTGCCGCCAATCTGCTCGAGGTTCGCCCGACCATCATGACATTGGTGCCGCGCCTGTTCGAGATGCTCTATGGTCGCTTAACCCTTGCCCTTGATAAAAAGTCGGTTTTGCAAAAAAGATTGTTTTTTAAGGCGATAGAGGTCAGTAATATCAAGACCAGGGGCCGACTATCGCTGCGGGATCGGATCGCCGACCCTTTGTTGGGATTGCTGATACGGCGCAGAATCAAAAGGGTTTTTGGCGGCAGAATTCGCGCCCTGGTCTCGGGTGGGGCAGCCCTCAGTACCGAACTGGCGGAGTATTTTTACGGGCTGGGGATTCCGGTCTGCCAGGGCTATGGCCAGACCGAGGCCGCGCCGGTCATATCCTGCAACTCGCCCCTTGCGCCCAGGCTCCATACGGTTGGCAAACCCTTGCAGGGGGTGACGGTCAAGATTGCCGATGATGGGGAGATTCTGGTCAAGGGCGATAATGTCATGGTTGGATATTGGAATAATCCCACCGCTACGGCCGAGACTCTGGACAATGGCTGGCTGCGCACCGGCGATATTGGCCATCTGGATTCTGACGGCTATCTGGTCATTACCGACCGCAAACGCGACATTATCAAACTGTCGGGCGGAGACACCCTGTCCCCGGCGCGAATCGAGGGGCGGCTGGGGCTGGAGCCAGAGATTGCCCAGGTTATGGTCTTTGCCAGTAAGGTCAGTGGAGCCTTTGTCGCTGCCCTGATTGTCCCGGCCTCGCCAAAATTTAACGAGGATCAGATCCGCGCCGCCATCGACCGCGCCAACCGTGACCTCAGCCCGCCCGAGAAGGTACGGAAATTCATCCTGACCGACCAGGCCTTCACCATCGATAATGGCCTGATGACCCCGACCATGAAGCTGCGACGGCATCTGATTACCCGCACCTTTGCAGCAGAAATGGGTAGGATATAATTCGGGGATGGATGGTGCTGCCGGGCAGGATTGAACTGACGACCTCTCCCTTACCAAGGGAGTGCTCTACCACTGAGCTACGGCAGCAAACGACGCATCGTGATGCTGAGAGTTGAAATACACAATCTGGCGTGATAGTGCAAGGGTTGATTGTGCGCGGTATAAAAATCCTTCGCGGGGGGACGAATTATTTCAAGGGTAAAACTAAACCGTCCTTTGCGCTGCGCCGTGATTGGCGCGGGCAAGATGGGCAGCCACCATTGCCGCATCTTCTCGGCAACCGATGGGGTCGAGCTGGTTGCGGTGATCGACCAAAATGCCAATAGGGCGGCGCGGCTGGCGGCTCTGCACGGCTGTGCCGCCGGGCATGACCCCAGCAGTCTGGCGGGTCGCGTCGATGCCGTATCGATTGCCGTGCCTTCAGCCCTGCATGGAGCGATTGGCAGTATGATGCTGGAGCTTGGCATTGCTTGCCTGATCGAAAAGCCCCTGGCCCTGACCGAAGCCGATTGCCTTAAACTGATCACCCTTGCCGAGCAGCGCGATCTAGTCTTGGCAGTCGGCCATGTCGAGCGGTTCAACCCGGCGGTAGTTGCCGCCGTCGATTACCTGCGCGATAAGGAAATTCTGGCGATTGAGACAAGGCGACTTAACCCCGGCTCGGCGCGGATCGTCGATAATGATGTGGTCAGCGACCTGATGGTGCATGACCTGGATATTATCCACCATATCTTGGGCCGCGAACCGCTCGAGGTCTATGCTCGCGGAGTCGCGCCCCTGCAACCCGACTTGCCCGATCAGGTGACCGCGATCTTGCGATTTGCGCCAAAGACGCTGGTCACTCTGCTGGCTTCGCGGATTACCCAGGTGAGGAGGCGCGACATGCAGATCATGACCACCGAGGGGCTGGTGGTGGTTGACTTTTTGGCTCAGACTGCCGAGGTTTTACGGCCGCGACCATCGGCAACAGGCATGGCGGCGGGGATTGTCAGCGAGTTCCTGCCGATTCGGGTGGTCGAGCCCCTGACCGCCGAGTTCCATCAGTTCATCGCCGCGGTTCGTGGTGAGTCCACCGAGGCTGGCGCGACCGGGCGGGAGGCTCTGGCGGCCCTGCGCTCGGTCTGGGCGATTCAGGAGTCCTTGCGTTTGGCGCAAAATTAAGTGATTATCTATGTGGTTAAATCATAACGGAGTTTAAAATGAGTAGTGTTAAGAAATCGATTCGCCTCGACCCCAAAATGCCATGCCCCTATGATGCGGGCAGCAACCGCGGCTTTGTCACGGTCTTCACCGACCCGACCGGCCAGCTTGAAGCCGGACTATGGGAATCAACCCCCGACAAAAGATCAGTCCACTATACCGAGGCTGAATTCTGCCAAATCCTCGAGGGCGAGGTCCGCCTGACCGACGAGACCGGCCACTGCGAAACCTATCGGGCTGGCGACAGTTTTGTCATCGAACCGGGATTCAAAGGCACCTGGGAAACGGTCAAAAAAGTCCGCAAATTCTGGGTGATTTTTGAACCAAAGAAGTGACGAGGCGTTGATTTGTCGTCACTATAGACTGCTGAATTGGGAATTTAAATTTCCGTATTTATAGTGCAACCCCTCCAAGAAACTCTAAGGTTCGACTTCGTCTCACCAAGAGTTTCTATCCTCCCCTTCTAAAGAAGGGGAGGTATATGCTGTTGTATTCATAGCTACTTTATCCCCCCTTCTTCAGAAGGGGGGAATAGTCGAACTTGGCAGCTTGCTGCCTAGTGAGACTAAGGGGGGTTGCCTCACTGTCTTTAAATTAGAGTTTTTTAGGGTTTCCTGAAGGGAGGGTATGAAAATTAAAATTTCATTGATTCGACAATTCAGCAAAATGCTCTAAATTACACGCCTGAGTTTTTGAATCCTCAAGTGAACAGACTATAGCCCTACTCACTCCAATCCTAATTTGCGCCATTTACCGTCAACCAGATCGATGATCTCTCGCGACATGGCGATTTTGCGGCCCCATTCGCGGTGGGTCTCGGGCGGGAGTTTGTTGGTCGCATCGAGTCCAATCTTACCCCCCAAACCCGATTCCGGCGAGGCAAAATCCAAATAGTCAATCGGAGTCCGCTCCACCATCGTCATATCCCGCACCGGATCCATCCGCGTCGAGATGGCCCACATCACATCCTTCCAGTCGCGGCAATTGATATCGTCATCGACGATAATCACAAACTTAGTGTACATAAATTGCCGCAAATAGGACCAAACCGCCTGCATGATGCGTTTGGCGTGACCGGGATAGGCCTTGCGAATCGAGACCACAGCAATCCGATAGGAACAGCCTTCTGGCGGCAGCCAAAAATCGACAATTTCGGGGAACTGTTGCTGCATCAGGGGGATAAAGACCTCGTTCAGGGCCTCGCCCAGCACCGAAGGCTCGTCGGGCGGGCGGCCGGTGAAGGTCGAGAGATAGATGGGATCGCGCCTCATGGTCATGGCGGTGATCTGAAAAATCGGAAACTCCTCGACCGAATTGTAATAACCCGTATGGTCGCCATAGGGGCCTTCGGGCGCGGTTTTGCCGCTGATAATATGGCCCTCGAGGATGATCTCGGCGGTGGCCGGAACCTGGAGCGGCACGGTCAGGCAATCGACCAGCTTGACCGACTTGCCGCGCAACAAACCGGCAAATTGATATTCCGACAATGTGTCGGGAACAGGGGTCACGGCGGCCAGAATGGTTCCGGGGTCGGCACCCAAGACCACCGCGACTGGATAGTTCTCCCCTGGGTGAGCGGCCTGCCAGCGGCGATATTGCTGGGCTCCGCCGCGGTGTTCCAGCCAGCGCATGATGGTGCGGTCGCGCTCCAGCACCTGCATCCGATAGATGCCGAGGTTGGGGCTGTCTTGGCGCGAGCCGCTGGGGCCTTTGGTAACCACGAGGGGCCAGGTAATCAGGGGGGCTGGCTCGTCGGGCCAGCAGCCCTGAATCGGCAGCAGCCCGAGGTCGATGTCGCTGCCCTTCAGGACGATTTCTTGGCAGGGGGCGCGGCTGACGGTTAAGGGTTTCATCGCCAACAGAGTCTTGACCAGGGGAAGGAGTTCGAGGGCTTCGCGCCAGCCGCCGGGCGGTTCGGGCTGGCGGAGGAAGGCGAGGGTTTGGCCGATCTCGCGCAGTTGGTCGGGGCGGCGATCCATCCCGAGGGCGACTCGCTCGACCGTGCCGAAGAGGTTGACCAGCACGGGAATGGGCCAGGATTTTTGGTTGGTGGTGGGGTTTTGGAACAGGATGGCTGGGCCCTGTTTAGCGAGCAGGCGGGTTTGAATCTCGGTCATTTCGAGGTGGGGGGAGACTGGCTCGGTGACCTTGACCAGCAGATTGCGCTCGGTCAACAGGGTCATGAATTCGCGCAGGTCGGCATAGGGCATCGGATCATTCCAATATGGGTTTGGCGGGGTGAGAGTTGTGTGAGTGCTTTGTGAGTGCTGTGTGATCTATAGCCGAGTCCGCCCGCGCCCGCTAGGGCATTGTTATGATTAAGAGGAGCGAGACATTAATTATGATGCATGTTTCACAGTTGCCTCCCCCTAGCAGGGGGAGGATAGAAAACCTTAGCGAAGCCGAAGGCGAGCGTTAGGTTTTCTTGGTGGGGGTAGAAGGTTAACGACTTGTTTTTAAT
>JASGCE010000041.1 GCA_030054295.1 Minisyncoccota bacterium
TACTGCATCTTAAGGTGTGGGAAAGTAGGTCGCTGCCGAGTCTTCTAAATGCCCTCATTATTGTTTACTGGTGGTTACAACATTCCTTGCGCGCAGGGATAAGTTGCATGACTTATTGCTGCCTTGCATCACAGATTGAACTCGCTTGAAAACTTTATGATAAGCTGTGTTATAGGCTAATCTAAGCTAAACTTAAACTATACGGTTTTACCAAAAACCAAACGCGAACTCACCATAGGGCCATCGGTATTTTCACAAGAAAGCAAACACAGTTAAAACGGAGGTCTCAATGTCGTTTTCTCTTGGAAAATCTCAAAGGGAAGGTTTGGCTCGATATTTTGATACCCATGCCGGGGTATCAACGATAGCTTTAGGTACCTATTTGGTTGGAAGGCTTGATTTAAACGATTTTGAAGTGTTATTGTTATCTACCGTAACAATAACCTGCTTAATTATTGGTCTATATTTAAGGAAGGAACCATGATATGAACGAGATCTTTACGCCTCTGACGATTTATCTTTTGGGATTTCTTATTATTGCGCCCTTAACTGTCTTTATTCTTACTCACGATTGGGAAAAAAAGGCGAAGAAAAAGAAGAAGTAACTGTTGTTTTAAACTTTGGACATTTAGATGACTCGGTGGTTATAGCGAAGGTTGTTCACCCGATCCCATCTCGAACTCGGCCGTTAAATCCTTCAGCGCTGATGATACTGCATCTTAAGGTGTGGGAAAGTAGGTCGCTGCCGAGTCTTCTAAATGCCCTTGTATAAAAACCCATCGCAGAAATGCGGTGGGTTTTTTTATTGATTATTTCATCATAATCTTGCTATATATTTAGCGGTATCTGTTAGTTTCGAGATGTGATTTGGAAACTTAACATCTCTGGTGACTTTTATGACATTTACAAGAACTGTAAAATTAATCTGTCATATAATTTTATTTTTTTTGACATCTCAGATTATGTTGGGCTGCGCATTTGTTGCCGCACCTTTTGGCATGATCGCTTTGTTAACTTACGACCTTCCAAGAGTTTTGTCAAATGAACGGGGGCCAGTTCAGCCGATATTGGCGGCAAGGGAAGGTGATCTATCGACGATTAAATCCATTATTAAGTCAGAAAAATACAGCGAAAAAAAGTATTTTTGGGATCAAGCCGCTGTAGAGGCAGTTAATTTTGGTCAAGTCGAGGCTCTTAAACTGTTGATAGATGCTGGCGTTGATAGGACAGTATTAAGTCAAAATATTAATGATTCCGAACTTATAGCCAAGGCCCTATGTAAATCAGACTATAAAACCTTGGATTATCTTCACCAGATTGGTTTTGATTTAAAGGCTCTTGCCGAAACGAAAGAAAATAAATCCTATTTTGAAAGTATATTTGTACATAATTGTCAGACATATAGGTTTATAAAGGGCAATGTGGGTTATTTGTTACCAAAGATTACTTTAAAAGACAAATTTCAGATTATTGATTATTTGGTTAAGCACGGTTTTGATTTTTCCGAGCCTATTAAATCATCAGTAAATAATCTTTGGGTAATATCTTCGGTTACCTATACAGCAAAGGGAGATAAGAATAATTTTTACTCTCCCGCAACGATTGCATTGATGACAAATCAGTGGGCACTTGCGCAGTATTTAGATGCTCTAACGAGCAGTAGTGGGGCTTCTCGTTCGACTAAAGATTTTAAGACCTATAGTGATGAAGTTGTTACTCAGTCTGATCGTCTTCGGTTGCTGGAAATTGGCCGTCAGGAGGATGCTGATTTAGAAGCGACGATGGTATTTGTCGCCTATTACAATCAGGATCATTCAAGTCTGCGTGCCATTATTGATCTGCTGTCGCCCCAGCGACGGGTCGAGATTATCAATCGCTCCATCTCTAAACATTCTATGTTGCAAGGCGTGCGAATCGAATCGGGTCAAGAAATTCGCTGGGCTAATGATATTCTCTATCTTGTTGATCAGGGGAATGCGGTTCATACCACCGATAAAGACGACAATAGCTTTTTGGATATTGCGACCACCAGAATGAATAATGGCTTGATTGAACAGTTGCTTGCGCGGGGGGCAGAGTCGGTGGTTAATCTCGCAAATCAATATGGCCGGACTCCGATATTTTCTATTCGAGATCGTGATGCTATGGTTTTGCTTCTTAAAGCTGGAGCTGATATCAATCATATTGATAAAAATGGAGATACAGTCTTTTTGGTTCGCTACGGAAGTTCTGAATTAAAAAGCGTCACAATTGATGATTTCATAAATGCGGGATTAAAGGTCAATTATCGCAATCCCAAAACCGGTTGGACGGCTCTCGGCAAGGCTGCTGATAGAGGAAATCATGGTAGTGTGCAGAAGTTAATCGCTGCTGGTGCTGAAGTAAACCAGCTCTCCTTTAAAAATAAAACCGCTTGTCAATTGGCCGCTGATAAATATAAAGAACTTAAACCAACTGCAAGTAAAATAACCAAAGAATTGTTTTTATTTTTACATTATGACAGCCATTCGGAGTATTTGGATGTCATCAACACCCTGACGAAGGATGGAGGCTGCAAGGAGGTACTTGATACTTCATCCTAAGCTGTGGCAAAATAGTTATATATGAATTTTGTAAAATTTTAGGGGGTTTTATATATACACTGTACACTTGAGAATTCTAGAGTAATACCTACAAATTTAGGCCAATCTAAAATCGTCATTGCCCTCAAGCTGCGATAGCAGCGCAGAGAGGCAATCCAGATCGGCATAAGCCAAACACAAAATATTCCTTATAATTGAGGGGATTATGCCCCTCAAACTCCGATGGCTGGATTGCCAGCCGCTCAAAGCGAGCGGCGGCAATGGCGAATATTGAGAGTTATTGAAATCTGAACAAAATTTTAAATCCTCAAGTTAACCGAGTAAATCATGATCTTAAAATTTAACAAAGCCTATCGTGAAGCGATGGCAAAACTATTTCATAACTTTTTTCCTGCTACTATAGCCATGGTTTCGTTTGTTTTTGGCAAACTGGTGTTAACCAGATTTGAAATAACACTATTGTTATTGGTTGCCATTATTGCTGTTGTTATTTCTTATCTTCTAAGAATAGAATAGGCTAATGTTAGATATATTTACGCCTTTAAGTTATTTCTTAATTGGATTGATTGTTTTTATGTGTGCTACTGGTTTTGTTATGACACATGATTGGGATAAGCACAGTAAAAAGAAATAGCCGTCTATTTTAAATTCTGGATTATATTTTTAAAAAAAAACCATCGCCGGAATGCGGTGGGTTTTTTTCATTGAATATTTTATGATATTCTTGTTAAAGCTTATGCGGTATAGTGTTGGATACGGTTTGTGATTTGCAAACTTGTTTTTGGTGATTTCCATGACATTTACAGGAACTGTAAAATTCTACTCAAAGGTTATACTCTTTATTTCAATGATTCCGTTTTTAACGGGCTGTGAAGCTGTTTTTATGGCAATGTTAGGAATGCCGAAACACTATCCAAGACCACTGACACAGCCATACTTGGCTGCAAAAAATGGTGATTTACAGACTTTAAAAAAATACATTATGGTTCAAAACTATACCAATAACAAATCCACTTGGGATAATGCAGCAATTTACGCCGCTGAAAATGGGCAAGTTGAAGCCCTTAAACTTTTGATCGATGCAGGAATTGACAAGTCTGTTCTTGTTAATATCAAACCTGCGGGTGGTAGACTGATCATCGATCTTCTATGCAAAGCTGACTTTGAGATGCTTGATTATTTTTATGAGATCGGAATAGATTTTAATAGCGCGATTACCACTGATAAAAGTTATTCAAATTTTATCTGGATGTTTGTAAGCGATTGTGGTTCTTTTGCTGATTGGAAGGATATTTATGACCCATGGATAGTTAATCTTCAAAAAAATAATAATGATACTGAAGTACCGAAAACCTTAAAGGAAAAAATTAAATTAATTAACTATATGGCGAGTAAGGGCGTAGATTTTACAGTAAAGGCTAAATCAAGTGCCAATTATGATCAATTTGTATCGCCAATGACGATTGCCTTAACTACAAATCAATGGGGTTTGGCAGCCTTCCTATATGATTTAACACAAAAAAATCTGACTTCTGATATTGATTACAGTAAGTATAAGAATTACAAAATTACTGAATTTGACCGGCATAGATTGATTGAATTTTGTCGACAAGAAGATTCGGAGATCGAATCCTCCATGCTCTATATTGCTTATTATCGGCGAGATTTTAAAGATGTTAAGGCGATTGTTGATCTTGTCAGTCCCGAACGGAGAGCAGAAGTCATAAACCAATTCATATCAAGAAATAGCCTGGATATTAGAGACAAATTGGATGATAGAACACAATGGGAAAATTCTATCATTTATTTAATGGATAATGGTGCTTCAATAAATAAAAAGGATATAAAAGGCGAAAGTTTTTTGACTATAGCTATCAAGCAAAAGAATGATTTGTTGGTGAAGAAGTTATTGGCGCGGGGAGCCGAGTCTGAAGTAAATTCTTTTTAATTTTTTGTTCTTTCGATAAGGTGTAAATTTATTTAATTTTATATAACTGTGCGGTTGTGATTCTGTATTTCTGTAATAATAAAACTAATCTGAATATAATGCATTTAATACATCATATAAAAATATGGCATAAAATATATAGTTTTTTATTAAAAATTCAGTAGGGTTTTAAAAATCCTGATTATAAGATTTAATAAAGCCCATCGCGAAGCGATGGAAAAACTATATGATAATTTTTTCCTGCTACTATAGACATGGTTTCGTTTGTTTTTGGCAAACTGGTGTTAACCAGATTTGAAATAACACTATTGTTATTGGTTGCCATTATTGCTGTTGTTATTTCTTATCTTCTAAGAATAGAATAGGCTAATGTTAGATATATTTACGCCTTTAAGTTATTTCTTAATTGGATTGATTGTTTTTATGTGTGCTACTGGTTTTGTTATGACACATGATTGGGATAAGCACAGTAAAATGAAATAGCCGTATATTTTAAATTCTGGATTATATTTTTAAAAAAACCCATCGTAACTATGCGGTGGGTTTTTAATTGTCCAGCATTTGCCTAGTTTTCATCACCTCATTCCTTGAACGAATTGATGATTGTGCGAAGTCGGGGATTGCGCAGCCACAGGCCGCCCCACATAAAAATTCCGAGATAGAGACTGAATAAAACATGGGTAAAGAGCGCGGCCTCGACACGCAGTTGCGCCGCCAGGGCTCCGCCGAGCAGACCGGTCAAAAGAATCGCCCCGATGATCGCGGTTTTGGAGTAGCTATAGAGCAGGGTGCCAACCAACTCGATGGTTCCGATTAAAAGCAAATATTTGGCTGGCCAGCCGAGTTGCTCCAGAGTCGGAATTGCCATTTCGGGAAATAAAAACTTTGGCAATACGGATGCTGTCAGCATGAAGGTGATAAAGATGGTGCTCAGAAACCGTCCGCACCAAATGCCAAGGGAGGCTTTGCGCCATTTTTTAAGTCGGTTACTTTGGTTCAAAGTATTTTTCCTTTCGTCGGTAAATTTCAATAGATAAACCATAGCAAAATATATATCTTTCAGAAAGCATCAAAATAATTCACAAAAACGCGCTTTAACAACCAACGAACGCCATCGGTTCTGGCAAGTTTCAGGGTCGCTCACTTGCGCAACCACCGCGCAAAAGGCGACCTGAAACTCGCCCTCCCTCGGCGGGTTGGCTTCGCCTTTAAGGGAGCTTCGCCCCCTTAAAAATCCCCGAGCAAGGCTCCGCCTTGCAACCGCCAAACCGCATTTTTTATTTTTTGTATATACTTCGTTCACTTGAGAATTCAAAATTTTGTTATTATTTCAATAACTATCCATATTCGTCATTGCGAGGCAAATCGCCGCGCGTGCAACGCGCATTTGCGATTTGGCCGTGGCAATGAACCCGCGTAGCGGTCGATATAATCTTTTAAAATCAAATAGTTATTTTTACAAGAAATCTGACCGCTTCGCGGGCTTGCTGCCACGCCGTCGGCGGTTATGCGAGCTTCGCTCGCGCCGCCGAGGCTCGCAGTGACGACTTTTGGGTTGAAACTTCAAGAATTCTTAAGGAAACATAGTATAGTTTGATTCTTTGAAAATTCAAAACTTTTCGTTTTTAGCGGGGGGCGGATGCCCCCCGTCAAGCTTCGCTTGACTCCCCCGTCTGGATCGCCTTCTGCTGCGCAGAACGCGATGAGGGGTACCGAAAGGCTAAAACCTCCCATAACCCCTCATAGCGTCGTGCGTAAGCACGAGGCTATCCAGCGGGGGGGAATCGAACGAAGTGAGATGGGGGGGGCATCCGCCCCCCCTACAAATTTTAATCTAAATTACGAGTCTGAGTTTTGAATTTTCAAGTGAACACAGTATATTATTGAATAATTTACTCAAAAAAAATATACCCACACCTATTACAAAAACAATTTCCAATTTGGCAGTTCAATCGCAAACCGCGCACAGATTTTGCCACAATCGAGCACCGAGTAGTTCGGCCGCCGCGCCGCCGCCGGCCACTGGTCGCTGGTAATGGCCGTAATTTGCTCGGGGCTGGTTGGATGCCCCCGTTCCGCCAAAGACTCGGCAATCGCCACCGCCAGTTGATACCAGGTCGTCGCTGGCGCACCAACGAAGTGCCAAAGCCCATAAACCTCCTCTCCCGCCACAATTCGCTGACAAAAGCCAATAACAACCTTCGCAACCTCGGCGGCCGGAGTAGGGCAGCCAAATTGATCGCCAACAATCCGCAGCGACTGACCCGCCAAAAGTTTTTGCCCAATCGACTTGACAAAACTATGGCCAAATTCACTAAACAACCAGGCCGTACGAAGGATAACAAACCGCTCAAGACTGGCCTCTATCGCCAATTCTCCGCCGAGTTTGCTCCGGCCATAGTGATTGAGCGGAGCAGGGGAGTCAGTCTCAAGATAGGGTCGGCCAATCTGCCCATCAAAAACAAAATCAGTCGAAATATGAATCAATATCTGGTCATGATCGGCGGCAAATTGCGCCAGATATTCTACCGCATGATGGTTGATAGCGGTGGCCAGTTCGGCCTCACTCTCGGCCAGGTCAACGGCGGTATAGGCTGCGCAGTTGATGATAATATCAAACAAGGCAAGCTGCGCGGCCAGCGGATGAGAATCAAGTTTTTGATTTAAAGTGGCGAGATCAAATTGCTCGCGATTCAATACCGACAAGGTAAAGGGCAAGGCTAATTCTTGCCGCACCCGTCTTAAAATCTCTTGCCCCAGTTGACCGGTCGAGCCAAGCAGCAGGACTTGCCATTGGCGCGCCTTTGCAACTCGGGGGAACTCAGTCCTTGTTGCCAAGGGCATCCCTGATCTTGGCCAATTCATGGATTAAACCTTCGCGGTCGAGACCGGAACCATTCTGCTCACTGAGAATCTTATCCATCGAGGCAATCCGCTCCTCGACCGACAGTTTTGGCAGGGCAGTCTCGGCAGAAACCGCAGTAGAAGACCCAGCGGCCGCAGCGGGCAGGTTATGGCTATTGACCTTGAGTAATTTTTGCGCTCCTTCAATCCGATAATTGTCTTGGCGGAGCAGTTTCTTTATCTTCTTCAGCAGTTCAACATCTTCGGGACGGTAATATCGACGGCCGCCAGCGCGTTTGACGGGTTTTAACTGGGGGAATTTGGTTTCCCAGAATCGCAGCACATGTGGCTTGACGCCGATTTCTTCGGCCACTTCGCTGATGATGCGAAAGGCTTCGGGCGACTTTTCGTTGCGACCGCTGTGGCGTGGTAAGGGCTGGCTCGGCAGCGCAACCGTTTCAGCCTCGGCACGGGAGTCGTTTTGCAGCGCCTCTATCTTGGCGCGAAGAAGTTTTGCGCTATTCACGAGTTCACCTGATTGCTTTTAGTGTCGGAAGACTTGGCTGCGACCTTGGTTTTTGCCTTTGCCGGCTTTGCAGTCTTGGCGGCAGCCGTACCATTGACCCTCTGTTTGAGGACATGGGAGGGGCGGAATATCAAGACGCGGCGCGAATCGATGGGAACCTCCTCCCCGGTTTTAGGGTTGCGGCAAATGCGCGGGTTTTTCTGCCGCACCGAGAAACTGCCGAAGGAGGAGATCTTAACCGATTCACCGCGAACCAGGGCTTCAGAAACCTCGTTTAAAACCATCTCCAGCAGGTCGGCTGATTCATTGCGCGACAGGCCCACCTCCTTATAGACGGCTTCACTCAATTGGGCTCGGGTAACGGTCTCGTCATTCTTTACCATTTTCATGTTTCAACTCCTCCCGGCAAATGTAAACTGCTTACCTTGATTTTCGCTAAAGCCATTGTAACTCATTGACTTTACAATCGGCAATAGAGTAATCCAATTGCGGTGCAGATTTGCTTTATTTCTGAAGCAAACGAAATTTAGTCAATAAAATCAGGAACTTTACTCTAGTCGATTCGTAACCAGTGATAAATAAGAATTAGCGTGAATCGCAGCTGCTGTCAATTCAAGAATTACTTCCAATAGTAAATTTATAAACTATTTGTCTATAGACGGCAGAACTATGCGCCTATTTATGGTGTAAAGGATTGATTCACTATGGGAATTTTATCAGTGGGGGTGATCAAAAAACAATCATTTAAAGTGTCACAGCCTGATGATCGCTGAACCCCAGGTCAGGCCGCCGCCGAGGGCCTCGACCATAATCAACTGTCCCGGCTTCAGCCTCCCGTCGCTAAAGCCCGCATGGAGGGCCAGCGGAATTGAGGCAGCCGAAGTATTGGCATGTTTATCGACGGTCACAATCACCTTGCTGAGGGGCAGATTGAGTTTTTTGGCCATGGCCTCGATAATCCGTAGATTGGCCTGGTGCGGTACCAGCCAATCGAGATCACTCCCTTGCAAACCAAGCGAATCCAAGGCCTCCTCTGCCACCGCCGCCATCTTCTCGGTCGCGTGGCGGAAGACCTCCTTGCCCTCCATCTTGACCCTGGCCCCTGGGCTGCCGTCGGTGTAGAGAATATCGCGGAGACTGCCGTCGGAATGTAAAAAACTGGTCAGGATTCCGCGGTCGCTCTGGTCGCCCTTGCCGGCCTCGGCGCGCACTATGACCGCGCCCGCGCCATCGCCAAAAAGCACGCAGGTGCCGCGATCTGTCCAGTCGAGCAGGCGGGTAAAATTCTCCGCCCCAATCACCAGAGCCGTCTTGGCACTGCCGCTTTGCAACAGACTGTCGGCAACCGACAAGGCATAGACAAAGCCCGAACAGACCGCCTGAAGATCAAAGGCAAAACCGCTGGCCCCGATAAAATGCTGCACCATGGTCGCGGTGGCCGGAAAAACATCGGTGGGGGTAGTGGTGGCGACTATCACCAGATCGATCTGCGATGGATCGCGGATCCCAGCATTGACCATCGCCTGTTTTGCTGCCCTCGTCGCCAGGTCGGTGGTCGTCTCCGAATCGCTGCTGACATGTCTTTGGCTGATGCCGGTGCGTTGGCGGATCCATTCGTCAGAACTGTCGAGACTGGCGGCCAATTCTCGGTTGGTTAGAATTCTCTGGGGTAAATAGGCACCGGTTCCAATCAAAACCGAGCGAATCTTGGAGGAACTGGCCGGCATTGCTAAATCCTAATGATTGGCTGAGGCGGGGGAGGGGGCCTTTTGCCCATTATGATTGGCTGTATGACCCTCGGCCTTAGATTCGCTAATGGTTTCGGGCGGCAAGACCATGGTTCCGGCGCGGGCGGTCATCTCGTGGCGCAGTTCATCCATAAAATCGTGGCGGGCGAGATCGACTGCAACTCCAATGGCATTGGCGAAACCCCAGTCATCGGTGCCGCCGTGGCTTTTGATCGATATACCATTGAGGCCGAGAAAAATCGCTCCGTTATAGCGGCGCGGATCAATCCGATATTTGAATTTTTTAAGGGCCGAACCGATCAAGGGAAAGGCAATCCTCGCCCAGATCGAGCTTTTAAAGGCTTCGCGCAGATTATGGGCAAATAACTTAGACGCCCCTTCGGCGGCCTTCAGGGCGGCATTGCCGGTAAAGCCGTCGGTAACGGCGACATCGACCGCGCCAGCCATGATATCATCGCCCTCGATAAAGCCTTGGAACTGTTCCGACAGATAGCTGTTGCGGAGAATGGCGGCGGCTTCGCGCACCTCATCTCGCCCCTTCATTTCTTCGGAACCAACATTAAGCAGGCCAATGGTCGGTTTGGGAATCCCGAGCAGACTACGGGCAAAAACCTCCCCCAACATTGCAAACTGCACGAGGTTAGAGGCATCGCAGATCATATTGGCCCCGAGGTCGAGAACAACCGTCTCACCCCGTCGCGACGGCAGGAATGTCGCAATGGCTGGCCGATCAATCCCCTTCAGCGGGCGCAGCGATAACTTTGCCATGGCCATCAAGGCACCAGTATTGCCGGCCGAAACCACCGCCTGAGCCTCTCCCTTGGCTACCGTCTCTATCGCCAGCCACATGCTGCTGTTTCGACCCTTGCGCAGGGCCTCTCCAACCTTGACGGTGTTGGAGACCTCATCATCAGTATGGATTATTTTGGAAACCTTGGCGAGCAGGGGGCGGCTGGCCAACATGGCCGTAATACGGGGTTCGGGGCCAACCAATAGAAACCGAACATCGGGGTATCTTTCGCGCGCTATGTCTGCGCCCGCCACGACTATGTCTGGGGCATTGTCTCCCCCCATAACATCCAAAGCAATTGAAAGTTCTTTGCTCAAGACCTGTACAACCTTTGCTTAAAAAGGGAAAGCGGAGTGTAGAGCAGCTATGAACCGACTATTCCTGTTCTCTCTCGACGACTTCGCGTTTGGCATAGTATCCGCAACTGTTGCAGATATGGTGCGGCCGCTTGGCCTTGCCGCAATGTTCGCAGGAGCCAAAGGATATTGCCACCAAGGAATCGTGTGACCGACGCATGTTGCGAACTGACTTAGAGGTTTTCTTTTTAGGAACAGCCATTTTGATACTCAATTCGGGTAGGTTTAGGAATAGAACGAAGGATAGAACTCAATCGCCCTATTCAAGGTTACAGTCTATAAGGATTAGCCTGGCACTGTCGAGCATTAAGCTTTAAATACCATCGTAATTGCCTCTTGTACCTATTATTGTTACAAACCGCAAGCCAAACCTATTGGCAAATAAAAAATAAATCTCGGGGGCTTGATTCTCTGCCCTGGGGTGAGACTTTCGCCCGTCGGCGAATGCCGACATCTTAAAGGTAAGTCGAGGGGCCAGACTGTCTCAAAATGAATTTCGTGATTCTAATTCAACAAAAAACTTGTCACTCTGAGCGTCGTCCCGCTTGGCTTTTGCGCAGCAAAAGCTTTAGCAAGACAAGCGAAGAGTCCATTTTTCCACATAGAAACAATGTACTACTGGAACAATGGATTCTTCGCTAAGAACAGTTAACCGAGCTAAAGCTCGGACTGTTCTAAGCTCAGAATGACAATTTATGGTCTGTGTTAACCCCGTACAAGCATTTTGAGACAGTCTGGGGCATCCGCCTCCTCCTCACAAAATAAAAATCACTTGGCAAGTCATAAAAAACACCTTAAAAAAACCCTTGCGAAATGGTTGAAATCTTGCTCTAAAGGCGCAGGAGTGGAGAGATGGGGTCGATTCGATCAGCCTTGCTTTAGATTTCGCTGAATCTACAGGTTAGTCGGTTGAAATTCTTAGATTTTTAACACAGGAGTTAAGAATATGCGCGGTCGCCAATTTCTATTTGTGCCGGGTCCCACCAATGTTCCAGATCGCGTTTTGCGGGCCATGCATGTGCCGATGGAGGATCATCGCAACCCCGATTTCCCCAATCTCGTCCTGCCCCTGCTCGAGGATTTGAAAAAGGTTTTTGCTACCAAAACTGGTAAGACCTTTATATTTCCGGCCTCTGGCACGGGTGGGTGGGAGGCTGGCCTGGTCAGTATCCTATCCCCCGGCGATAAGGTTCTGCTGTCGCGCTTTGGTCGCTTTAGCCACCTGTGGGGCGAGCTGGCGACTCACCTGGGTCTGACCGTAGAGATTTTTGAGGAGGAATGGGGCAGTGGGGCCAACCCTGATCGGATCGCCGAACGACTGAAGGCTGATCGGTCTCACGAAATCAAGGCAGTCCTGACCGTGCATAACGAGACCGCAACCGGAGTCACCAGCGATGTCAAGGCCGTCGGCGCGGCCATCGCTGCGGCCAAACACCCCGCCCTCCATTTTGTCGATGGGATCAGCTCGATTGGGTCGCTCGATTTCCAGATGGACAGCTGGGGTGTTGATGTCGCGGTGGCCGGTTCGCAAAAGGGCTTTATGTTGCCCGCCGGTGCCTGTTTTGTCGCAGTGAGCGAAAAGGCACTGGCGCATGGGATGGAATCGGGTAAGAATCACCGAGTCGCCCATGCCTATTTTAGCCTGACCGACATGCTGACCAACAATGCCAAGGGATATTTTCCCTATACGCCATCGATTCCGATGCTTCATGGTCTGCGCGAATCGCTGAATTTGCTGCTGGAGGAGGGGCTGCCCAATGTCTATGACCGACACCATCATCTGGCGACCGGTTGTCGCGCCGCGGTCAAGGCCTGGGGTTTAAAGACCTGCGCAGTGGCCGATCATTGGAACAGCGACACGGTGACGGCGATTGTCGTGCCGTCTGATGCCGATGCGGTCAAGGTCATCAGCCACGCCTTCCGTCGGTATAATCTGGCCCTCGGGGCCGGGTTGGATCGGCTGGCGGGCAAGGTTTTCCGTATCGGTCACCTTGGCGATTTGAACGAATTGATGCTGCTGGGGGCCATCAGCGGGGCCGAGATGGCCATGCACGACTGCGGGATAAAGATTGAACTGGGCAGCGGTGTCGCGGCGGCTCAGGCCAGTTTCCAAAAACGCACCAGGCCCGTGTAAGCGATTGTAACTATTGTCTATTCAGAACCTTGTGGAGAAAAGAACCATGTCAAAACATAGCGCATCCCTCAGCCATACCGATCCCGAACTGTGGGCATCCATCAAGGACGAGGTGCAGCGGCAACAGGACCATATCGAGCTGATTGCCTCGGAGAACTATGCCAGCAAGGCGGTGTTGGAGGCTCAGGGTTCGCAGCTGACCAATAAATATGCCGAGGGCTATCCGGGGAAGCGATATTACGGCGGCTGCGAATATGTCGATGTGGTGGAGCAGTTGGCGATCGATCGGGTTAAAAAACTCTTTGGCGCTGAATATGCCAATGTCCAGCCCCATTCGGGCAGTCAGGCCAATCAGGGTGTTTATTTTGCCATGCTCAAGCCGGGGGATACTATTCTCGGGATGAGTCTGGCGCACGGTGGCCATTTGACTCACGGGGCTTCGGTCAATATCAGCGGCAAGCTGTTCAATGTGGCCTCTTATGGGCTCGACCCCAAGACCGAATTGCTCGACTATAATGATGTCGAGGCTCAGGCCAGGGCCCATAAACCCAAGATGATTATTGCTGGTGCCTCGGCCTATTCGCGGGTGATTGATTGGCAGAAATTCCGCCAGATTGCCGATTCGGTGGGGGCCTATCTGATGGTCGATATGGCGCACTATGCGGGATTGATTGCCGCGGGTGAATATCCCAATCCGGTGGGGATTGCCGATTTTGTCACCTCGACGACTCACAAGACTCTGCGCGGCCCGCGCGGAGGTTTGATCCTGGCCAATGGGCAGCACGAGAAGGCCTTGAATTCGGTGATTTTCCCGGGGATTCAGGGCGGGCCCTTGATGCATGTGATCGCCGCCAAGGCTACGGCGTTCCAAGAGGCTTTGCAGCCGGAATTCAAGACCTATCAAAAACAGGTCAAGAGCAATGCCCAGTCGATGGCCGCGGCCCTGGTCGAGCGCGGCCTGCGGGTTATCTCGGGCGGTACCGACAGCCATGTGTTTCTGGTCGATCTGCGGGCCAAGAAGATCACCGGCCGCGACGCCGAGAATCTGCTGGAGGCCGCCCATATGACCATCAACAAGAACGCCATTCCGAACGACCCAGAGAAGCCGATGATTACCTCGGGCCTGCGTTTTGGCACGCCAGCCATGACGACTCGCGGTTTTATGAATTCCGAGGTGGTCAAGGTCGCTCATCTGGTCTGTGATATTCTCGATGCCCCGAACGATGAATCCGTCCGCAAGCGAGTTGTGACCGAGGTCAAGGCCTTATGTGCCGCCCACCCGGTGTACAAGAATTAGGGTGGCTTTTATTGTTATGTCCCTCCGCCGCCCCCGTCGGCGAATACCGACAATCGTCGGCAGGGTAGCGGGGCAGCGAGTCGGGGAATCTCGCTTCCTTTAAAAAAACGAGATTCCCCGTCTGCGGTTGCCTCTGACGGGGCAACCTGGCGGGGAATGACAATATAAAAGGAATAGGCCTACATCCCCCTTGTCATTACCCGCCGCTGCCCCGTCAGCGAATGCTGACATGCGTCAGCGGGGCAGCGAGACGGGTAATCTCCCTTCCTTTAGGAAACCCTGAAAAACTCCAAACTTGTCATTCTGAGCTTAGAACAGTCC